>PBHQ01000038.1 GCA_002719475.1 Methanobacteriota archaeon | reverse complement strand
GCGGAGATGAGCCACCATCGTTTCGCGCACCCATGGCGCGAATCGCCATCACCGGTGCTTGCGGTCTCATCGGCGGTATCGTTTACGCTGCATTGCAGGCTGATGGCCACGAATTAGTTGGAATTGACAGGCCGACAGAAGAGCGTTTAGCAAGAGGCCGAAATGTGTCCGATGACGATGCCCCCTCGCGTCTCGATCATGCTTGTGATATCAGTCAAACTTCAGTAGAAGAGTTAGCCATATTTTTCGAAGGTTGCGATTTTGTCATCCATTTAGCCGCTGATGCTGACCCTTCAAATTGGCAGATGAGCATGTTAGAGGTCAACATCGAAGGAACTCGTAGAGTTATCGAAGCCAGTAAATCAGCAGGTGCNAAGAGATTGATTCTAGCATCTTCNGGNCTTGCTCAAGTAGGACTTGAGGGGNGCGTTGAAGGCGAGATTGGGGTTGAACATGGAGTTTCTATNGATTCACCATATGGTTTGACGAAGATAATTGTTGAGACTCTAGGCCTCAAGGCATCNGAGTATGTATCGGTCATTTGCGTCCGTATTGGTACGGTGATTCCAGATGATTCAGAGCATGAGCGTAGAGGGGGTAGNCTACTGGCTACGGCCTTCTTACAGGAGGATGTACAACGCTTTTTCAGGTCGTGCATAGATTCTGATTTGCAAGGATATCTCTTGACTGCGGCTCAATCAAACAGTCCTTCNCGATTCGTTTCTTTGGAGCCNGGATTGTCCGCACTCAATTGGCAACCAGTGGAGTGGAACTGATGTCAGATATGTCGGGGGAATTGACCCTAGGTCTAGATATTGGGACCAGCGCANTCAAGGTTTTGGTTATCGACGAAGGAGGTTGGTGGAGATTGGCTACCTTTCCAACTCCACCTCTGGAATTATTGGTTGAAGAGATGAATAANCATCTGCGCCAGTGGATGGATGAAAGCGACCTGAGTAGGGTGTCAACAATAGGTGTGTGTGGCCAAGGNCAAAGTGCTATTGTTCTCGATGATGAGAACCGAGTACTTGGAGAAATCATCACTTGGCAGGACAGACCCGAGNCAGAATTGATAGAGGAATATGATCGTCTCTTTCCGTTTTCTTGGAGGATTGAAAATATGGGTTCTCACCTCCCTGAAGGTCGGGCATGGTTACCTGTGAAACTCAAGCAATGGGCTTTACGTCATCCAGATTTGATNTCTAAGGCGAATGTTGCAATTCAGGTTAAGGATCTNGTAAATTNTTCTCTGACTGGGGTGGTTTGTTCAGATAGGCGTTCTTTTAGAGGGATGNTCGAGAATACAGAGTTGTTAGAATGGATAGGTCTAGGCGACATCTTGCCAGACTTTCGTACACCGACTGAAATACTTGGGCAAGCCATGGGTGCTGATGTTATCGTGGGTACTTGTGATATGTCAGCTGGACTGGAAGGGCTGTACCTTGGCTTAGGAGTGGCCGGTAATCTTGCTAACACCAGTGAACATATTGCAATCCATCCATCAAGTTTAGAGGAAGTTCCCCATGGAATGACCTATCTTCCAGCCTGCGGAATATTACCAGCAGTGATGTACAGTTCCACTTCGAGTGGAGGTGAGGCGCTGCTACATGGCATGTCTCAAATCAAATCTGCTCCTTCGGTTGCCGATCACAAGGGCTGCGCGGATTGGTTGTTGAGGAATCATGGAGAATCAGGTGGTCCCCTCTTCGATGCACATGTGCGCGGAAATCGCGGCCCAGGGGCAGACCCGCGCCATACTGGGGGCTGGCAGGATGATTTGGAGAGGTATACGGATGGACAGTTGGCAACCAGCCTTGTAGGTGGCTTGAATGCTGCATTGCAACCGATAGTAGACAAACTTCCACAATGGAACAGAATGCACGTTGGAGGAGGCTTGGCTGATGTTTCCATAATTACCCAGAGCAGGGATGACCTTTGGTCAAATGTACATAGAAGACAAGGAAAGGAAGTCTCTGCTTTGGGAATCGCACGAATAGCGCAACTCGCTGCAGCACCATCAGCACTGATTTTCGGAGCAGGAAAGGTCGGAAGAGGATTTCTTGCGGACTTGTTGTACAATTCTGGATGGAGAGTACGTTTTGTCGACTCTGATGAATCGGTGGTCGCTGAATTGAATCAGATGGGGCATCATGTTGTGCATAGATTGAATGAGTATGGAAGTGAGCAGCGGATACGTAATTGTGGCGCCACACTGACAGGTTCAGAAGATATGGTGAAATGGATTGATGAGGCAGATCTCTTGTTGACATCGATAGGAGCGGGAAATCTAGAGTCTTGGTGTGAACAGGTACGCAGTCCTTTGCAAGCAAGATTGAACAAAGGTCCATTGGACATCATTTTGGCTGAGAATCATCATTCACCGGCTAGATTGGTCAGTGAAGCCCTGGCAATCGAAAATAGTGGATTGGGCGTGATACAATCTCAGATTCTACGTTCTTGCATCGAACCTACTGAAGAACTCAGAGAACAATATGGGGAATTGGTATTGAGGGTACAGGACCATCAGGAGTTACCTATGGATGGAGATGCCTCGAAGCGTCCAGAGTTGCTGGCTTTGGTAGATGGGTTTTCGCTACGAGATAATTTCGAGTTGGAGTTAACCCGTAAGGTGTATACCTACAATTCAATCAATGCAGTCATCTCATACCTTGGTCATCTCAAGGGTTACGAACTGCTTGCAGATGCTGCCAATGATACTGCAATATTGTCATTAGCAGAGCAGGCTGGTCTTGAGGCTAGCCAAGGCCTGATTGCTGAACATGGATTTGATAGTCTTGAACAGGAGCAGTGGGTGTCTCGGGCTTTGAAAAAATACCGAAATCATGACATCGTCGACCCCATAGAAAGACAGTGCAGGGATCCGATGAGAAAATTGGCTGTCAATGATAGACTGCTCGGCCCAATCATGCTATGCCTCAAACATGAACTGCCTTGCAAGGCATTGGCTACTGGATTGTTGGCTGCGGTTAGATATGATCCCGATACAGAAGCCAGTGCTAGAGATCCAAGTATCGGTGAACTTCGAAAAAAGCGCAAAGAAATACTAGCACAATACGAACTTCGTGAACTAGAGGTAGAAGCTGAAGAATTGTTGAATCGTTTGTTGAATGAACCCTTTCAATCCTGAAATCTGAGATTCAGTGAAAGAACTTCTCGTGGGAACTGCTTTGTAGCGCCTACCATTCTTCTACGCCATGGCTCAAGGCGCTGCTTCCGGTAAAGTCGAGTCCGAGGACTCTGAAATCTTGATTGGACACGTTACACCACACGTACATTGGGACCGGGCTTGGTACCTGCCTTTCCAGCAGTATCGCTATCGATTAATCGAATTCGTGGATGATTTACTCGACCTTCTAGAAAATCCTGAAGCGAATTATCCCTCCTTTGAATTCGATGGACAGACTGTGGTACTGGAAGACTATCTTGAGGTGAAACCAGAGAATAGGGGGCGTATTGAGGCATTGGTAAAAGAGGGCCGCTTAGGTGTGGGTCCGTGGTATGTCCTTCCAGATGAGTTCATCGTAGGAGGAGAGGCCCTAGTTCGCAATCTACAGTTTGGGTACAGAATCTCTGAGGAGTTCGGAGGCCGCACCAATATCGGCTATGTTCCAGACCCCTTTGGTCACGTGGCACAATTGCCAGCCATTCTCAAGGGAGTAGGTTTGGACACCTTCCTCTTCACTCGTGGAGCAGGAGAATGGGTTGGAGATGCGGGTTGTGTCTTCAATTGGACTGCAAGTGATGGTGAATCATCCGTATTGGCTGTCAAGCAGACGCCGGATTACCCGTGCCTCATGGCATGGGGATTTGAGGAGCGTCCTTTAGATCGCAAAGATTCAGCCGATGTTGATGTCAAGACTGCGATGGGGCGATTGCAGCGTTTGTTAGATGGCCTTGAGAACACATACAACTGGGCATCTCCAGTAGTTCAACTCGGCAATGGTAGCGACCATACTCACCCACAGCCAACTTTGCCAATGTTGATTGCAGCAGCCAATGAACACTTCAAGGGGCAAATCGAATTGCGTCATTCTCGCTTCACCGATTTCTTCAGCGCTTTGAAGGATTGGGTTGAGAGTAGAGGCAAGCCCTTGGTGGACCATCAAGGTGAATTGCATCAAGGTTGGGACCGCGCTCTGCTTTCCGGAGTTTTCAGCGCCCGTCTCTATCTCAAGCGTATGAACGATCACACGATGCGATTACTGCAGGACCAAATTGAGCCATTGGCTTCAGCCTCATGGTCTTTAGGCGGTAGACCTAGACAGGAAAGGTTGCAATTAGCATGGAGAGAAGTGCTGCGCAATCACCCCCATGACGACATTTGCGGTTGTAGTGTTGATTCAACGCATCTCGACATGGAGGTTCGATTCCGTCATGCTCAAGAGATTTCAGCGATGCTTCTGGATGATTTGCACGCCGAACTCAGGGAACACTTTGACCTGAGGCATCCCAACAAAGATGCTATCGCTTTGCTGCTACACAATCCAACTCCTAGACCATGGTCAGGTGCGATAACAGTAGATGGAGTTGCTTTCGATACTCAAGGCTGGAAGGATTCGGTATCTGCTCGACTGGAAGTAGCAGATTCCACCGCCTTTTCGGCTCAGGCAGACATTTTGGTGACTTCTCCTCAATGGAGCCTTCACGCGCATTTTGACAGGGTGGCTCATGTCAGTCTGCCACGCTTGGCGGGCAGCATCAACGCTGTTGATCTTCCACCAGGAATGCATCTAGTGCACTTGTTGCCGGGAATAGACCTCAAACCAACTCCTGCGCAAGAGGTTGTTATCGACAGTGAAGGTATGTGGATGGAAAATGGCTTGATCAAGGTCATTCTTCGGGATGATGGTAGGTTTGACCTAATCGATTTAGAGAATGGTAGAACTTGGAGTGGCTTGGGAGTCATGGAAGATGACGAAGATGCTGGCGACTCATACGACCATTCACCCGGCGGGTATCCAATCCCAATCGGTGCAGCCAAAGGTCCAGGGTTGGATGAGAGGCCAGATCATGTGGACAGGAGAGTGCTTCACAAGGAGGCTGGTGACCACACTTGTAACGTAGAGATGATGATTGAGAAAGAGAACCCATGGTCATCGACAATGCACCTTCAGATGGAGTGGCGAATTCCAAAGCGTTTCTTGGATGAGACTCAGAAAAGGAGTAGCGATCACGATTGGCTAATCATTGACCACTACTTGACTCTGCGCAGCGGCAGTCGCTTCCTNGAGGTAGAGACGTCGATTGACAATAGTTGTAACGATCACAGAATACGCGTAATTCTTCCAAGTGGAATTGAGAGCGACACAGTTCACGCTGGGGGNGCGTTCGATGTCATTGAGAGGCCTTGGGAATTCCCACATGTCACCGAGTGGAATCAACCCGAGGTACCTACTCAGCACGTTTCTCAGTTCCTTGCTGTTGAGGATGCAGAACATGGATTGGCGATGTTATGTCCGGGCAGCAATGAATACGAAGCTAGGCCCAGCGAATATGGTTCTGGATTGGACCTTTGCTTGACTGCATTGAGAAGTGTGGGATGGTTGTCTCGAGACGGATTTGCTTGGAGAAGAAACAGAGCCGGACCTTGCTTCCCTGCTCCNGGCGCACAATGCCTTGGAACCTCTTGGTTCAGATGGGGAGTTATGCCCTATGAGGGCAGTTGGAGCGATGCTGAGGATGACGGTCTTGCAGTTCACGAGGTGGCGGAGATGCTGTCNGCTCAAGCTTCGATTGTNCCCGGAATTCCAAAGCCACAACTCGATGCCTCCTTCGATGTGATAACCGGTAGCGGTGAGTTCNCAACAACTCTGCAACCTTACCAACTTGAGGGGCCTTCGCCCAAACCTCTGTTCGCCAGTCTCAAGCCATGTGAAGACGGGNCTGGTTCAGCCCTGCGATTATGGAACCCAACTGCAAATGACTGGAGTGGAAAGTTGCAAAGCGACATCTGGCAGATGGCCAGTGAGTGCGACCTTTTGGAGCGGGCGATTTCCACTTGTGATGATATGATGATTACAGTCCCAGCCAAGAGTATTCGCACCTTCCGCTTGTCATGAGGNCTAGATATGTGGGAAGATGTCTTCTCCAATGATTGGGTAGCCGCCTCTCAACGTTTCAGACATCTTTGTGAAAAGTTGCAAGATTCTGGAATAAATGTAAAGTCTGAGAGATTGTTGATTGGTAAGAAAGGGCCAGTCGAAGAGGACTTGGCAATCGATACCTGCATCTTGGGAGNCCCTGANTGCAAGAGATTGTTGCTATCGACTTCTGGAATCCANGGGGTTGAAGGCTATCCTGGCTCAGCAATTCAACTGCATATCTTACGAGATATTCTCGAAGAAGGTCTTCCAGACGGGATTGCAGTTGTGTTTGTCCATTCCTTGAATCCATGGGGAATGGCTTGGTTACGCAGAGTGAATGAGAACAATGCNGATTTGAATCGTAACTTCTTACCTCCCGGTGAAGAATATTCAGGAGAGCCTGAAGGATACCATGTTGTTGATTATCTGATAAATCCTGCAATTCCACCAAAAAAGAGTGAGAAAGGTTTCTTCTTCAAGGCCTTCAGGCATGTATTGAAGCATGGTTGGAGCAAGACCAAGCAAGCGATTGCAGAAGGCCAGTACACACGCCCCGAATCAATGCAATATGGTGGAGATGAATTGCTCAAAGGCCCGTCTTTGTTCTTGGNATGGTTGACGCCTATGTTAGATTCTGCAGAACGGGTAGTGGCTATTGACCTGCATACGGGTTTGGGTAAGTTTGGGCATGACACACTATTAGTGAATCAAGGTGTGAAAGAAGAGAAGATTGCAAGCATGCGGACAAGATATGGAAAACGCATCACTCCACTTGATGCTGACAAAGGAGTTGCTTACCGTACAAGAGGAGACTTGCATCAAGGGTTGATGGCTAGATGGCCAAATATCGATTGGACCTGTATAACTCAAGAATTTGGAACTTACAAACCGTTCAAGGTTCTCAATTCCTTGCGTAAGGAGAACTCTTGGACCCATCACGGTGATGTTGAGGAGATGCATACACATTGGAGTAGATTGGATTTGCTGAAGGCATTCAATCCCAAGGATGATGATTGGAGGGGGATGTTGTTAACTCGCGGCCGAATCCTCTTTGAACAGGCGACGGAAGAACTGCGTGAGGGAGCCAAATGAAAGAGGTCAGGGTAAGAGCGCCGGTCAGAATCGACCTTGCAGGTGGATGGACAGATTGCGCACCATTCACTCACGATCATGGAGGGGAAGTAGTCAATCTTGCCATTGACAAGTATATCACAGCAGTTTTCCAAATTGACGATGAGAACAAAATAAGCGTTGAATACAATTCTGAAATTGCTAATTCAAGTGGCCTTGGTACCAGTGCTGCGATGAATGTCGCTCTTTTGTCGGCCATTAATGGAGAGGGAAGAAGTCCAGAGAATCTTGCTGAATTGGCCTATCAATTCGAAGCCTTGCTCGGAAATCGCGGTGGNCGTCAGGACCAGTGGGCTGCGGCTTTGGGCGGGGTACAACATCTGATGTTTGCAGGCGACATGGTAGAGGTATTACCCTTCGAAGCGATGCCTAGTGCAAAGCGTTGGTTACAACGACAATTGGTCTTGGCCTATACGGGAATTTCACATGTCAGCGGCGATATCCATCAAGGCGTTTGGGATCGCTATGATGCCGGCGAAGAAGTGGTCATCGAATCGTTGCTTCGAATACGCAAGGCGGCGAGGAAACTTGCGGATGGTTTGCAGAAGGATCGTAGGGATGAAGTGGTTTTTGCCATGCGNGAAGTCAACGATGCCATCGAGAATATGGCCCCTGAATTGAATGAACCATATCACTCGGTGGTTGACCCTTTGGTCGCTTCAAGAGAAGTGTTGGCATGGAAGGGCATGGGTGCCGCTGGTGGCGGTTGTATCGGAATGTTTGCCAATGTCGGTAAGGTCGATGCCGTGAAACAGGCTTGCATAGATGCAGGCTGGCAGGTTCTCGAATGGCAAATAGATGAGGAAGGTATGCAACGGACAGTCACAGAGTCCTNAGTTTGNGGATTACTGGAGAAATCAATCCTATCTTGTCGTTCAGCCATACATGGATTTCATCGTCTGACTTGGCTGCTGAGATTGCATNAATCAGTGGCCATCTACCCATGCTTGTNGGCCAAAGGTGGACCCCCTCTCCTAGATTGATTGGATCTACTGAATCATTCCAAGAAGGNTTTGCGGATAGTTCTGCTATTGGACCATCAGGAGCACATAGAATCTCAGTCCTCTTTACGTCCATGAGGTTGGNTTCNGCTTCATCATCTCGGTCTAATTCACCTTCAGGGGCTCGCTCAAACAACAACATCCCATGCATAGACTCTGGNCTGTTAGGATTCCAACAGAATCCAGCGAAAATNGTGAACAGGCTNTTCCATTNGTTTGGGCAACGNATGTACCAACCTAACCTATCTGCCTTATTGTCGATTTCAAGGTGCCAAGTCCAGCCCTGAAGTGCTTCGCTAGCTGATTGCATCAAGCCATTGCGGATTTTGTGCAGGGACTCTCGCCACTCCTCTACGTTTCTCTCAAACCTTGTGCCCTCATGAGATGATAATTCAGGAAATAAGCAGATGTTTTCTGCATTCAATATTTCAGTAGTATTCAGTTCTCCAGTTTTCTGAATAATCCATTCCCATAGTTGACTAGTAAGCATTGAACGATGCACCGACCAACGATGTAGTCCNAACCTTCCGGGTGGCGCTCTAGCAAGNATTGGATTCTCACTTAGAANGTGAATTGAAATCGGTCTGTGCTNTGAATCCCTGAGTTCCATNNCATTCTCCCATTCGTCGGACAACTTCTGGGCATCACTGTATAGTTGGAAGCGGATTCGCTTGTCATTTAGAGACAGTAGACCAGATTCAGATTCAACATGAAGTTCTCCTTCGGGGTCAAGTCCATGGCCACCATTGAGAGGGTGGTCGTCAAAGTCTAACTCACTCCAGAGTATNCNGAANAATTCCTCTGCTTCAGTCATTNAAGGCCCCCAGTNCNCCATCAGAGTAATGCAGGCATTGGCCGACTTTTGGCACTACTCTTGGCACATCTGGTATTCTTTCTGCCAATTCATCGACGTATATNTGNGGGTCTACCGTATTTCCTGGATCCATACCATAGTGCATGGGTATGGCTATTCGNGGCTCAATTCTTTCGATGAGNTCAACCGCTTGTGAATGATGCAGGTTNTCATTNCCATTGATACACAGCAANGCGANATCCAATTCTTGAGACGGTGNCAATCTGTTTACCGCTTTGNTGATTGCACTATGCCAACCNGGCCAAGGTTGGCCATCNCCCATGTGATAGAAAGTCACNCCTCCNCTCTCAATTATGTATCCGACATACCAACTCGCTCCGGTTTCATCGAAGTCCAGTTCTTGGTGAGCAGCAGGNACACACCAGACCCTNAGCCCTTGCAATTCTACAGGACCGTGNCCATGAGCNGCATGGATTCGTGTTTCTGCAACTCCCCATCCANTCACNACNTCTACNCTGCGACTGGGNATGACAAAGTCNACCNGAGTTTGAGACTCNGCGATTCTTGGGATACTCTCTGGACAAAGNTGNTCATCATGCCAATGNGTACACAGTACGTGGTCNAGAGNTGGAAATGCAGAGGGGTGCAGTGGATATTCTCCCAGNAGTTTGGCCCAGTGGTCGCCAGCGAAGACATCTCTCCACCAAGGGTCGATNGCAAATGTNGCNTCATTTGTCTTGACCAGCCAAGAGGCCTGAGTCAACCACCAGAGGTATGCCTCTCCATGCGCTGGTTGAGCGGCATTAACCTGATTGAATAATTCCTCATCTCGACACATTGGTTGTATTCGCAAAATACCCTGATTATTTCGAGACGAACCGGGTGTGTTGTCGTCCTGTTGGGCGCCCATTNCCCTTCGATAGGGGTAGAGGGCATGAGGCTTACGAAAGCAATCGCTTTGTGCGAAGGCTCAAGATTCAGAGCCCGATGGTCGTATCATGCACAGGGCCAAGNATGCAATATTCCTGTGTTCGATATTGCTAATGAGCACTATGGTTGGAAGCATTTCCAATGAAGATCAGGTAGGGGTAATGGCGATGCCCGAAGAGATGGACCCGAAGCCNTCGGGTTCTCGCGCATATGACAATCTTGAGAATTTTATCGATGGTTCATACAGACAGATCGATACTGATGCAAACAAGGATAGAAGGGCTTGGATAAAGTCGGAATTAGAAATGATGGGCTATGAAGTGGAGGAACAGTCGTTTACAACCAACGAGTGTAGCGATTGCATGAATATTGTCGCAACTCTACCTGGAAAGCGAGATGACTCTTGGATTGTAGTCGGTGCTCATCATGATGCAATCTGTTATTCACCTCCTCCATTGGTTGGAATTACCTATCCGACTTGTCGATCTCAGGGGGCATATGACGATGGTACGGGAGTGGCTAATCTTCTGGAACTTGCAAATGTGATGATGGAGTGGGGGCACGTNCCTGAACATACCTGGAAGTTCGGATTTTGGGATTATGAGGAATGGCAAGGTTCCTCAGCTAGTGAGGGCGGGGGAATGGGTAGTCTTCACTTCGTCAACAGCGTGCCTGAAGGGACAGATGTTGCGACATACATCAACCTCGATATGTTTGGTCTCAATTGGCCATTATCCCCGCCTAACTTGCCAACCTGTAGTGAGGATCATTTCACCCTCTACCTCTATGCCTCCCCAGTTGATGATTGGTCATATTATACCGATCGAGAACTTGAGGTGACCGACCACATGCGAGGAGATGCAGAGAGGTTACAATCCCAGTTGAAGGAGGTTCTCCATCAACAATTAGACTATCCAACAGAGTGGGTCAAAGTAATCGATGATACCAAGGGAAACTCTGATCATTACAATTTCATTCAAGGCGGCTATGCTAGCGTCTGGATTCGCGGCATGCACGAAAATATCCATGAGGAAGGGGATACTTGTGAACAGACAATCAAACATTCGCAAGCAGATAACCTTCCTACTTTGAGGACCTATGCTGGAGGAGTTGATGAGTTGGAACAAGGCTTCCAGACAGCATTGGATGCCTTGGCTTTGTTCGCATGGTGGGACATGAATGTCAGCCATGGTCTAGGGCCTACTACCTATAGCGAAGGGGCAGAGGATGATCATTGGGAATTCGGTTGGTTGTGGTATTTCGCGCTTCTTCTGATTGCAGTTCCTGCTTTGCTGATATCTCGTCCAGGTACTCCTTTGGAACTACGAGATGATGGTTTCGCCGATGCAGAACTTCTAGATTAGTTGATAATTTTGCATAGCAAACAAGACCTTGAACACGATTATGTGTCAAGGAGGATTTGAATACCCCGTCTTTCTTGACGTGCTTATGGGAAGCATCGAGGACCATGCAGAGGCGACGGAGAGTGACTTCCTAATATACACTGGAAATTTCTGTGGTTATTGTTCAGCATTGAAGAGATATCTCCCAAGCAAAGGTCTGACTTATGTGGAATACAACATGGATGATTTCCCTGGTCTCAGAGACGAGGTTGTGCGTGCAACGAGGCACCGAACTGTCCCAGTTGTTTTCGACCTTAGGAGTGGAGAGGTGGTCTTCGTCGGTGGTTTTGATGAGACTAGAGCGATGCTAGGATGATTCAAAGGTCCCAACTTTGTTCCAAACCGCCTGCGATTCGCAAGTGAATATACGAAGAGGAACCATAGAGAGTAACGGTTAGACTGTATTCACCGGTCACTGAAGGTATCGTACCAATGGCATGGTTTTCCTCAGAACTATCTCCCCATGCACGATTCAATGAGGTAGTTTCCAAATGGTCCTTGATAGTAAGAGATCCAGAGGAACCAGTAGAGTCGTCGATAATGACGTCGAGGTACCATATTAGGTGGTCGAATTCTGCACCGCTTGGATGTCCACTATCGAGGAAGGTATCATACAATTCACCATCTATGTTTTGATAGATTTCGCTCTTTAGGTCAGTCGCTCTAACGAACCAAACGCGCCCATCGTGGTTGCTACCGTGTTCGGTCAATTCCATTGCAAATAGACTCTGATCATCAGTTGAGGTCCATTCAAACTCTCTCAGGAAACCGATATTTCCATCGAATGTGTAAACTATTGTTCCTCCGCCACCACTGCTTGCTTCGATAATTGCCCCATCTTGTTTCAATTCGCTGACCTTAGCACTCCATTCGTGACCGAACAAAGTGAATTCCCAAGTGTTGCCCACATCCATTGGGAAATGGAAAACCGTCTGTGCTAGACCATTCTCAAAGACCTTGAGGTCTGAGAAGGTAAGTCGTCCGAGGAAGGGGTTGTGATTGAGTACCGCGTGTCTTTGTGCTTCAGTGCGGCTGGAGATTCCCAGCATCCAATTTCCGTCTGACTCAACCTTGTCTGCGATGACTAATCTGGCGGTATCCTGTCCATATTGTGGAGTCGTGAAGATGTACTGAAACCAGTCTCCTACCTGCCATCCTGGCTCTTCATCGACCTGTAACTCTTCGGCTGTAGGGCTTGAATCTCCTATACAACCGGCCATGCTTGAACTAAGCATGACAAACAAGAGCAACAATGCTCGCATGGTGCGGCCAACGAAGACTCTTTCTTGAGCCTTGCTTCGACAGCCTATTCAGACGATGATTGGAACAATGACCAAACTGACAATCGACATCAACTTGATGAGAATGTTCAGCGAAGGTCCACTGGTGTCCTTGAAGGGGTCTCCGATGGTATCTCCAATTACTGCTGCAGCGTGGGCTTCTCCACCCTTGCTTTCTCCTTCGATTTCGCCTTGCTCGATAGCCTTCTTTGCGTTGTCCCATGCTCCACCTGCATTGGCCATGAACAGAGCCATCAACACCCCAGTAACGGTTGCTCCAGCGAGCAAGCCACCAAGTGCTGCTGCACCGAGGAATAATCCGACCAGCAGTGGTGAAAGAACTGCTACTAGACCGGGCGCAATCATTTCTCTGAGGGCCGCCTTCGTCGATATGTCAACACAAGAGGCACTGTCAGGATAATTCACTCCATCTGCTTCGATTTGCAAAGGCCAAGTTGTAGGGTCATCAAGATCTCCTTCAAATCCATCATCCTTCTTGAGAGCACCCTTCATGATTCCAAACTGGCGACGGATTTCAGTCACCATGTCTCCAGCAGCCTTCCCGACGCTTGTCATGGTTAGTGCGGCTACAACGAATGGTAGGGAACCACCGATGAGTAATCCGATGACTATCATTGGGTCATCAAGAGACATTGCAAAGCTAGAATCGCTTTCCAATACTGCCGACTTGTATGCGGCGAAGAGTGCCAATGCTGTCAATGCTGCACTACCGATAGCGAATCCCTTTCCGATGGCTGCAGTGGTGTTTCCAATACTGTCGAGTCCATCCGTGATTTCTCTTACATCCTTACCTAATTCGCCCATCTCGGCNATTCCNCCAGCGTTGTCAGCAACAGGNCCGTATGCATCAACGGTCATGGTGACTCCAACTGTTGCCAACATTCCCATTGCNGCCATTGCGATTCCATANAGCCCTGAGTAGAAGTTTGCGAGATAGATGCCTACAGCAATCAGAACTACTGGTATGAATACAGACATCATTCCAACGGAAAGACCAGCGATAGCATTGGTTGCTGGNCCAGTCTTTGACATNTCTCCNATGTGTGGGACGGCTTTGGGCTTNATTCCAAATACCGGCTCGATACCAGTATAGTACTCGGTCACCAGACCGATGAAGATTCCAACAAGGCTACCGTAGATGACTGCCCACATTGCACCTTTGTCTTCGTAGCCCAATTGGTCCATGGCAACATAGCCGCCAATCCAAAATAGACCTGCTCCGATGAAGGTGGTGTTGCGCAAGGCAGCGCCNGCATCCATCGACTTCATNGCCTTCATCGAGAAGACTCCGATAATCGAAGCGATGTATCCGACCAGACCGAGAACGATTGGTAGCATNACGTACTTTGCTCCAAGGTCGCTGTCTGCTGCAGCAATAACCATGGCTGCGATGATTGAACCAACAAAGGACTCGAAGATATCAGCACCCATTCCNGCAACATCTCCGACATTGTCTCCGACATTGTCAGCGATGACACCTGGGTTGCGTGGATCATCTTCAGGGATTCCAGCCTCGACNTTACCAACTAGGTCCGCTCCTACGTCTGCTGCCTTGGTGTATATTCCNCCNCCAACACGTGCGAATAGAGCAATGCTGCTGGCACCCATTCCGAAACCAGCGATATATTGGACGTTGTCGAGGTCTTGCCCTAGCCACACATACATGACCGAAACACCGAGCAGACCGAGTCCACCTACGGCCAATCCCATGACCGCTCCACCGTTGTATGAGGTCTCAAGGGCCTCAGGCTGACCGCCATTCTTAGCGGCCATAGCGGTGCGTCCATTGGCCGAGGTAGCAGCACGCATTCCCGAGAATCCCGCTGCAACGCTGGCTCCAGCACCGATGAGGAAGGCGACGGCAGTTTGCCAACCTAAGCCTAGACTTCCACCTGCTGCTAAGGCCGCAGCAACTACTGCGATGAATATTGCAAGGTATCTGTACTCAGCCTTGAGGAAAGCCATAGCACCATCCTGAATCTCTCCAGTAATTCGAGCTACAGTTTCATTTTCTATCTTAATCGANTTGACCTGCTTGTATAACCAAAAAGCCACAACAAGACCAANTACTGCGGTAGCAATGGCAATGTATCCAAGTTCTACATTCTCTAACATAACAACACCTGTTGCTGGCGGCGACCTGAGATGCTTTNATAAGTGGTTCCATAGCAATTACACAAGAGAATGCGTATTNCTGCGNNNTTNGAGNAGATTCAAAGCNNGTNTNATGNCAANATCCGCGAANTTCTGTAATATGCGNTTTCCAGCNAATCTNGNAANCCTTTCATCATCTTCAGNAAATGGCATGTCACCTACGCTNGAAGCATATCTGCATATNTCGNCAGTTGATTCTGGATGAAATTGCAGACCCCAAGTTTGCATGGCTTCTCCATTTTCTGTGTACAGCCGGAATGCAGCATTGACTGTATGTTCTGCGCTGGACAGCAAACGCGCCCTTTCTGGAATATCGATAACATGATCTTGATGTGTGAAGATTACCTCTACCGGTTCGCTACATCCAGAGAACAGCGGGTCCATTCTCCCTTCAGATGTCAATTGCGTCGTCGAGATATCATGAAATCCCTCTTCTGCCCGCTCCAACTTTCCTCCAAAGGTCTTAGCCAGTAATTGATGCCCAAAACAGATTCCAAGGGTTGGAACTCCGTATTCCACAGCACGGCGCACGAATTCACAAGCACCTTCCATCCATTCTTCTGGCATGGTAAGATTGGAACGTGAACCACTAATCACCAAGGCGCTGATTCCAGAATCGAACCAGGCTTCGACATTTTCAGGCATTGAAACTCTTCGAAACGGGATTCCTTCCCACTCTCCTTCAACCCGCCATCCCTCCAAACTTTCTAACTGAGGGTTCAACGCCAGAATTTCGACATCGCCAAAACCACTTACTGCAGCAGCGTTGCCTTGAGGGCCATAAACCGGGCGTTCACACAATAAATCGAGAACCGCGACCCGGACCGGCATGTTAGCGTCGTAGTGAATACCGAACATCTTGATTGTGGTAGCAAAGCGACGGTTGAAATGGGATGGACGAGACGCAAGTATGAGCGAGATGCCAATAACAGCGGAAGAGGTGCTGGCGGAACTCGGTCCAGTACAGGAGATTCTCGATGCTCATGATGGTGTTGTCAACGTCATAGGTACCGAAGGAGGCATCATCATGATGGCACTCGAAGGTGGTTGTATTGGTTGCTCCTCTACACCAATGACGGCTATGCAGATCTATTACTCATTAAAGAAACTCGACGAAGTACAAGACGTGATATTCGTTAACGGTGAATTACCAGAGTTCATGCGTCAATTCATCGACCAAAAGATGGCGGATGAAGATGCACAGGGCGAAATCTTGTGAGAAAACATTCGTGCAAACCTTGTTTTCTCTTCATCTGTCCGGACCAAACTATTTGGTTGGGATTTGAAACATACGTTCATGGCAGGTTCAACTCCGCCTCC
The DNA here is from genome assembly GCA_002719475.1 of Methanobacteriota archaeon. The sequence continues at coordinate 1,479 of PBHQ01000038.1, read as the reverse complement.
TGCGGTCGTAATCGCAGATGATACTCAGGACCCTGACTGGAAGAGCAACCGTTTCTTGGTTCCAGGAATCCTCCTAGCAGTTGCCGTAGGGTTGTATGTTGCAGGGCAAAACGTGGTAAGGTCCGGTACTGAAGAAACTGCAATGATAGGGGTGATATCCACCTGCATTGCAGCACCCACTTGTTTATTCGGCATCATTGGCATGGCTTATGCACTTGGCAAACCAAAGCAGAAGGTTACTTTTTCTGTGGTCATGCAAGACGTTTCCAATCCGATTGTTTCCCGTATACCAGTACACAATCAATTCCAAGAATCCAAATCTCAGAATTTGGGTAGCCTGATGGTTTCACTTAGTATACTCATTATTTTCGGGGCAGTTATTCTCGCAATTGTGTCAGTTTTCTCTTCGCTTGGACCAGGGCTAGGCGGATCAGGGGGTTCATGCGACGAATTCTGTGAGGGAACAAGGGTTATGGCATATTACTCATGTTATGGCGGCATCTTATTGTTCGTTGTAGGCCTATTAGCACTGGCTCGCCCTTGGGCTTGGTTCAGAGAAGAAAGTCCCAACGTAGTAGTCCTCCCCGCAAACACTCCTCAGCAAGCAGACCTCTCCTCATTCACGGTTGCACAACTCAAAGACCAACTCAAGCAGAAAGGTTTGCCAGTCTCGGGTAAGAAAAATGAGTTGATTCAGCGATTGAAGGGGGGTGTGGAGCCCGCAAAACAGATTGAGAAAGTCACTGTGTCTTGCGGTGAATGCGGTAAAGGTCTGAAGGTCCCTTCAGACTATAAGGGTCGGATCAAGTGTCCGAAATGTGGTAGCATTTCTTCTGTATGAAAATTGGTATATCATGATTCATTACTAAATGTTAAATATCAATTTCCAAACCCTTCGCCATGCCGAAATTATTGGATATCCCTATGAAAAAAATGGTACATCTCGAGAATAGGGATGGTTATGTCAAAGCGACATTCAATGCGCGCCGTTCACATATTGATATTGAATCAGTTCTCGGACGAGGAATTATTATTCAAGCAAGAAAGGGTTCTGAAACCACTTCTATTGGAATCAATGACAATTATTTGGCTTCCGTTACATATGTTAGAAGGAGTTTCCCAATATGGATAATCAGTTTCCTATTTTTCTTCATTTCAGGGATTATGATTGCGGCTGGTGGTCCCAACGATGTTGGATACGTTATCGGGTCAATGAGTATCATATTCTCCCTAATTTCACTAGTTATGTTCTTTATTTCAATGATTGGAAAGATATCATTCTGTCTTGCAGACGAACAAGATTATGAAATTCTAATAAGTTCCAGTGCCGTTCAGAACCCGGAAATTATGGAAATGTTCATTGCAAGGATACTGATGAATTCCATGGGCAATGAGTCCTTGAATGACACATTTAATCAGGCCCAACAACACCCTGTGGCCCAACAACACCCTATGGCCCAACAACACCCTGTGGCCCAA
>PBHQ01000037.1 GCA_002719475.1 Methanobacteriota archaeon | reverse complement strand
CAGTAGAGTCCGTGCCGATGACCGCTTGAGTTTCGATGGTAGAATCGTCTATGAGGGCTCCAATGTGCCAGCTCCTAGGAATGTGGGTGTACAGGTTGATGTATTCGATGGAGAGTCTGTTTGGAGCGATGGTAGTCTAGGAGATAATGGAGAATACTCCATAGAGGTTCCTTTGGACCATGCAACCTCATTGGCTAGTTCATCGACTAGAACGTGCTTGATTTCGATATCGGGCATTCCCGGAAGAGGAGAAGATATGACTGGAACCAGTGTATCTACTACCTTGAGGATCGATGTGGACCATTCACCATTGAGAGTGACAACCAGAGTCGCTCCAGTCAATGTAATCGATATCAGCGCTAAGACAGACCTAACCAAGGTTCCTGTCGAATTCAAGGGTTGGGAAGATTCAGATCTTACTGGTAGTTTGCAAACTGTGAATTGGATAATGAGGGATCACATGAATACCGTCACAATAGGTTCTGGTTCTTCTGAACTCGGAATGCAGCAGAATGGACAAGACATAGTTTGGACAGGAACTGTGGACTTGACTGATGGGGGCAGAATCCAAGCCCGAATGGGAGATATCGTTGGCTTCTGGTTGACTGGATATGATGCAGCAGGAAACCCCTTCCTAGAGGTCGGTAACAGTCCATCCAACCCGGTTCAGGAACTAGTAAGCCTGGATGATGATCACGAACTTGGTTGGATTTATCTTGGTGCTGAAGTTGCAGATCTCAAATTGTCTAGCATCAGTGTCGACGATGACCATGTTAGCCCTGGGGCTAATGTTGAAATCAAAGTGGTGATAATGAATACTGGCGGAGAAGAAAGTACACCTTTCTCGGTTTCATTCTTTGCTGGTGTAGAAAGCAAGGCCTTTGAGACTAGAGCCATCAACTCACTTGAGCCGGGACAATCGGTTGAATTGACGGTTTTGTGGGAGGCAGAATCTGGAAATGATAGAATCAGAGCAATCGTCGATCCAGAGAATGTAGTTCTAGAGGTAAACGAGGATGACAACAGCGCTGAACATGGTATTGAAGTCGTCTACGTCTCTTACTTCGGCTGGGTCGACAATGTCAGAGAAAAACCACTTGGATGGATTTTCGCGGCAGTAGGAGTCATGGTCATTTTCACTGCAGTGATTATCAGCAAACGCACTGCTTTAGAGAGGCATTCATCCATTCTCGATGATGAGTATTACGAGGATGAGGAATACGGTGACGAAGAAGATGAAGAAGAGGATGAATGGAGCGATGATGATTATTGATTCGCGCATGAATCTTTACTTCAATTCATATAACCCCTTATGGTGGTCATTTCATGGCAAGCGATTGGATGAATGTTCCATGGCTTGACGCGAGAGTACTACTGATTGCTGTTGTCTCATGGATAATCTTACTCAAGGTTTGGGAGAGTAAGGGAACTTTGGACAAATGGAATGCCAGCCGGGCTCTAGGATTCATTTTGATGATTCGTACCCATAAAGGGCAGAATGCTCTTGATAGGTTGGCCAAGCCAAAAGCCGCTTGGAGGGCTTATGGAGAATTGTCGCTATGGGTGTGTAGGTTCGCCATGGGTCTGGTTTTGCTGCTCGTTTTGATGACTTTCGTGGTTTCAATTATTTCTCCTCCTCAACGCGCCCCGCCTAGTGCCTCAGAATTGGTTGCAATTCCAGGATTAAATCCAGTCATTCCACTTGGTTGGGGAGCGATGGCGTTCATTGTTAGTCTAGTCATTCATGAGTATGGACACGGTTTGCAGGCTAGAGCACATGGAATGCGAGTTCGTTCCTTCGGTCTATTACTGCTTGGACCATTGCCACTTGGGGCTTTTGCAGAACCACAAGCAGAGGAATTGACCAAAGCCCCTAGCAAGGAAAGACAACGGCTGTTTGCTGCTGGTCCGGCTACCAATCTCTTTGCAGCGTTGATTTGCATGATTCTACTAGGAGTAGTAGCCTCCCAATTCACCGCTAATGTTCAAGGCGTTCATGCTCAATCATTGGTGGTTGATTCCGGTGCTGATGAAGCAGGTTTGGAACCATATGATTCTATCATTTCAATCAATGGCTCGGCAACCTCGGATCTCAATGCATTTTCCACAGTAATGGATGGTTTAAAGCCGAATCAAAGCGTTCCAATGCTCATCAAACGTGCTTCAAATGGAGAAGATGTGTTGTTGAATGTAACTCTAGGAAGTAAATATCAGCATTACCTTGACCTTGGTTGGCAGAAAGAGGATCTCNAAGTCGCAGGAATCGAAGAGAATTCTTCCTTCCTCGGTGTCATTGGATTAAGTGAAGCGACCAATGGTATCGATAGATTGGCAGGTCCTTACCATACAGATTGGAATGGTAATGCCTTTTCTCGAATCCTCTATTCTCCAGTTCACTTGCTTACCATTCTAGTCACTCCATTCGATTATAGTGGTGTGTCAATCCACCCCTTTGAGGAGAGCAAATTATCAGCCGACGGATTCCTTGGAATCGGCACTCTTCTCTTCATTGTCAATATGCTGTTTTGGCTAATATGGGTGAATATCCTTCTTGGTTTCACCAATCTGATTCCAATGGTTCCATTCGATGGTGGACATATGTTCAGAGATATGGTNCATGATGGGTTGACCAGATTNAGTAAGTTAGGAAAGAAAGTNAAATTGTGGGGNGGTTGGCATCCGATGAAGATAGAACATGTGGCTGGNAAGGCATCGGTGTACAGCAGTTTCGCGCTGCTATTCATGNTGCTATTCACCATAATCATGCCATACATGATCAACTGATTATTCAGCATCTACTTCNGAAGGTCCATCACCGTCCTCNTNNAATTGTGACAGATCTTCCAACAAAGTGGTCTGNCGGTGTTCCTCACTCCTACATAGGAGGGCGAGGAAAGAATGCAATGGCATGCCTTGCTCCCAATCGAGGAATGGTCTTCCGGAACGNGCNCTNGGCAAGGCAGGAATTCTACGTTGTAACATTCGTAATCTTCCAGTCAATGATTTNGTTTCAACTCGGAAGATACGCCAAGAATCACCNCNCACTCCTTTCAATCTATGAGCGTATAATGGCATCAAACCACAACGTTCACCTTCGAGACGCATCGATTCGTGTTGCTCCCAAGTTCTTCCAGAGAGATACATTTTGCGTTGTTTGTTTGCCTTTACTTCTATGGGGAAGCAAAGATCACCGCGCAGNGCTAGAAGNTCNCCNCTTCCTTCCATNCCACTACCNGCTGCTCTNACNACCAAGAAAGGCCGATGGACNACTTGCATGGCCTTGGCGGTTTGTAGAGCATCACAAGANCTTGTGACCGCTCTAACTCCATCTTCGCAACCTGCGAGAACGGCTCGCAGTTCTCGCTCGTACGAGATTGCCATCNGGTAGCATCGTTTGGCAACAGAATATTAGGATGATGGGCGTATAATGTGTTTGAAACGCATTTGCGCAGTGAAGATTGAAAGGCCACCACGTGCCTCATGTAATTGTGGAACCTCTGGTCGTCAGGACTGCTGATTTCCGTCTTGCTTACCATTTGTGCGAAGAATTAGGTAGGCNTAAGGTACGCTTTGAGNTGTTTTCTGAAGGTCAAAGATTGCCCCACAAGAGAAGTGTGTGGCTGGGTACGCCTGAAGAAGTGTCATTGGCCAAGGAAGGACGCGGCATTGGCGTCGTTTGCGAGCAGGTTGAATTGGGAGTAGAGAGGGCAATTCAAATGGCACTAGGACTCACTTCCACCAAAGTGTTGTCTTTCGGGGTTGACCCCGGACCAAGACCAGGAATGGCTTGGTTTGCAGATGGAATTTTGATTGGAACAGCGCAATTGGAGAGAATTGATGATGTAGCAGTGCACATCAATGCCTTGGCAGGAACCTTGGAACACGACAGATTAGTGGTAAGNATTGGAGATGGTGCTCCCACTATGCGTAATCGCATAGTCAACTGTTGTCTTGTTAGGAATTTCGAGGTGCAATTGGTCGATGAGCGTAAGACATCGTTCGGGATACGAAGGCATGCTCACCATGCAGCAGCAGTCCGAATAGCTCGCAACAAGGGGAGGAGAGTGACTGAGAGAATGCCAGTCAGCCCTACCGATGGAGAATTGCGCGAGATAAAACGTCGTAGTCGTAAACACAGCAATGGTAGATTGACCATCTCAAGTGAATTGGCTAAAGCTGTTGCAGTTGGTAGGTTGACAATGCCTGAGGCCATTGAGAGGCAGAGGCTCAAGAATCACCGTTGAAATTGTGTTCTCGCGTTGGGGNAACATAGATGTCTACCTTCCTTGACGCCTGAACATGCGAGCAACCGCTTTGCTGATTGGCACTCTGATGCTGATGATGTCAATGTCTGGTTGCTTCGGTAATGAGGAAGTAAAGAAAGTGCAAGTGGTTGAAGATGTCGTCAAAGACCCTAGAGTCTTTGTAACAAACAAATCTGGAATGCCGGTTGATGAGCTACCCATAGAGATGATTTTCCAATTCAGCGATGTGGGAGAGACTGGTAAGGAACCCAGTATTGGAATAACTTCGAGCGGTTGTATGTTTTTCATCGCAATGGAGAAAGTCATGAGGTCTTGCGATNATGGTCAAGCNTGGGAAGAGACGCAGGACCCTGTACAATGTTCACCTACTACTAGCGACCCTTATGGGTGGGTTGATCCAATAACNGATCGCATATTCAACGTACAGATGATTGGTCTTGAGACATCCTGGATATGTTGGAGTGACGATGATGGCGACTCTTGGCTAGGCAATCCTCACGATTCGGGAACTACTCCAATCAATGACCACATCAAATTAGCGAGCGGTCCTTGGACGAGTGATGGATATGGTGCATTTGGACAATTCACTTCAAGTTTCTATGAAACTGCGGTATATTATTGCTACAACAAATTAGTCGGAATATTCTGNTTCACCAGTTTTGATGGTGGTGCAACTTTTGAGGCGGGTGGGCAGATTATCGGTTTGGCAACTACCAACGGTGGCCTACATGGGGCGATTTCAACCGCCCCAGATGGAACTGTATACGTTACTCCTAGAGTAGAGACTCCAACGGTTATTGTTTCCAAGGACAATGGTTTTTCNTGGTTCCAGAGAACGATGGGAGAAGATGTTAGTACNCCTTNCCCTCGAAAGAATTCAGAGGTTTCAACAGATACAGCCTCCAATGCTTATCATGTTTGGACAGGTGCAGATGAGGGAGTTTACATGTCCCGTTCTACCGATTCGGGCGAAACTTGGGAGCAAGATAGCATTCGGATTTCTCCTGTTGAAGTCATTTCATCGGTATTTCCGCAGACTGATGCGGGTGATCCAGGACGGATTGCAGTAATGTATCTTGGAAGTGAAAATTCTGAAATGCTGAATCAATCGGATATCGATGGTAACCCCTGGGATGGTAATGCTCATTATGCACCAAACAATGTGTCCTACCATCTCTACATTACATACAGTCTCAATGCTTTGGACGATGAACCCACCTTCCATACTAGAAGAGTGACCGATGACCCAGTTCAAATGGGATCAATCTGTTTGAACTCCGGAGACTGTCGAGATATTGGTGGTTCAAACAGGAACCTTTTGGATTTCAATGACCTTCATATCGACAGAGAAGGGCGTGTATACGTTGCCTTTGCCGATGGTTGTACTGGTCCGTGTGCATCGAGTAACAATTCTACCGCAGAGGATTCCAGAGATGGTAGAGGTTCGGTCTACTATCTTGCTAGGGGCCCAAGTCTATTGGAAGAATTTGGGGATATGGCCGAGTTCTATCCGATTAATGCAACAACTTACGAAGAGTGATCAGTCATTCGTGGTATCTGTACCAGGAAGAGTATCTTCAGTCTCTCGGTAAACAGTTCTCATGTTATTGATGAAATTCTTTTCTTTCACGATGATAGTGTAATCCTCAATCTTATTCTTCTCATCATTTTCAAGCCAATCGAGAAGAATCTCAAGTGTCATCCTTGCTCCTTCCCTGTGAGGATACGCGAATACGCCCATGGAAATGGGTGGTGCCACGACGGTCTTTACTTTCTTCATGGATTTCAATTCAGCAATCAATGATGCATATGCTTCGCGAATTAATTCTCTTCTAGCTTCATCTTGGTTTGGACGACGGCAATCAGGTCCTACAAGGTGAATAATGTGCTTGAATTTGTCATTGAGGTCGTACGGTTCAGTTGTAACACAAGTGGTGACTGGACAAGGTGGTAGATTCTTCGTACGTTGTTCTATCGAGATTTCCTGACATTTCTGGCGCAATTCTTCGCCGGCTGCTTTGTGCACCATGGCATCCAATCCTTCGCGTCCCGATAGCCGATTGTTTGCAGGGGTCACAAGAACATCTGCTTCCTGCTTATGCAGTTCGCCACCAATGACTCTGAGTGTACCATATCGGCATGTTCTTGCCATGTATAGTTCGACCATCGACCTGCGGATGAAGGGCAGGGCTACTTATCCTCATCGCCGAGGTACTCTCCTTGTAGCATTTGATACATGTTCAGTTTGATGTTTTGACAAACCTACAAGCGAAGCCATGATGATTGATTGTTTACACGAACGAAATATGGAGCCGCAGCGCGCCCGTCTAGGTTGCTGCGCGGTGCTGTTGATGTTGTTGTTGTGTAGTTGGACGCAAGGCCTCTCCAACTTGGGGAGTATCGAGGAATTCGATTTTACCTACTCTAGGGATGAAGGTGCTGCTACTTTCAATGATATAGCGGTTCCAGGGGGCTTTGAACAAACTGAATACATGGATTATGACGATGTTGCGATCTTAATCAACAATCAGAGTGCAGCCAGTAGGACCATAGGTTGGGCATTCATTAATGCGCGAAACATCAGTATGAACAATGTTCTAATCTTCAATAACAGCGATACCCCTACATCTGAAACCATCAATCGCAACCAATTCAACACTTATTTTGTCGAACCAATGATGGATTGGTTGAACCAGAGCCAACACCGAAGTAAAGAAATCAACTATCTTGTGACCACAAAAGGAATTCCTCTCAGAGTGAGTGGAGGAAACAACAAGGTTTCTTTTGATAATGAGATTGCACTTGTCGAAGGGGATTACAAAGCCGGAATCGACCAAGATTGGTGGATTGAACATAATTATGGACCATTGAATGGAGGAATTTACGAATCGTTCTCTAGAGAAGAGCATGGATTTTATTTGGTTACCAGATTGACAGGATATACCGTAGAAACCGCCCTTGGCCTTATCGAAAAAGCCAACAATTCGCTTGGACAAAGAGGAAACTTCGTTTTGGATCTAGCAAGTAATCGCAATGAGTCCGGATACAAATTTTGGAACGATGACCTCTATGCAGCCAATACCTCTCTGAACGACACCATGGGCTTACCAGTAATTTTCAACCAAAACTCCACCTTTCTCACCAATATCAGTAACATCATCGCTTATGCATCATGGGGCTCAAATGATGGTGAGTGGAACAGGAATCAATTGAGTAACGGAGGGTTCGACACTTTGGATGAATCATGGTCTAGTGGTTCTAGACATTGGAACGTTTCATCTCCATCGGTTTCTGGTGCTGATGGTTTTGAATGGATGTATCAAACAGAGACTAAACAAGGTGGTAACGGTGCTCAGGAAGCCAAGATTTCCTCACAATGTACTCAAGAATCGGGGTATATGCTACAAGGAATGCATGCTGAATATTTCGACAACGAAGGAATCAGTTTCAACACCGCTTCTATGCCTGACCTCATCGATCGAATTCCGGATCACGCTCGCATTGAAAGCAGTCTGGCGTATTCCTCATCCTACAATGCCTATCCTGGCCTCGATGATAGATTCAAGAATAATTGGGGAGCTAGATTTAGCGGCCTGATCGAGATTCCAGAAACAGGAAACTGGACATTTTACCTCAACTCAGATGATGGTTCAGAATTGTGGATTAACGGGGTTAGTGCGATCCAGAATTACGGTTCGCATGGGATGAGGGAATTCTCGTCTAGCATGAATCTGACATCTGGAATGCATGATTTCAAGGTGGAATTCTTTCAAGGTGGAGGTCCTCATGGTTTAATCGTCTCATGGCAAGGGCCTAATGTCAGCAAATCTCATGTCCCAGCAAGCGCATTTTTCGTCGCAAACGATGCAATTCCACAATCGGAGGATTTGATTCACGCTTGGGATTTCGAAGAAGGTGCGGGAAGCCAAAGCAACAACAGCGTTGATGATTCGCACTTTACTTTGTATGGTATGAACTCTAGCAATTGGAGAACTTGCATCGATGGAAATTGTCTGTGGTTTGATGGGGATGATGATCGTGCAGAAGTTGAGGTGGATGATTGGACAGGCAACTTTTCTATCAGCCAGTGGGTATGGGCTAACTCGACAAATCAAACTACGTATGCGTCTACCTTTGCAATAGACGACAACGCTGGTTCTAATGGCTCATTCCAGCATATGATTTCTGGCGGAGTATGGAAGTTTCACAATAACCAAACCAAAGATTTCGGTGCAGTTGAGGCACAGAAATGGACGCATCTAGTATCAGTCTTTGAAGCGGGTGAAGTAAGGCAATATATGGACGGAGTATTGGTCCAAAGCAATGCTTATTCTAATGGTTCTATCAATAATTTTGATTTATACAAATTAGGAGTAAACAGGGCAGGTAACTCATTCTTTGAAGGTATGATTGACAAGGTTATGATTTGGAATAACTCGCTTTCAAATGCCTCTGTGACCGTATTGAATAGAGATATTGTCAACAACTGCTCCGCATATTCTGGTAGTGGTCAGGGCGTTGCCTCTCTTGAGACAATACATGATATTCCAGAGGATTTCACAGGTCACGTTTGGAACATCTTCGTCTATGGTAGAAGATCAGGAGATGTATATGGAGAGTATTCCATCGAGGTTTCATCTTTGGATTCAGATGGAAACGTATTCCATACAAATACCTCATCAAATCAGGCCTTTACAGCAACATCTTGGAGTTCAACCAGCATGAGATTCCGCCCTCATGCTGATGCTACATCTTTACGAATCAGAGTAATTTTGGATATTGTTTCGACTTCTAGCGATGGTTCCTTATTCATCGATTCAGCAGTATTGCGAATAATTCGTCCACATATGGGGTGGGAGAATGGTTCGATAGCCGAAACAGCAGTTAGTACGGGGGCTCGCTCATTCAATTGGGGTACAACTTACGGGCAATCCTTGGTCGCCGATTTACTAGAGGACGGCGTTTCAGGAGTCAAAGGCTACGTGTATGAGCCCTACTTGACGGCTGTTGCATACCCTAGTGTAATGACTACTGCTTATGCTAATGGATACACTTGGGCTGAGTCAATCTACATGGCAAATCCCTTGATGAGTTGGATGGGGGTTGCAGTGGGTGACCCCAAAATGGCAGCTTTTGCTGACATCCTTCATGACGTGAATATCAGTGACATAATGGCCAATGAAACTCCAACTAAGAACCGTACATCTGTACTAGAAGTATTGATTGAGAACCTTGCTCCTAGCGCGGGAGTTGGCGTGTTAGAGGTTAGGGAAAGGCAAGGTAATGCATTGGTGGGTATGGTCAACCTTACCTTGCCAGCGGGAGATCAGCCAGGTAGCAGAACTTTGGTACAGGTGAATATCATGCCACAACGAACGGGATTCACAGAATTCGTGGTTAAATGGGTCAATGCAAGTGGTTACAATGAGAGAATCAAGAATAATAACGTCATGATCATCAATCTCTTGGTCAATGAGGCACCATCGGTTACTGATGCATATTGTCAAAGTGATATCATTTACCGAGGGAGCAGTTTCACTTGTAGTGTACAAGCTGAGGACGATCGAGAAGTGGTTGCAGTCCAAATCGGTTGGCGTATTCAGGATGGGGAGGGTAACTGGTCTGAAGCAACAATGGTATCTGCTGGAAGTAGCGACAACTCAACTTGGTGGACAGGTGTTTCGATTCCTTCAAATTCATCTCTAGGTGAATTGGAATTGATTGTTATTGCGTTGGATGATCAGGGCTATGATTCGGGTTTGTTGAGATTTACCAATGTAACTCAGGTTATCGATGCTGTGGCAAATTGGTATGGCCCCCATATTGAGGGAATAGATGCGGATGATTGGCCTGGTATCGGTCAGTTATCGTTCAATGCAAATGGGTTGAAGAGGGCTGCAACATCACAAATCAAAGCATGTGTTCTCGATGCTGATCATGATTTTGAGACTCAACAACCGATATTTTACAGTTCTTCAGGAACCATTGGGAATACTAGTATGGAAGAGACCAACACTCCGGACCTTACATGCTATGTTACGAATTTATCGGTGCCATCTGGAGGAGATTTGGCGGCGATTGAAATCGGATTCATGTTGGATGACGGTTCGTCCATTTATCGTAATGTGATTCCTGGAGATGAAGTGCCAGTTCCCGTATTGGAATTGCGGGATTCGAATAACCAGAGTCTGGATTTCGCCAGCGGTTCTGTAGGGGAATCTATCTGGGTAGAATTGAATGATCGAGATGATCCATTGAGTAGTGCTTATGGAGATTTGAAAGTTAGATGGCCTGGACATGTGGAAAGGATTGCTTCCGTAGATATTTCACAAGGGGAGTCAGGAGTTTTGGTAGAGTTGCCATACCCGCAAGATTCACTGGAATTAGGAGATATAGAGGTTGAACTTTCTTTGCGCGCTGCACATTCTGCGCAGGTGGAAATTAGTGAAACATGGCCGGTTCTTTTGACCTCACCTGTTGGTCTTGGGATTGAATTATGTGATATGGAAGGACAATCCATTGATGGCCTTGTTCGCGGTCATCAATCGATTGCAACATTGTATGTACAGAGTCACCGACCTGTTGCCAATACCTTTGCCAGTTTGAGCCAAAGTGGATGGTCGGTTTCTCCGACGCCTTTGCAGGATGAAGACCATTCAGGAAAGTGCCTGAACGAAATAGAGAATGCAACGTATATTGAGAGATTTAGAGTCATTGCAGATTCTTCTTTTGTCGAAGGAGAAGTGACTTTGACGATCACCTTCAATGATATTGATGGATTAATGGTTAGGGAATCGGTTGAATTGAACGTTGTTCGTTCACGGCCTGAAGTCAACCTCTCTGCTCCTGAATCTGTTTTGGTTGGTGAAAAATTGAGAGTTGAAGTAATGGTCAAGGATTTGGATGGTGTTCAAGGTACACAATGCACTTTCACTCTGAAGGATCGAGAGTCAAGAGAGGTATTTTCTCATAGCATGTTGATTGAGGTTCAGGACGAGATGTATGGAAGTACCACTTTTTCTTATCCTACTCCAGCTAAGAATAGCAGTGTCAATCAACCTCCTTGGCAGGTCTCAGTTGCCTGTACGGATAGTGATGGAGACAGTAGTGAGGCTATCCTGAATCATACTGTGGATGCTGAATTCCCACCTCCTTGTACAGAGAATTGCGAAGAAAAAGATGCTTCAAAGGAACAGCAGGCATCGACAGGATTCAGTAGTCAAGAGACATTAATGGTTTCAGTTGCTGGGGTTTTGATTTTGTTGGCTGTACTTTCGTTCCTGTTTTTGCGAAAGCGGAAGGAGGAGGAAATCATAGATCCATGGTCTCAACGCGACGATTCTCAGAGTGCTGTGAGCCAAGGAGAGATTGTGGAGCATCAGAATATTCTGCAAGAAGAGGTTGAAGTTGAGCCCAGCGAGTTCTCTGATGTGTTGGCTGATATAATCTGATACAAACCGCAAGGGTATTCATGGAGAATGGACTCGGAGGTATGAGCGTCATGGCCACAGGATATGTTCTAATCAATGCCAAGCCGGGAATGGAGTTTCAAGCCTTTCAGGCGATTAAGGAAATGGATCATGTAGTTGATGCAACCATTCTCTTTGGAGATTATGATCTTCTAATCAAGATAGTTGCCGAGGATATGGGCATCATTGCACGTACTGTAGTCGATAAAATCAGACAGGTAGAGGGCGTTTCAGACACCAAGACTCTGGCTGGGGCCGAGTTCTGATAGTGATAAATTTGGATAAGGTTACTGTTTAGCAAGAGTTTGTAACCATGTTATTATTTGGTAAAAGATTCTATTACTCTGCCTATTTTCGGTAATCGTTGTACTGCGAAACATCCGACAAAACTACTCTCGAATCGCTGTATTGACCTTCATATGCGGCGCAGTAACACGTTTTTTTGTAGAAAGGTTTATCCCCTTAACTTTGGGGACGGCGATTCGGAGGTTGAAACCTTATGGCAGATAAGAAGTATTTCGTCCTAATGAAGGGCGGACAAGACACAGGCCAGGTCTTTGCCAGTCGCCAACCACGTGGCGCTGCGCTAAAGGCTGCTACCCGAGGAACAACGGACATCAGGCTACGCGAGCGCGGAACCAAGAGAGTCCACGTGTTCAAGGGCTGGACCGAGATGGTAGACAAGCCGGCGAATGGACCGGCTTGGCTCCCTGACAGGGTCAAGAAGGCCAATGTGAAGAAGGTCGGCATCGAGCACCTCTGAGTGCTGGTTGATGATCTAGGATCACAGGTTCGATACGGGTATAGCTACGCCCGCAAATCCCGCCGTCCAGAGCGCATGCTCTGGGCGGCTTTTTTCCGTTACAAAATCTGCATGAGCAGATGGTTGTCAATATTCAATCAATGCATGCTTGAATCGGAACGTGCACGTTCACGTCTCGCTTTTTCGGCCAATGAGTCATCAAAGGCAAGGAAATCCAAGGACATGAATGCTTCTTCATTTCCTGCCGCTTGTAAGGCTAGATTTTCTTCCAATAATTCTGCGATACTAAGGTAGGTTGGTTGTGATCCATTCTCAAGCTGATATAGATGCCCTGGTAGAACTAACCATTCTGATGGTATTTCGCTCAAGACATTTTTCAGGTGAATCAGGCTTTGATGCATTTTGCTGAAGTTTCCTCCGAACAAGTCCGCTCTTCCACAGCGTCCAAGAAAAAGACAGTCCCCACTGATGACCACGCCATTTCCAATGATGGTGATATGCCCAGGAGTGTGCCCTGGTGTGCAGTGAATTTCAAACTCTAGTTCTCCCATTTGAAATGGAATATGTGTATATTCTGCATGATTCCAACGGTCTGTATCCGGGCCCTTCCAACCTCGTTGGGATTCCAATTCATGGACCCAAATGCGAAGGCCTGCTTGATGCAGATTGCTAACCCCTCTGGAATGGTCCCAGTGACTATGCGTCAAAACAGCCGAACCGAGTTTCCAGCCATTTTCTGTGCAGATGTCTTGCCAATATTTTGCAGACCAAGGATCAACGATGCATGCCTGACTGGTTTTTTCACAGACTAGGAGGTGATTCAGATTGTCCCATTCGCCCAACTGCGCCTGTAAAACGGTCAATCCATTACCTGCTAAGATGGTCTTGGCCATGGTGGTCAGAGGTGGCTTTAGGACATCAATCAACCGCTTGGCCCCTATGGGGCCACAAATGCTCTGTACCGTAACCCTTCAAGAGTAACAGGTGTGCTCAGGGGGGTGATGAGTGCTGACGCGAGGCGGTCTAGGCCTTGGGCCCTGCTTCTAATCAGCCTCTTCCTTCTTCCAGTTCTGGCTACTGCGCAAGGAGAGGAAGGAGTACTGCAATTGCAGGTAGAAATTGACTTGCCCGACAAGGGATATCTAGTCGCTGGAGATAATTTCTCATTCAGCACTACCCTGTTCAATACAGGAGATTCAACAGTATCTTTCAACACCAACCCTTCGTGTCCAATATCCTTCTTACTGCTCAAGCAAGAAGTTGTATTGTATGATTCCTATCTAGAAGATGGTTGCAGGGAACAGAGTAGGGGTGCTGAGATTGAGGCATTGCAAAGTATTGACTTTGGAGAGATGAGTCACAGCCTTGCCGAGGTTCCTGAAGCTGGACAGATCGAATTACGCATATCTATCCCTTCAAGTGGTTTGAACACCAGTGTATTCCTCGATGTACAGAAGCAATACTCAGTTCCAGAGAGTCTGATGCTTGAGGCGCTTCTTGCTGAAACGCCTAGTGGAGATGGAGTCTATGATGAAGTGGAATCTATCGAGGTATTGCTCAGATACGTCAACAATGGCTCACAGGCCATCGAGTTTCCAGAGAATGCTGATTGCAGGTTGAGCCTGCAAATTCAAGGTATGACAGGTCAATTGACAGAATATCCGTGCGATGGCGGGTTAACGAGTATGCGTGCTTATTCTATAGCTGATATTGGATGGATCAGTTTGGACCCCGAGTTGTTGGATGGACAACATGAATTGAAGATTGGACTTCCTGCTCAAGATGATTTGGATACGACCTTGAATTTTGATTACAGCAATTTGGATATTTCAGGTTCAGAACAATTGAGCGTATCAATTCAAACCGATGAAGAGGTGTATAGTTCTGGAGCAACAATGACTCTTTCTGCTTCGATACATAACGATGGTGTTGAAGATGCGAAATTGTCATTTTCTTCGACCTGCAGGGCTGAAATTCATGTTCTCAATCAAGATGCTCAAGTGGTTTATGACACCCGAGACCTCAGAGACTGCCCTGAGATAGATGTTGACCATTTGATCGTTGCAGGTGATTCCTTGGTCATTGATCATGCAGATTGGTCCTTTTACGACCGACAAGGTTGCGAACTTGAATCCGGAACTTATCGAATGGTAGTCGATGTACCTGAATTTGACGTGCGTGGTCATTCTTCGTTCACTTTCATGAGCGATGGTGCCACAGTAGATTGTCAAGATGAAGGAGCGATTGTTCTGAGTATTAGCGAATTGGAAGAGACAGAACAGGGCGAATTGAATTTCTCAACAACTCTTTCAGGCATTGAGAATGGAGAGTTGCGCTGGGCTCAGCCTTGTCGCTTAACTACCGACCTCTACGATCAGGAAACGGGTTGGCCAGTAATGCAATTCACTCAATCTTGTGGAGAAGAAATAGGTCTGCGCCAAAGGCTGTTAGATACGCAGAGTTTGGTTTACGATGATTTGTCAATGATGATGGTTAATCAGAATATGGAATCACTTTCTGATGGAACCTATCGTTTGGAAGTCAGCACCAATTCATGGCCATCAAGTTCCAGTCAGTTGATTTTTGAGTGGCCATTGGTGGAAGAACAGAACGAGGAAGATGAAGAACTAAATGATGTGCCAGAAGAGGTTAGTGAACAGGAATCTGGAGTTATTGTGCATGGATATTGGCAGTATGTCACCACCGACATAGGTGGTTGTTGGTTATTCACTGACATGGCAGGAAGAGAGAGTGTACTAGCTGATTCAAGTGCTATGGGAGTGCAATGGATGCCTAGTGCAGAACTTGCCGGTAATTACAGTCTAGTTATTGTTGAGGAAAGTCATCCAAGTTGTCAGCAGTATGCAAGTTCGTTCATTCTACTATCTATCGAGGATGAATATGTAGTCCAAAGCAAGGAGGCTAGCATAGAGCCGATTTTAGTTGAGGAACCAGCGGGAATTATCGAGGAATATGGTGCAGATGCCTTGACCGGGGTTGCAGCAGTCAGTATGATTGCTGTGCTGATAGCATTCATCACAACGCACGAAGGATTGCGTCTGCCACTGACTGGTTTGAGTTTGAGCCTTCTAGGATTGATTGGACGAACACATGAGACCAATGATGGTAAGTTCCAGCGTGGACGCTTGATGGGATACTTGACTGCTAATCCTGGTTGTCACTTCAGAGCATTGTTAGGTGCCCTGCAGATGAGTAATGGTCAGTTAACTCATCATATCAAGGTCTTGGAGGATGAGGAAAGAATCTGGAGACGTCCAGACGGCCGTTTGATGAGGTTCTATCCATCTAACATTTCCATAGTTACGCCTGATGATGAGTTACCTATTCCACCTCTCTCTCCAGATCCAAACAGCCTTCAGGGCAAGATTTTGAAGTTGCTTGATGATGATGGCCAGTTGGGCACTTATCCAACTCAGTCTGACTTGGCAATCCGTCTTGAAAAGAGCCAGCAATTGGTTAGCCATCATCTGAGGACT
>PBHQ01000036.1 GCA_002719475.1 Methanobacteriota archaeon | reverse complement strand
TAGCGAAAGAGCAGATTGCAAAGGTAAGGCGTTCTGAAGTTCCGGCCGAGGAATTAGTGATATCGAAACTCTGCAAAGGTAAGCAATTGAAAGATGGTAGTATCGATTTCAGCAAGGATTACGCAAATCCAAATGGGCAGGCACAAGTCAGAGCAGCGCGCAAGCGCATAGAGANNAACTTGCCATTTACNCCAGGNATGAAAATCGCCTTTGTGGTCACAAATGCNGGNCAGCGNCCNATGGTTGTNGAGCCGTGGAACGAAGGCGAAGAAGATGGGGGAATCAAATCCTATGATTCTCAATTCTATGCAGAAAGGTTGGCTACGGCCTTTGGTAGGGTTTCGGANGCATTTGGATGGAGTGCGGATGAATTGTTGAAAGGAAATCGGCAATCATCACTATTTTCATTTTAAGCCTGTGAAACAGTCAATAATATGCATAGGCAGGGGTGAACATGGTCGGAGAATTATCACCCGATGGTCAATTCATGTGGGACGGGACCCAATGGATACCAAGTAACACGCTAATGATGCAACAAGCAGTTGCTCCAGGTATGCAACAAGTAGTTGCCCCAGGTATGCAACAAGCAATTGCTCCAGGTATGCAACAAGTTGCTCCAACAATGATGCAACAACCGTTCATGCAACAACAAATTCCGGGAGATCCCGGTGCTGCAATGTGGATGACNGGANATCANATGAATGCTTCTGGTNGAAAGGGGANGTTGGTAATCANCAGCATTGTTGGATTGTTAGTTGCCGCTGGTGGNGGTTGGGGNGCGTATGAATTCGTCATCGACCCNATGCTTGATCCTGACCCATACTCTCGAACACAATTCGTTGAACATGCGCTAGCACAACCTACACAAGAAGAAGTGATGAATGGNGAAGTAGATGGTTGGTCATGTGATGTTGAAATCGAAATTAGCGAGGTTGAGGATGAATTTTTGGGTTCGTTCAGCCTCGAAATGGATACAAAATTATCCGCTAGTGATTCGGAAGCATTAGCTGAGGTCGACATGAAAATCGTTTCCGATAGTTATCCGATTCCAGTATCTATGGACGTGTGGATTTCCGAAAATGAAGTTGCATGGAGAAGTATGGATGAAAGTAGCAAGGCCGAATTCACTTCACTTGAAGGAGAACCGGCTGACATTTTGTTCAATGATGAAGATGCCATGTTCGCAGACACTATTCCATTCTGTTTCCTGCATCATGAAATCGCAGCAGAAATACAAGATGATTCCTCAATCGATTTCTCCTCTGAAGCAGAACGCTTTCCCGATGAGGATGGACAACGTGCTGTCAAAGTGAGTCTTGATCACAGTATTGATGGTGAAGACATCTCAGTTTCGATGTATTTTGATAGTGATAACAATCTCATTGGTGGCAAGGCAAGCAATAGCAGTGGAATGAAACTCTTGATGACTATCGGCACTGATTCACCAAAGAAACCTTCTTGGGTCAATAAAGCAGAAAATGTTGGAATGCCTCTTTACCTTGAAAGCGATTATTGGGCCAACAATACTCATGGAAACTATACTGTTCAGACACAGTTCAATGCGACCTATGGAATGAATGGGGCTGAAGTCGTACTTTACTCAGAAGAGTATGACGATGAGACGTACGAGAATATCAGAACCAAGGCTGTTGGAGTTGACATCGGCGCAGCAAGCAGCCCCTCTGGAGCTTCAGTCAGCATAACCGATGATTACGGCACTTCAGAATGTACATTCTACTACAATGACGTGGCCCCATTAAACGAAATTTCAACAGGGGACAATATCGAGATGGCGTGTGAAGGTGAAGCCTATCTTTGGGATTACGATCTAGGGTTGGCAAATGCTGATGGAATCGCTGAAGAAGTTGAGATGAATCTTCCTTGGACATCATTTGAACTGATGATGGTTGCATTCTTTATTGCGGTAATCGTATTCTCGCGAAAACAGCGTTGATTGCACAATTTCAATGCTATCAGGCGAATCCTTGATGGCTGGCGGATTGCCGAGGATTACATGATGAGGCCATTCTCTGCCCACATAGCAGCCCTGCTGACGATGATTGTGTTGACCTCGAGTTTGACGGGATGTATCTTCTCTGAAGAAGAGGCTGAAATCGATTCATCGGTTGAAGCCATCTTTGACTGGACCCCTAAAACATCCATCCAAGCGGGTCGAACTACAGTCACATTCAACGGCGACGCTTCGTTGCCACAAGATGGATCCCTAACATATAGATGGGATTTTGATGGCAATGGCAAATCTGATGCTTCAGGAGTCAGTGCTCAGAATGTTTATGCCGAAGAAGGAACTTATGAGGTGACGTTGACAGTTTCTGACGGATATAATGAAGATAGTAGTACAAAGGAAATTATCGTCATTCCTAAAGATGCTGTTATGCCCGTTGCGGATGCCGGTTCATTAACTCCTGATTCTGACTGTGACGGCGACGAAGCGCCTGATGGCAGCTTCTATCTAGTATACATCTGCGAAGATGACAAAGATGCTGGAGACAGAACCACCAAGGTTGAAACCACCATTACTCTAGATGGTTCAGCAAGTGATTCTGGTAGTACCAATCACTACATCACCAGTTGGGTATGGGACCTGAATGTTCACGTAGACAGCGATGGGAACGGAATTGAAGATGATGACAACGATTGCGAACAACAGGGATGTGAAGAGACTTTCGAATGGAAGGATATACCCATTGGTGAAAGAGAAATTTCACTGACCGTGTGCAATAATGAAGGTGGCTGCAGCAGTGAAGAAGTGTGGGTTTATGTTCACTACAAAGGTGAATGGGAAGATCTGCACATCAATGGAAATCAGACCGATGGTGGAGAATTGGTCTTTGAATCGACATTCGTCTATGATAGGGAAATCAACAACAAAATCAAGCGNGTGAATATGCTACTAGTCTACCCAACAGAAGACGATGATTGGGTCGCAGGTAACCCGGACCATGAGTTGAACATTTACATGTACAATGAAAGTGATGAAGAAGTCATCAACACCACCTCGATGGAACGGGGACAAGGTTGCTCAACTGATGAAGACCATCAGTGTGTATCTTTGGAAATTACTCAGTATGTAATCGACACCTATGAAGATGGAGATTGGCAAATCAAAATAGTCAATGCTAATGCCTATGATGCAGATGGAGTCGCATTCAGTATTGAATTACAATACAAATAAGATGCAAATTGATGAATAGTCCTCTCTGATGATTTTGAGGAATTATAATTACAAATAATATTGGACGGTTGTTTAATGCGTCTAATTTCATTTGGTTCTGTAGAATCAGAGCATGGTGGTAAAACCACAGGTGGGGTGGCTAGAACCCATTCACTGTTAACGAAAACTTGGGTTTCTCACCCTGAGTTGGGAATTGAAGTTATTGGAGTGGTTGCAACAAATTCTGATTTATCAGAGGATCCAGTTACAGGGGTGCAATATTTTTCAAAAAATGAGGGTGAAAGCCAAGCCAAAGCATTGTCAAGAATTATTGATGAAAATAATCCAGACTGCATACTACTACACCACATTGCAACTGGGTGGGGATGGTCATTACAGAATGTATCTAATCTTCCCAAAGTAATTGGGTTCGTTCATTCTTGGCGAATAACTTGGGAAGAATATGACCCTAATTTTCCAAAGAAATTAGATTTTGCAAAGATGGCTATTAACCATATAGATTCATTGCTTTATCATACAAAACACTGTGCTAATGAAATGAAGGATTTTGAGATCTTTCCTTCTTGCCCGATTTTTATTATCCCACCCCCCATGGAAAGGGGNGATTTCGACGAAGATGTTCTGCTTTCTCAAAGAGAAAAATCTCATATTGTATATCTTGGGAATTTGTTGGAACACAAGAATGCGATGGGGCTTGTAAAAGCCATAAAAAATCTAGATGATATGAAATTGACAATAATCGGTTCAGGTAAGTTAGAGAGTGAATTACACGATTATATTATTGAAAATGGATTAGAAAATAGAGTAACTCTAACAGGATATGTTACCGATGAAGATGTTTCAGAAATATTCCTCAAAGCAGACATATTTTGCGCACCTAGTCGTTATGAGCAATTCTCACTAGTCTATCTAGAAGCATTAGCGCATGGGTTGCCTGTAATTGGATATGGCCCTACTATTGATGCAATTAGAACCGAGATGGGAATTGAATGTGGATTCTCTTTGAAGGATTATAGTCCCAAATCAATACAAGAAGCAATAATAGAAGTACGAAACCAAGAATGGGATCGAATTTTACTTCATAACAAAGTAACATCTGCATTCTCACCAACATTGATTGCAAAGCGCTTTGCTGATGTAATTATTAATAATGAATGACAATGNTTTCCTAAACCCATTCCTTAATGTGGTTTGACTCAGAAGGTACCGTTGGCAAGATAGTACAATNTTGATTTANTGAAGATTGTTCATTCTTGAATGCCGGGTATCTCTAAATTCAGAGCCTCTTGTGCATCGATCTCGACCTCTGCTTGTAGTATGACTTGCCCCATCATCTTGCCTTGAGCATCCTTACGCAGAGCAACAGTTCCTCCGCCCTGTAAGGCTCCATTGAGCACACAGTTCAAGGCCCCTATACCTGGTACCGGATGAACCTCGATTTCACCGATTACCATGCCCTCGAATACGTGTTCAAGCCATTTTGCAGTAACGCATTCTTGTAGCAATGGAAACCACTCTTTTCGATGAGCGATTAATCCGATATTGACCATGTCACCTTTGTCTCCACTTCTACCATGTGCGATTGATGATAAGGGAATACTGATTTTCTCGGTCATCTAAACACCAATTCAGTTCTTGACCGAGGGGCGCTCAAGCCTTCTTAATACCCGTCTTGCTACTCTTCTNCGCCACAACCCTTCGGGCTCTCCCGCAGCCATCTTCTGAATCCTCGCCAACACTCCATCTAATCGCGGATCCATCTCTTTGAGTTTTAGATGTAGAGTCTGCATCATTGTTATCTGGATACGGGGCTCCACCAACTCTCTTTGTAACAAGAATGGGAAGAAACGNAATTGCTCACGCGGCCTAGCTCTAGCAGTATATCCTGCAACTCCAGCTGGACCGGTCAGAACCAATGGAGCGATNGCTCTGGAGAATTCGATGACTTCCGAACGCATATGGCTCTTAGCGGCCCATCTAACATTGATTTCACTTGGTTCAACTGCTAAATGTTGTAGTCCATTTGGCAAAGAAGCACCTGCTCCAAAGAACTCGGTGTAAATTTCCAATCCTTCAAGGTCTGATAATCTCTCTCGCAGTACTAAATCGGTTCTTTCGGCTCGNCCTTTGGCATCCGGCCCGGGAATAATCAAATCTCCTGCTGCGAACCATCCATCTTTGTGATTGGAAGAAACCTTCAATGTTGGAGGAGCTGGTTTTCCACGAGTACCCGAAACCAAGACCCTGTCTTTTCCAGCATTATTCAATTCGGTTTGTGAAAGATCNACAATCACGTCTGGTGTCATATAGGCTGTCGGATCACCAATTTCATACAGCATCTGTTCAGCGACTGTCCTTCTTGTGACGCTTCCTCCTGTACCTTCCAACTTGGTAATTATCGCTGTTCCATCTCGGTTAATTTCGGCAATAGGATATCCAACATCTGCCAAATTNGGAATCACTTCCCAATCGCTTGAATTACCTCCTGTGACTTGAGCCCCGCACTCGATTAAATGCCCTGCCAAAGTCCACCCAGCGAGTACATCTAACGGGTTCTTGGTGTCTGTAGGTGCCCAATGCTCGACAAGAGAAAACGTCGGGAGGCCTTTGTCCACAGCTCGAGATGCCCANCCTTGAGAATGCANCATACTTCCAACAATTAGACTAGCATCCGCCACACGTCCTGTGATTACAATATCAGCTCCACGTTCAAGTGCCTGAGCAATGGCTCCCGCACCGAGATAGGCATTGGCGGATACAAGTTCATCCCTTACTTCTGAAAGAAGCATTTCTGAATCCATGTGTTCAACTGTTCTTCCACCATCTAGAACGTCGTCGATTAGTGGTAACACATCATCTCCAGAAACCATTGCAATTCGGCAATCAACCCAACCAATTTCGCAGGCTAGAGCCAAAACTGCTTCTGCACAGGCATGAGGGTTTGCCCCTCCTGCATTAGTTACTAGACGCGTTTTCTTTTCATGTAACAAAGAAATCCCGCCNGCCTTTAACCAATCCAGAAGGTCTGTTGCCCAGCCTTTCTCAGGATTTCGGACTTTTTGCTTGGCCAAAATCGACATAGTNACTTCTGCCAAATAATCCATGGTTAGGTAATCCAATTCTTCTCCAACCAACAAGTCGATTGGGGCGAACACCTGATCTCCCCAAAACCCGCCTCCACCGCCAATTTTGGTCGCGCCCTGCCCCTGCATCGGTGTAAGTTTTACACGGACGTTCTAAGGAATTACGCTTCTAGGGTGTGAAAAATCCATCAAATGCAGGGTATGTAGCACAGTTGTCGCGTCGCGGTATTGATATAGTGATGTTTGGTCGGCGGGTCGCACCAAGGAGTGAACAACATGAGTTCTCAGTGGGAAGATAAGAGTAAGCCGCACCTAAACATAGTTTTCATCGGTCACGTAGACCATGGAAAATCGACGACCGTAGGACGCCTACTACTAGATAGTGGGCATATAGAAGAACACGTTATCGAGAAGTTCGAAAAAGAAGCTGCCGAGCGTGGTAAGGCTGGATTCGGATTTGCATATGTTATGGATGGACTGAAGGAAGAGCGCGAACGTGGTATCACTATCGACGTTGCGCACAAGGAATTCTTTACTCCAAAGTACTACTGGACCGTAATCGATGCTCCAGGGCACCGAGATTTCGTCAAGAACATGATTACCGGTGCAAGCCAAGCAGATGCAGCTGTTCTACTATGCGCTGCTAATGATGGTGTCAACGCACAGACCAAGGAACACGCTTTCTTGGCTCGTGTTCTAGGTGTCAAGCAACTAATCGTCCACGTCAACAAGATGGATATCTCTGGTGTTGATTGGAGCGAAGACAAGTACAAGGCTACCTGTAAAGAAGTTGGAGACTTGCTAAGAATGGCTGGATTCAATCCTGATGATGTGCCAATGATCCCTGCGTCCTCTTTGGAGGGAGACAACGTCTTCAACAAGTCCGACAAGACATCATGGTACAGTGGCCCTACTCTATTCGAAGCAATCGATGGCGTAGAGATGCCACCAAAGCCAATCGACAAGCCACTACGTCTACCTATTCAGGACGTATACAAAATCAGTGGAATCGGAACTGTTCCTGTCGGAAAGATTGAGACAGGTGTTCTACACGCTGGAAAGAGCGTCGTCTTCAACCCAAGCCAAAAGAGCGCTGAGGTGAAGTCGATTGAGATGCACCACACCCACGTTCCTAAGGCTGAGCCAGGGGACAACGTTGGATTCAACGTTCGTGGATTGGCTGCAACCGACATCCGCCGTGGAGACGTTGCTGGATACGGCGATAGCGAGCCAATGTTCGTTCGCCACGACGAGAGTTTCGTCGGACAGATTCAGTTGATGGATATCCCNAAGGCTGTTTCCGTTGGATACTCTCCTGTTTTCCACGCTCACACCGCTCAGGTCGCTGTACGCTTCCTCGAGTTGTTGGAGAAGACAAACAAGTCCGGCAAGGAAGCGAACCCTTCCTTCCTCAAGACTGGAGATGCATGTCTAATTCGTTTCCAACCTACCAAACCAATGGCAATCGAGCAGATGGACACCTTCCCGGAGTTGTCCCGCTTCGCTATCCGCGATATGGGTAAGACCGTCGCTGCTGGCGTTTGTATGAAGATCGAGAAGAAGTGATTCGATCAGCACGAAGTGGAGATGACAAGGAAGGCGTGATTTTTTGGCGGGCGTTACAATCATCAAATTAACCGGTGAGAATCACCGCGATGTCGATTACGTTTGCAGCCAGATAAAGAGCATCTGCGATAGTGCAGACATCAAACTAAGGGGACCTATTCCTCTTCCCACTAGAAGACTCGTGGTGCCGTGCCGCAAGAGCCCTGATGGCGAAGGTAGTGAAACTTGGGATCATTGGGAGATGAGAATCCACAAGCGTATGTTGGAAATGAAGGTCGGTACAAGTAAGGATGAAACTGCTCTGCGCAAAGTCCTGAAGTTACCGATTCCAGATACTGTTTCAATCGAGATTTCACTACGCCACGCTAATTGATGCGTTTCATAGTGGAGCTGCTTCTGCAACACCTGCTTGAATCAGGTAATCTGCTATTTTTTGCTCCAATTGGTGCACGTCACCCGCCTCTAGATCGATTTCCCCGTCAGCGGTTGCAATCGGTTCATCCGATGATTGCAATATTCTGATGCGCAACAATTCAACTGAGCCTTTGCTGCTTCGATTTTCACTAACAGATGGCGGTTCTTGGATTTGGACTTCTTCCTCCAAGGGTTCTATTTCGACTTTCTGAGTGGCGCCCGTTGATACAAGATCGTCCAAAGTCATGGTAGATTTCTTCTCAGGAACAAATACTGGGGTATCATCTATTGGCGGTCTATCTTCTGGAGGAAGAGATTGGTTGGCCATTTCCATCATTTCTGGAAAGGCTTCCATTCTAGCGATTCGCTCTTCTTCATCTTCTTCAAAATCTTCAATCTCTGCTTCTTGTTGCA
Source organism: Methanobacteriota archaeon (assembly GCA_002719475.1). The sequence continues at coordinate 17,901 of PBHQ01000036.1, read as the reverse complement.
TTATGATCTCAATTGGTGGGGGGCCGCGCCCTGTCAATCCACCAGGTTCTTCCACAAAATCATCCAATTGTTTGGTCCCTTGACTCACTTGCGGAATATGTTGAACTGCACCTGCACCACTTTGCATTTCCACCCAATTAACACTAGATTTGAATGACTCCACCAATCGTACGCATTGATTGTAGAATTGTTTCTCTGCAGCATCGTGCTTGTTCCAATCCAAAGATGGGATGCCTGTCGGATCCGCGCCGCCTTCGGGTCTGAAATCTGAGGATACTGCATGATTCAACAAAGCCACCAATCTTTTGCGAGCAAGCTCCGTTAATGTCCTTCGAACATTGGCCTTTCTTCGACTAGCCGTATGTGAGCGGAGATTGTGACCCTCGGCGCGGACGGTGCGATTCAATTCGCCTTCGAGATAGTCCAACAACTCAGCGCTTCTACCCCAGAAATCAGAAAATGGTAGTGGAACTGGCAATAGGCGCTCAACTTGTCTGCGAAGAGTTGCATTCAACTCTTCTTCCATATCTTTGGCCCTCTTGGGGTCAAGATTGCCCGGCTTTTNTGAGTCCTCGCCCATCCCTCTCGCCGAGTGTGCAACGCGCCCATTCCTTGAATGCTCGCACCAATTTACCAAGAAATACTGGTATGTCGACTATTCACAGGTTTCAAGTCTATCGGGCCGACGTAGTCGGCCCGGGTATACGCATGCGTACACGAGAGCGAAGAGGCGATACGGGCGTCTCGCTCTTGATCGTATTCCTTCTCTTGCTGGGAGGAATGGTACCATTAATTGGAACAGGTGTAGCGTTCCAAACTAATTATTCTGGTAATGATCCTTTGGGATTCAACACCACAATGGAAGGAAACCATTCGTCGGTTCTGAGTAGTGGATTCAACGTTCCTGCTAATGCCACAATAACCGGCGGATGGATGAATGTGAGCAATGATTGGGACATAGATGGAGGGAACGGAACTTGGTTTGAATCGGGAATAGTAAATCGAAGTTTAGACATGGGAGTAAATGATTTGACTTCGACATCCCATTTCGATGGAAAAATCAGTCTCGCTCCAGATAGAGATGTTGGGTGGGTGGATGATTTTGAAGATTTGAAGTTGCAATTCACAGGGTTTACGGCTTCATCAGATATTTGGATGGTTAGTGATTTGAATATTAGTGCAGCAAATGGTTCACTCCCGAATTCCATACCAGAAGGAATCCTATTGGCGGCTGCAACAAAGGCTGGCGGTTTGCCCGCTGGAACAGAGGGGTGGCTACAACTAGATTCTGTGGATCTACCTACGGTAGTGAATAATTACAGTTTACATTTCGAACATTGGTTGAACGTAGATGTGAATGATGGGGCATGGGTAGAAGCCCGCTTGGACAACGGTAGTTGGAACAAGATTCAACCGATAGGTGGACACTCTCAAAATCTCTCGAATGGGACTCCTGCATTCGTTGGCTTGAATGCTAGCGCATGGAATCATGCCGAGTATTCATTGGATCATCAACTCGGTCTAAATGCCCTGCAAAATGCCAGTACTATCAGTTTCCGTTTCCATATTAGCATTACAGAACAAAGTATGGAAAGACCAGGGTGGTTCATTGATGCAATCAACCTCAGTAATACTGGAGAGCCTACCAATTCATGGTTTCATGGAAATCTCAATGGCGCTTATGCAGCAAATGCAGATGGTGCAATCACAATTCTAGCCAATACCAGTGGGATGACATCACCTATGGAATTAGAAATGTGGGTAGACTGGGATATCGAAGGGAACAACAATGACAACCTGATGGTAGAAGCGAGTATTGATGGCAGCAATTGGAGCCTTATTTCTGCACCACCAGGTATTCCAGGTTCCGGAGTATATGTGGATGGAGTTTGGTATTATGCCGAATCAAATGGCTTCAAGCAGATCATGATGCCGGTTTCTCATATCTTCACAAACAAATCACAGGTATGGTTCAGATTCAGAGTCTATACTGACAGTCAAGTCAATGGTGGATATGGAATAAGTGGATGGGAGGGTGTTTACCTTGACGACCCCACACTTCATTCAAACATTCAATTGCCAAATCATCAGATGTTGTTGTTAGACAATTTCTCCAGCAACAACAGCGTGACTACCTCTTCTCCAAGTGGTTCTGTTCAACAATGGCAACATGTGACAAATCATGGGCATAATGGCCCCACATGGACTGCTTTTGGTTTTGAGGACTCTCCACTCTGGCCCGACGGGTGGAGTGTCGAAATAGAGACCGGGAATAGGGGCTGGGCCTTCGGGCAATACCCCGGACATGGACCAATGACTGGCTTCCCAAGCGGCTCAAATGGTGCTGGAATAGAATTCGCAGGAAAATATCTACCAAACATGTGGACTCATCTTATCAGTCCTGAAATGTACATACCGAACGATGCCAGTGCTCGATTAGCCTTCCAACATTGGATGTGTGCCGAACCAAATTGGGACGGCGGAACCGTCTATGTTTCGACAGATGACGGGAATACATGGACTCACTTTGGACAGAACAGCAATAATTTCTACGATACCAATTCCACTGTCAATCCTAACTCCCCATTACATCTCAAAGGAATATTCGATGGTTCTCTAGTGCCTTCAGGGTGTTTCAATGCCCACCCATTCTCTATCAAGAAAGCAGATGTATCACACCTAGCAGGACAGGACGTTCGCTTCAGATTCTCTTTCTTCTCAGATACTTACGTAGAAGAATGGGGGTGGTATTTGGATGATGTTGGGATTGAAGTCGATTATTTCGAAAGTCGTGGGAATTGGACCTCCCCTCTAATTCATGCTGATGAATGGGGCTATGGCCTGTTAGATATCCGAGGCAGTATTCCTACCGGAACTACAGTCACCGCAACAATTCTGAGTGAAAGTGACGTATTGATTTTGGAGAATATGAGTTTACCATTGAATCTCCAAAGCATCAATTGGACCGCTCACCCTTCATTGAAAGTTCGCCTGAATCTCTTCACCACCGATCCATTACTAACACCCGTTATTGACAAGGTGAGTATCGGTTCAGACCTACACTTGACCAAGTACTCTGTCAATTCTGAATGGAGTGATGGTTCTGAGTTCGGCTTCAACACCGGTTATGCAAGTTGGCATAACCGTAACAACAGATGGGAATCGAGTGGAAGTGGGAGTTCATTCCTTGGATTTACATTCGTTGAACATAGACCAATCAAAGAATTGCAATTGAACTGCATATGTAGCGGAGTATACCTGAGTACTGGAGGACAAGCACAATTGATCTCAATACCCACTACGTTAACTCAAACAAGAAATGCTGGTATGGGGCAAGTCATTGTTTCTCTGACAATTAATTCAAACGGTTGGATAGAGAGTTTCGATATGCGCGCAAGATACCATGGACTGGCAAATGATTCTGCTATCGATGTTGGAAATGATGGCAAGCAGAGTGACAAAGGTTGGGATGATGGCGAGCCTGAGTGGGCTTGGCCATACAACACTAGCCACCCGATATCGCATCACGGACTACAATCTGAAATTAACCACGTTAATGTCTCAAAGAATGGTTTGACAACTAGACATAATGTGAACTCCCCCAGTCTCTCAATGGTAGTAGAAAACNGTACTCTGANTCTCAGTACTTACATCCCGAATCATGCAGANGTCATCTCCTACCAATTCACATACACCACAACCTATCTTGGGTCAGATGCAAATAATTCCACATACGAAAACGAATGGGATGGACTAGATCTGGGACAGACCGGTTCCCAAAATCAAGGAATCAATGAATGGAGTATGTTGATGTTCGGACCTCAAACAAATTTCACTATTCCGCAGGTCCTAGAATTCCAAGAATTCCGGCATCTCTTNAATTTCACAGGGANGTGGAGGCTGGAAGTACATCGAATGATGTTCACATACGACTTAATGGAAAATATCTCCTTGAATGAAAATGATCTAGCAGAAATTCTAGCCGAGCAAGCGCTTATTCAGAATTCCACACAAGTTGAAATCCCTGTCAATTTCAGTACATCAGGAGGAGGCGTGCNTATTGGAGGGGCTATCCTTTGGCAATACATGATTACCAACACGATTGTAGAGACTCCCGATGCAATGGTTCCAGACGGCACCATATATCGAACAGTTACTTGGCATCAACATCTCCGCGGACAAGAATTCACATCGATTGAACTAATGCTTGGCCAACACAAGAGTACAGACTCTGCAGAAATTTTGATGCGGATCATAAACCCACAATCCTCTGAGCCCTCATTTGAACAACCACTTGGTCAAGGTTTGATCGAGTGGGATTATTCTAACACCACAATCACTCAAAGAGACGATGGTTGGGAAGTGGAATGGTATTGGAGTACTCTTTGGCTGTGGGATGATAGACCACAACTTCATTTCATGGCTGAAGCTAATGATGCAGCAGGAACAGAACTCGGGCCTGCAATAATGACTACTGGATTCAGTGCTGGCAACGCGGTAGAGAATGATTTAGAATTAGTCAACATTCATGTCGAAGATCAATTCGGCAGAGAAATCTCTGACATTCTTGACCCAGAGTATCCATGGCCCGTAGCAGCCGGTTCCACCGTCTATATCGAAGGACAGGTGAGATTCGAAGGTTCTGTCGACTCATGGGTTCCGATAGCGGAAACTGAAGTCGAATTGTTTCTCAAACAAGGNAATTTCTCTACTTCCACGATTCTTGAAGTCGGAGAACAGGGTGCTTGGAACCATAGTCTGAANATCCCTCAAACAGGTGCCGATTTAACTNACCAAATTCCAATGGTTTTGGAGGCATATCTACACCAAGCGGGNCCTGATGATNTTCCCGAAGGTTTGGTCGAGGATTCGACCACCGGTATTCGAGGAGCCGAATTTATCTGGGATAACGGCGGTCCAGAATTGGGCANCTTGTACGCCATGACTCCAAGCGGAGATCAACCTGCAAATGGCCATGTTTGGAACAAGAACATCCCTTTGGCACTTGGGCTTGAGGTGAATGATCAAAGCGCATTGGGTGATGAACTCACCCTCCATTATTGGAGAGAGGCATNGGATGATGATGGAGATAAAATCGCGCAAGAAAGCGAATATGNGCAATTGACTGTACAGTTAAACAAAGGTGTTTCAGAATTCATTGAATTCCCATTCATTGATGTCGATAATTCAATGCAAAAAAGCGTAATCAGTGTATATGTTAGTGCGGAGGATTTGGCTGGAATTCAAGTAAATGGAGGAGGAGCATATGGACTTGAAAACGACTTGGCCACCATCATTCTAATGCAAGATACTCCTGCTGAAGTTGTCGCTTCTGATATAGAGATGCAATTGCACGAGGAAGAATTCCTATTGCCTGGGCACAAACATGTATTCACCTTTGTCGTTGAAGATGAAAACGGGTTGAACAGTTTGGATTCTGTGTTCTTCTCGTTGACTGAGGGAGAGGTAGACTGTGTGTTAGAATACCGCCCNTGGTCAATAATTCCAATATTGTGGGATGAAGATTGCTTCCAAAGCGAACCAAAATTCGAGATTGTGGATGAACATCCAAGATATACTGTAAATATTCAATTTGAACTGAAATGGTCGAGTATTGAACTATTAGGTGATGCAAAGCACATCCCTTCATTTAGAATTGAAGATCTAGGNACAGATCTAGGTCTTGGACTTACCAATTTGGAGTGGCTGGAATGGTCTTTATTGACTCAACTTGAAGTGAACATTCTGTCATTGGTGGATTTGGTTCCGACCAGTGGTACTCTATTGGGCGATTCGCTATTTCTAGCACCAGGAGATATCATTGACATAGAATGGGGGCTGAAATATGCTGGCACAGAAATACCGGCACAGAATCTTCCTGAAGGTGTTTCGAGTAGCGCACGAATACTCGGTGGATTAAGTGAAATGGTGGTGNATGCAAATCTCTCGGAGAACCAGAGTGGGCTTGCTAGATTCGCTTTCAAATCAGATGACTTCCCTAATAATAGAGGAAACCTNGTAATCGATTTCTCTGGGATGGGAAATTACTCTATCGATGATTTGGAGTTACGAATAGTTTTGGATGACGATGCTCCGCGTTTATCTTTCCATAGCACATCGATGTTANGAGTCCGATCGGATTCATTGGACGGAATACAAATTTCGTTTACAATTATCGATGATCACGGCATGAAGCCCGGCCCTTTGATANTGTACTGGAAGTTTGAAANAAATGGGTTGGCACTGACAGGTGCTTCAGGAGAANTACAGGTNGATCANATTTCAGGTGGAATATACAACGATGTCCTCAACCTAAGTGAAGCCCTAGAGGGCGTTGAATTACGAGGTTCAGATGATCTGCTGGTATGGGTAGAAGGNGAAGACTTGAGTGGTAACATATTGACTGGACCGGGTTCCAAGACTGAACCTCGACGACCAAGTTGGGATTATATCAAATTCTCACCCCAAGTAACCTACATTTCAGTAGAGCCTAGAATACCTAGCCTTGGAGAAATTATCACAATCGATGTACAGGTACAGAATACTGGAACGCTCGAAGGAAATACTAGTGTAATCCTTATTCAAGCGATTGATGGGCAATTAAGCGAATTGGAAATTACAGAGGATTTTGAATTGCTACCAGGGCTTTCGGCCCAATTCTCCTTTGAATACGAAATTGCCTCTTTCGGAGATCAGCAATTGTACATAGGCCTCGAAGGAGNAGAAGGAATTTCACCAATTCCTCTAGGAATTGTAAGAGACTCGTTGATTGATGATAACGCAGCAGGTGACGAAATGAAATGGGTCTTAGGGAGTCTCGTCATTATCGTCTGTATATTTGTTGTATTCATGCTGATACGTTCACAATTACATTCGGAAGATGAAGAATACGAGGTTGAGTGGGAAGAAGAGGAGGAGGAAGTAAATCCTGTATTGCCATCTGCAAAAGTGAAGCAATTTGTGGAGATTCCACCTCCAAGACCGCCCGAACTCGACATGATTCGTGAAGAAGAGTAGAGGGTAGCCTTGATGAAAGATAGAGCATGGGGGCATCCAAGCCGGGGTTGGAGAGCGGTCAAATCCGGGGGACTCAAGATCCTCTCCCTAGTGGTTCGCAGGTTCAAATCCTGCCCCCGGCACCACAATTAGACTGAAATCGTTCAGTTAGATATCTAATTCATCGAGATTTAACATCGTAGGCATCGCTGCATCAGCTGCTGCTGCTTGAGCCATTTCATGCTGTTTCCATTGAGGAAGATCTGCGGGATCTTCCCAGCCTAACTCTTTGGCCTTGGCTAAATCGCCAGTCTGTACATAATAATCGACCCATTGTTGACGTCGTTCCTCTTCTTCAGAGGCTCGCTCTGCCATGATGACTTCCATGGCCTGGTCAGTCAACATCGTTCTACCACTTCGGCGAGCAGCCTGCCTGCTGATTTGAGCAATCAATACTGCAAGTAGCAGGAAAGCGATAACTCCTCCTAAGATGTAGAGATTGGTGTTATTAACCAGCATTCCAGAACTCTTGGTCTCTCCATCTTTACTTTGGGATGGATCCTCTGTTATTCCGCAATCAACTCCATTAGGGTCATATTCCCAAATTTCAGGGTCCCAAATACAAGAATCGAAATCGTCACTTTGGCCATCACCATCTGAATCAGTACAGCCGAATCTATCTCTCCAGGAAGATCCTGCCCAAGAGCAGTCGTCGGGTTCAAACGCGCCAAGAGTGAAGTTGTCCCCGTATCCATCACCATCAGTATCCATCAATTGAGTGTACACCAATGGAAAGTAATCTGGTTGAATGCCATTCGGATTATCGCCGCGGAAATCGCCGTCTACATTTGACCACTGAGTTGGTTCATTGGGGAATGCGTCTCCCATCTCTATTCTCAAACCGTAACCATCGAGAGTCTGATTTGCCGTGCTATTTTCCCAGATGTAATTGTCACCATAGCCATCGCCATCAGAATCTTTCCATTGGTAGGAATCGTTTGGGAAGACATCGATGGTATCGGCCCATCCATCACCATCCGTATCAGGGCAGCCCTGTAGGTTGGCTTCGCTACTACTTCCTGGAACGTCAATACAATCGTCGCCATTGCTAACACCCTGATTATCCCCCCAACCATCTTCATCAGTATCATTCCACTGGAAGGTATCTTCAGGGAATTTATCTACAGGATCTGGATAACCGTCTAAGTCCCTATCTGGACAGCCGCGGGTCAATGGGTTCCCTTGATCACTTGAAGACTTAGGCTTGGGTCCTGCTTCATCAGGACATGCATCGCCGCGCACACCATCGGGATTATCTCCCCAATCGTCACCATCAAAGTCATGCCACTGAGTGGGCTCATCCGGGAACCAATCTCCACTCAAACCAATTGGATTGTCTCCATAGCCATCTCCGTCTCGATCACTCCATTGAGTTGCATCATCAGGGAAAGCATCAGGGTTGCTCCCATTGGTGTTATCACCGTAGCCATCTCCGTCACGGTCTTGCCATTGTGTTGGGTCAACTGGCATAGCATCCCCCCCATTTGACCATCCATCACCGTCCATATCTGGACAACCATGTCGATCTTGCCATGAACTACCTGCTTCTCCTGGGCAATCATCAGGGTCGTTTCCACTGGCATTGTCTCCAAAGCCGTCTCCATCAGTATCTCTCCATTGAGTCGGGTCGTTAGGGAAAGCGTCTGCATCCCCATCTGGGTGTGCTTCCCAATCATTGTCAGGATCTGACCATGCATCTCCATCACTATCCGGACAGCCTAGTCTATCTTCGTAAGAATCTCCCCAAAGGTTTGGGCAGGCATCACTACGCGGAGAAAATGGTTCATCGCCGACCCAATCGCCATCACTATCTCTCCACTGGTATCTGTCCAAGGGGAAAGTATCGACTTGTGTCGCTGATGGGTCCAACAAACCAGGCCATTCTGCAGGTCTTACTTCTATCCAAGATGAATTTGCGAAATTGTCCCCCCATCCATCACCATCGGTATCATTCCATTGATTAGGATTTGACGGGAAGGCATCTCCACGCTGATTGAGGTGTAACTCGGTAGACTCCTCTTCATCATAGAGATAATTGTCCCCATAACCATCCTCATCTGCATCTGCCCATTGTTCAGGATCTGATACGAAGGCATCTGCTCCATTTGCAACTGTCCATGATGAATCTGGATTACTGTAACCGTCGCCATCGCTATCAGGACAGCCAAATCTATCGGATATTGAGGTGCCATAGTCGTTGATGCAGGCATCAGGCTGATTTGCTGGAGCTGGATTGTCTCCATATCCATCTGAATCGGTATCATCCCATTGCGTTCCATCGTCAGGGAAAGCATCGACTACACCATCTCCTTGGTCGCTACTGTTGTAACCATCACCATCAGGATCCAAGTCTGCATACCAATAGTAAATCCCCTCATCATTGCGACCATGAACTGAAACTAGATGCTGTCCATCAGGATGCCAAGATACTCCGTAGACTGTGCCGCAATTGTTGTTACTTCCTGAAGAACAACCCCCCGGCCTTGGTCCAGAAACGATATCCTTCAAGCCCCCTCCGACGACTTCAAAGATTTTGACTGAAGCGCCGTCGCTCTGATACCAACTTGCACCAAATGCAACAAGTCTGCCATCCGGAGAAATATCAGCGTCCATGCAAGAAGTAGAGATGGTCTTCTCCCATACTTTGACTCCAGTATTTGCATTCCACATCTTTGCTTTTGAATTGGATGAAGCCCAAGCTTCACAGGTGGCAAAATAATTGCCATCAGGGGACCACGCAATATCATTGATGTTCGATGCAGCGGTTCCAGTCATACTGCGATTGATTTGCCAATTAACCGTTTCATAAATCCACATGTCATCATTTCCTCCGACGACCATTCTGCTTCCATCAGGAGACCAATCAACAGAATAGAATCTATCCTCGCCATTTGGATTCAATGCCTGAACCTCAGTCCCTGTAGAGACATTGATGATTTTCACTTCACCATCAGTTCCACCATTACCTGACCTTCCAATCGCTACAGCCAGTAAAGAACTGTCCGGACTCCAAGCAATATTTGCAGGGTTATCGTTACTACCTACGTCAACACTGATTGAATTCTGTTGTGTGATGTTATTGGCATACCATATTCCCAATATGTCTCCATAATCGATGGTTGCTGCCACTAAACTTCCATCAGGAGACCACTTTACATCACTTACTTCTCTCCCTTGGCCATCATAAGTCAACTGCGCAGAAAGAACATTCGATTGGGTAGAAAGATTCCAGATTCTAACCCATCCATCCTCATCACCTGTCAGAATAAACTGCCCATCTGGACTATGATCAACCGCATAATAGTCATTATTTGAAGATAGAATAGTATCTTCCAAGAAATTGGTGTTTGGAAGGGTCCAACGGTCATTGTAATCGCTAGTTCCATCACCGTCTCGGTCAGGGCAGCCGTCCCGATCTACAGTAGAATCTCCTGAAGCCAGTGGACAATCGTCTAGATGATCTTCAACCCCGTCTCCATCCGTATCTAAAGCAGAGGCTACAACGGTTAGAAATGGAGTGAGCAATAGAATGAGAATGATGGGTAGAACCGGCCCGCTTACAATATTGTAAGACGAATCTTGCGCTACTGCCATAGTCCTGCGAGTCGTATTGTAAAAAAGGGTTTATGGTTAGTTTGTGTAAAAATTAGAAGAAGAATTTGAACTACAGGGGGAATCCTTGAACAAGATGCCTAAGAGTGGCGGTTCGTGCCCAAAGAGTTGCCAAAGGTATCCGTTGCCGTGCGCGACAGGATTTTGCTGCACTTATTGGAAAATTTTGAGCAGGCGGACCAATTCATGGTCACTAGTGCAGTGACCCGTCCAGGAATTGCGGAAGCGTGCGCACTGCACCCTCCAAATGTCTCTAGAACCATGAGAAGCCTGTTGAAAGAAAAACTAGTGCAAGAGCATTCGAGGATGATCAAGAATGATGAGCGAAGGCAAAAGGTCTGGCAATTGACCGAAGTTGGCAAGGCTGAAGCCCAAGAAAGAAGAGCAATTCTAGCTGAATTGACTGTTCTCATCAGAGGAAAAGATGGCGATCTTCTAGAGATTAAAGCTGAAGAAGTCGCTGAACGACTTGAAGCAAATCTTACTCTGATGCAGGTATTAATGCACGCAATTCATGAAGGGGTTCTAACCTATGGGGACATCAGATTTGGCCCCATTCAAAAAAAGGATGAGGAGGGGCACGCGCCTCCTGGAAGATTGACACTACTAGCAGGAGCACACGCTACGTATCATACACGGCCACCAAAGACAAGGCCGGTACATGGTAGAGCGGATATCTTGGCGGATTTAGATACTTGGCGCGATGAAAGGCACCCCTGTATGATTGTACAAGGAGTCGCTGGAATAGGCAAATCGACCGTAGTTGCCCATTGGCTTCAAGAGAGAATGGATGAAGAATCGAACCTATCCATCTGTTGGTATCCTTGCCAACCTTGGGATAGAGAGCACGGAATTGCAGTCAGTCTATTGCACAGAGTTGGAGTTGATGATGTACATGATCCATATCAGTTGATGGATACCCTGCCACTTTCTCCCGGCGCTTCATTGGATGTAGATGCATGGCGGCGTAGGTTACTTGCTTACCTAACAGATTCTGACGCCATTCGAGAAAGATATAGGCGTAAAGAGGACGAAGGTAAGCCCCCACCAACATGGTTAATCATTTTAGACGATGTACACCATATGGATGGTCATGCTGATGAGCTCCTAGGTTCACTATTGCAAGTAGCGGTTCAATCCCCATTGCAGTTGTTGATGATTAGCAGAACAAGACCCAAATTCTACGATAGGAGAGACGTGCATACTCGAGACAAGGTAAGAGAAGTCACTCTCAAAGGTCTCTCTGTGGAGGCTCTAAAAGAATGGCTTAGCACATTCAAGAGCGAAGAACCACCAGAAGCAGATATGGTTCACCAATTGACTGGTGGACATCCCTTGGCGATGGAATTATTGGAACTATATGGGGCGGTTACTCATCGAGATTGGTTACGTTTCCTAGATGAAGAAATACTCGATGCATTGCCAAATGCGGAACGGGAACTGTTAGCACAACTAGCAGTCAGTCAAAGGCCTGTAAAATGGAAAACATTGGCTGAAGCAAGTGGCTGGCAAGGGAAGCCACCGGAACGTCTCTTGGCCAAGGGTTTGTTGATTGAATTACCCGAGGGTATGTGGTTGCATGAAGCGCTAAGAGAACGATTGCTACAAGACGTTGGAAGCGAACAAGACGAGCGTAGACAGAGATTGAACAGCGATTGATTAACGCTGTCGGTGTGCTGCAATCTGCTCAGGTGTCCACCCTGCAGAAATCAATTGTTCATCCGTAAATCCACCTATCGACGATGATTGTGATTGCTCTACTTGGGCAGTTTGAACGCTACCCATTGCATCTTCAGAGAGTACTCCGAAATCGTCATCATCATCCCTTCTTGGAGGCGGCTTATTACCCATCATTGTGATGATGATTGCTATGACTGCCAATATTGCCACTCCACCACCACCGTAGAGAATTACTGGATCTATACCCAATCCTCCACTGCTCTTCTCATCATTCAATGAACTACTTCCTCCAGTATCTCCACTTCCCGAACGTGGACAGCCGTCAGTATTTACTGCAACATTGGAGGGCGTATCTGCACATTGGTCATCAACATCTTTGACACCATCTCCATCACTATCCCTTTGCGCATCGCTGCAACCCGAAGCGTCGGTTTGTGAGCCAATCGGAGTATTAGCACATAGGTCCGAATCATTAGGAGTTCCATCGTTGTCCAAATCTTCATCCTCTGAGATGTCATTACATCCATCATTATCAAAATCTTGACCTAATGGCGAGGGGCCAATGGCACCTAGAGGGCACGAATCTAATGTGTCTTTGAAACCATCATCATCGTCGTCATCATCCTCATCGGCATCTCGACAACCATCGCCATCATGGTCGGTGGCAGGAGTTGAGTTCCAGCCAATCTCCCCTTTGGGACAATCATCGATGTTATCGGAAACTCCATCGCCATCATCATCGGTATCCTCTCCGGAATCTCTACAACCATCGTCATCATTGTCAGTTTCTGCATTAGATTGCCAATTGGTTTCTCCATCAGGACAGTCGTCGAAGTCACCGCTTACTCCATCACCGTCAATGTCACCATCGCAAGCATCTCCAATTCCATCTCCGTCCTTATCGCTTTGATCCGAATTGATTACATCAACACAATTGTCTGATTGATCGACAAAACCATCGCCATCAGTATCCACATCAGCACAACCATCGCCATCGATATCTTCCTCTGGAGTTGAAACCCAACCAACCGGTCCTTTGTTGCAAGAATCGTTAGTATCTGGAATTCCGTCTGAATCATCATCCAAATCTTCCGAATAATCATGGCAGCCATCACTATCGTGATCAGTTTCATTGTTTGAGGTCCAACCTATCGAGCCTTCGGGGCAATCATCCGCATCATCCAACAAGCCATCTCCATCAACATCGTCCTCACAGGCATCTCCTTCTCCGTCCAAATCATGGTCGTTTTGCCCAGGGTTTGCAATGTTAGGGCAATTGTCGCTACCGTCTACTATTCCATCGCCGTCTTCGTCCTTAGCATATTGCCAAAGGAAGAAATCTAATGCACCTTCACTAGTGTTGCTGAAAGTTCCAAATGATGCGGTGCCCTGAAAAGTTCCTAACACAATTGGTGAGCCGTCTCCTCCAATGATTACTCCTAAACCATTGTCATCAGCAGGGCCACCAGCTGTCATAGCGCCCGATAAAGTTCCATTTTGTGAAAATGTAAGAAACATGACGTCGCTACCACCAGCGGAGGTCAAACTGTTCTGGCCAATGGTCAGACTGTCCGACATACTTCCAACAACTACCTTTTCTCCATTCGGAGTGATGTCCATTGAATGGACGACGTCATATCCATTTCCTCCGAATGTATCCAGATGTTGCCACGTTCCATTGTTGTCGATTGATACAATGAATGCATCTAACCATCCACTACTTGTTGCATTCAATGAGCCTGCATTGAAATCATTTTCAAAATTGCCAACTATTGTTGTAGTGCCTAATCCATCAACGGTGCAAGAATGTCCCCAATCATCTCCATTACCTCCAGCCTCAGCAGCTATTGCAAATTCTCCCGTCTTATTCATACGAATGACATAGATGTCGGCGCCACCTACCGAACTCAATAACTTCTCTTCAAGCATTATCGAACCTGTGAATGAACCAGTGAACCAGGGTTGTCCCATGGAATCCAAACATGCCCCTCCAAAGGGCTCTACCCCTTCAGGGCTAGCTCCTGCCTTAGCCCATTCCCATGTTCCACTATCATCCATCTTTGCGAAAAAGAGAGAATAGGCTTCTGTTCCGGGCAGGAATTCTTCTCCAATTTCTATCATATTCATATACAGGCCTGTATGGTAAACACTGCCATTTCCATCTGTTATGACCGACATTCCTTGATCAGACATACTGGAGCCGAAATTCTTAGCCCATTGCCAATTACCACTGCTATCTATTCTCGCTATCCATCCATAGCCATCATCATCATCAGAAGCCTTACCAAGCGGAGAGAGAGAACCCAATTGTATATTGCAAGAAATTCCTGCCGTGCCTAAACAATATGATCCAGTAACATATGCAGAACCATCGCGAACATCAACACTGATATCATTGGCATTATCTGCCCCTTCAGTACCTCCAGAAACTAACCATAACCATTCGCCTTGAGATGAAATTTTGCCGACGAAAAGGTCTTCATCACCTTGCATATTGGTCGCTTGAACTCCGGAGTCCCCGTAAATCATCGAACCAGTAAAACTGCCAACAATATAGATTGAGCCATCTGGCCCAACATCGTATCCCCTAACCAAATCATCTTCAAAGCCCCCGGCAGATAATGACCAACCCGCCAAGTTTCGTGCTGAAGTGAATACATCTTCGAATGTGTTGTCCATTTCGATGTTTTCAGGTTTCTTTTCATCAACTGGTGATGCAATATTCACCAATAAGCAGAATACCAACAAAGTACTGAGGAAGGTTGCCACACGAGTTGACATGGTTCTCCGATTCTCCTTTCCTCCTTGAAACCAATGCACGCGTGTTTTCAATCGATTTTGCGGATTTTTATGTATCAATCATTCACAGATTGATGAGGCGTCGGGTTCATGGATGGTCAATCACCCGACAGGATGATGAGTGGGGGTAATGGAGGTTCAAAGAACCGGAAAAGGCGAAGAAAACGCCGACATGGTGGCCCTCCAATAGAAGAAAGTCGTAAGCGAAGCGCAGAAATGGAAAAGGAAGCAGTGAATAGAGCCATTGAACGATTCAATGTATCGCCGAGACCTATGGCCTTCCCCAAAGTCCTTGCAAATCCACAATACATCAATATCGAGTGGCCATCAAATCCTGTTCCACTCAAGACTGAGGCGGAAGCCATCGACATAGTTGTCAAACGGGGCGAGTGGGGGTGGCTACCAGAAGACAGAGTAAACGAAATCGAGAAACGTTGTTCTAAATTGAATATCAGCCTTGATCAAGCATTGAGTCTGCGTAAAGCCATACTTCAAGAAAAGAGTGTTTACAATTTCCAATCCCTGCAACGTAGGGCAATTGAAATGCGAAAACAGTACGATGAAGGGGAAGACATTGTGGCTTTGTCAAAGAAACATGACTTTCCTCCGATGAACTTGTTTCGGGCAATTTTGAAAGCTAGAGGTTGGTCAAAAAACAAAATCAAGGAGAATCTCCGAAATCCCGAAAATCGCTTGAATGAGCGCGACCTTGAACAATTTCGTAAGGCAGAAGATGCGGATAGAGTGTCAAATGTGGATCAAAGTGAAACTCAAGAAAAAGCCGAGAGTTTCGAAGACGTTCTATGCAGGTTCTTTGAGGACAAAGGAGTGAGGATTCGCCGCCAACCAGAGATGGTTGCTGAGCAAATGGCTGAACATGGCAGACCAGTTCGTACTCCAGATTTGCTGTTGTTAGATGATGTAAGAATCAATGGCGAGCCTGTTGCATGGATAGATGCAAAACACTACTATGGTTCGGATGTTTCATTCCAACGGAAAAAGACAATCAAACAAATGAGTCGATATATCGAAGAGTGGGGGCAAGGTGCAATTGTTTTCAGACATGGGTATTGTGAGAATCTGCATATCCCCGGTACTATCTTGCTTGATGCCGTTCCTCTTGAATTATCCAAAACAAATGGTCATTGAATAGAAGTCCTGATACAAGATATCTCGTTATCTGCAAGTATCTTGTCTATCCCGTCTAAATCTTGTGTCGAATCTTCTGCTACAATACAAACTGAAGTTCCTAACATGCATGATAATGCTCTAAATCCACTAGGAAGCAAATTCTTGATTTTTTGAAGCAATTCGTTCCTGCCCTTTTCTTCCAGCATCCCGGCATTTTTTGCAAAACAATCTGCCTCATCTAATAATTCCAACCACCTAGATTCATTCCACTCTCCAACTGAAAGTCTCGAAAGGGAATCTTCTCCCGCTGCACTAATCGATTTTTGCCAATTTACATCATCGATATATGTGCTAGTATGCCTATTCGCTTCAGGGTCCCAACATAGAATTACTTCGCGTTCAATAGGAAATGATACTGCTTTGCCAGGAGCCGGGGGCGCACCTGGTTGTAAACGCAATTCCACGCCTCCAACTGATGCTGCTAAAACATCTCCCAATCCCGAAGAGTTGCGCCTCTCGATGATATGCGCAATCGTTGCAGGGTTGATTGAAGATTCGCTTAATCTAGACAGAGCTTGAGCGCAAGCCAAAGCACCTGCAGCAGACATTCCAAAGCCTTGACTCATAGGTAATTCTAACATAACATCGACAAGATACTCTTTCCCCTCATCAAGCAAATCTCGAGAAAGAAATTCTTCAAACACATCGACGTAAAGAAAAGCAGATTCCTCTGAGTCTAATGGACCCTCGGGAGTGTGTACTGAGATGCTGAGATTGAATCCTTCAGAATCTACTGGGTCTCTCGCTGATATTTGGCACTCAACTCCTGCCTTAACACAGAATCCTGCTCCTCTACTACCTTGATACAACAGATCTTCGTTATCTGAAAATATGCTGAACAATAGAGTGACATGTCCCGAAGCATGCTCAACAACCCGCATCATTCAACCTCCAAGATTATGGAGACAGTACAAGCACATGGGCCTGTCGCTAAATTCATGCTAGAACTGCTTTCAATTCTTCAGACAAGGAATCAAAGCGTTCTGATAGGACTTCACAAGCTCTGTTGAAAATCTCTGCTGGTGCTAACGAACCATCAGAATCGAATGAAAGAACATACTCGCCTTCAACAGTTTCAATGGTTATCGCAGGGTTGCCCTTTGCATCATTGAAATCACCATCTCGACCTGTGCCAGGTCCGACCTGTGCCAGTGCCTTGCGAACTTCTTCGACCTTAGCAAAGTCCTCAATCAATCCGTCTTTGTCGAAGTCCGACGCCTTGATTCCAAGATCTAGGTCAAACAATACCTTTGCTCGAGATTTATTTTGAAGTTTCACAATCTCTCTCTTGTGGAAGGCAATCGCTGAAGCAGGAGCCCACTTAGCATGGTCCCTACCTCTTCCAAGGGTCGCATAAGCATAGAATTCCAAATATTGGCCATGTAACAGTGTAGTCAATGGAATCTGATGATGTTCTTCTGCAATCTGCAACTTCGTCTCCCCTAGTACATTGAGATCAGAAGCATAGACTGTTCTCTTCTCTTCTCGGTTCTCGGAACTTGGGCCCCTTACTGAACAGTGGTAGATAATCTGACTATCTGGACTCCCCCATTGGTCCTCTGG
>PBHQ01000035.1 GCA_002719475.1 Methanobacteriota archaeon | reverse complement strand
TAATCAATGCCACTGCCTCCAGAATCGCTGGCTCCACTAGATATCCCTGATACTGAAACGGTATTCGAGTCCACCCAACCAGTCGATGAAGCGCTGGGAGTTCCTACACTCGGGCCAGTGCGATCGATTCCAATGTGTATCGTCTCAGAGGCAGAGAGTCCTGAATTATCGAATACGCTCAGTCGAGGGCTCCATTTTCCTTCTTGTAAGTCCCCATTGGTCCAGTTCCAAGTGTAGGCAAGACTTCCAGGGCCATCATTTGTCGGACTACCTGGGCCGGGTACATTAGACAGGCTTGCGTAAGATAGGTCATCGTCATCTGCCGACCAATTGAAAATCAAAGTTCCATTTGCTGGCGTCTTTGTCCATGCCCTATTGCTTGGGGACGAGCCATCTCCAACTACAACATCAGCCAGAGTGAAAGCTGTAATCACTGGTACTTGGTTACTAATGGTGAAGTTCTCAGTACTGAACAGAGCGGTATTTTCTCCATCACTATCAACCCCTGATGCGCGTAATCTGTATGTTCCATTGTCTAGGTTGGTTGTATCCCAGTAATATGTCCAAGGACTTCCGCCTGTAAGGGTAGTAAGGCTGGACCAAGAATTGCCATCGAACAGTTCTATTGTAAGGCTCGTCAGAGTTGCACTTCCAGATGTAGAGAATTGAATTGTATAGGTTCCAACAATTGAATCTCCGGTATCAGGGCCATTACTGAATGAGATTGTGATATCACTGTCTCGCGCTCCAGTAGCTTGTGCAGGTATCGGCAAAATGGATGTGACAAGTAGCATCGCGAGAATCATGCTGAGATAGTGACGACGCATGCTAACAGAGAGTACACGGCGCGCCTCGGCCTTGAATCCTTGCCAAGTCGAGAAGTCGCCTATGGCGACCTCTGAGGTGTATGTGGAGCGGCAGGGTTCAAGTGCCACCCAGCAAGTGAACGGTACAATGGGTCGCCGCACGTCAGCATGCGCTGTCATGATTCCCGTCCTTTTGTTGCTCGTTTCAACGGCAAGTTTGATCTCTGTAAAGGCAGAGTCTAGCGGCGGCATCAATGCCTCATCTTCGAGTATCGGATTGGTACCTAGTGAACCAAAAATGGGCAATTCTGTAGAGATTCGCTTGACTTTGGAAAATAGTAACGCCTTTGATGCAAATAATGTAGAATATCGCTTCTACAAAGATGGAATATCAGCCTCGTCAAAATTCTGGGAGAATATTGTGAACATTCCAGCGGGAGAAACGACTGAAGTTTCAGCAACTTGGAGTGCCCTTACCGAAGGAGAACACCAAGTTTGGGTAGAGATCGAATATGGTGGAGATGCGCCAGCCTCTTTCTTCAAATCGTTCACAGTAAGCGGCTTAGCTAACCTTCAGGTGGCGAGCTCCAGTATAAGTCCGGAATCTGGAATCAGAGAGGGAGACAACGTCGATGTCAACGTCGAGATTGAGAATTCTGGAACTGTAGCCTCATCTTCCAGTACCTTGTTTATCGGTATCGAGGGCTTGCCTTCACTAGACCAGAATCTTGCTGTTGCAGCCCTCAATGCTTCGGAATCAGTTTGGGTGAATACTTCCTTCGTTGCTCCAGTTAGTGGAGATCATACCATCGTCATACTTCCAGATGTGAATGGTGAAGTCGAAGAAGTCGTAGAAAATGGTAAGGAGATTCGCGAGACCTTGACAGTTGATCCAGAACCGGATTACCTGCATTCTGGAGACCTTACCGTATCTACTCCTGAGAATTCTATACGTGGAGATTGGGAAGTTAGTGGGGTTGTCATGCGTAAGCATGCTAGTGGGAGTAATGATGTAGCCCTTGGCTTCAGTTTCCCTGAACATACCGGTTCCCCTATTGTTATTCAACCAATTACTGTAACCTTGTCTGGGGATACAGATGAAGTCACTCAGTCATGGAATACCAATCTCTCTTGGGAGACTATCCAGGGCCTTGGAGAAGGACAGCATCTCTTGCAGGTCACCATCGATCCAAGTTCCTTGCTCGAACAAGCGGTCACCAGCAATGATATCGCCAATGTAATCATTGAGGTAAGACCTGTACCCAATGTCTTCCTTGACCAGTACGCCATACCATCTTCGACAAGTGTTGAGGCTGGAGCCGATGTTGAATGGCGCGTTTCGATATTGAATACTGGAGATATACCAGTATCAGGTGGCCTTAATGTCGAATGGGAGGGAAGTACGACCTACTACGAAATCAATGAGATAGCTGCTGGAGCATCGTACATCTGGACTGAAACTTTAGCAACATTGTCCACGGGTGCTCATCAAGCAACCTTCCGAGCAACTTGGCAAGCAGCAGAAGGATCCTATGACTCCGATGAAGCGGATAGCGTTGCTACAGGAAGTATTGAGGCCAAGACCACATTGAATATGCAATTCTCGATGTCGACGGTTGAACTAGTTGGTAGCAACGGACTACCGGCCACCCCACCATTAGACCCTGGTGTCTATACTCTGAGTATTCAATTGACTTCATCGGGATTGGGCGAGACCGTCCTAATCTGTGAAGATGTAACTGGAGGTGTAAGCAAGACCTTGTTCACTCAGGATGTCAATATCACACAAAGAGGAGACAAGGTTGATCACGAATGTGTCTTCGACACCGAGGACCGTTCTTCGGTCATCATCAATATCCGTAGTTCTGACAACACGGTTATCACAGTTCCCTTCAACAAGGGATACAATGTTGATTTAGCACAAGGTGAAGGATTTGAAGAGAATGCAAATACCACTGGTACGGTGCTATTGTTCGGATTCGCTGCTTTACTTCTCATTGGCGTATTGGTAGCAGCGGTAATATTGACGCGTCGAGTCTTTGGGGAAGTTGAGAGGGACATCTACGAATATTGTCCAGCCTGTGAAGGCGAGATAGAGGGCTATGAGGACAAGTGTCCGCATTGTGATTTCAACCTCAAACGAGCCCGCAGAAGATTCCACGACTGTGGAGATTGTGGCGAAAACATTCCAAGTTTGCTTGAGAACTGCCCATATTGTGGTTCTGTTCAAGACCTACGCAGTCAATTCCAAGCTAGAGAGCGAAAGCAGATGATCGCATTACCTGAAGAGACAGAGGAGCCTGCTGAGGAAGAAGAAGATGAGGATGAGATTGTTGCAGGCACTGAGGACTTTGACAGCATGGCTGGAGAATTTGGCTATGATGAGGATGGCCTTGAGAGCGAATGGGACGAGAGCCTGCAAGAAGCGGAAACCGAGATCGATGAGATGTTGGAACGACAGGCTGCTGTTACAGAAATTGAAGGTCAAACTGAGGATGAAGAAGGGCCGGTCGCTGCTGTGCCGAACATCTCAACTCCTGAATCTATGATGTCTGGAGTAGACCTTGATGAAATGTTGGGCGACAAGAAAGAACGTAGGCACTTGGTTGACGCTGGAGATGATGGGCAAGTCCTTGATGCGAGCGATGCAGAAATCAGAGGTGACTTGTTCGAAATCACCGGAGAGTCAGGAGTATTGCCTGGCGAGGATGTAATTATCGGAATGGGTGTGCAGGATCACCGTCTAGTAGGAAATGAACTGCCTGAAGAAGCGATGGACTTCTCCTTCGAGGATGATGGTTTGGAACCTGCTCTAGAAAAGCGTAGGCGAATCGCTTCTCGACGCAAGGAACAGAGTGAAGCAAAACAAGATACTGCTGAACAGGTTGGTGAGTGTGGTGCTTGTGGAGCTGACATTGCAGTTGATGCAGATGAATGCCCTACTTGCGGCGCTCGCTTTGCATGAATAAGGCCTGTCTGCACTCATAGGGTTCGTCATCACCCGAAGGCTCGGCTGACCCTCTTTGCTTCATTCAGGCGGGATTGCCAGTAGCACTTCATTCAAGAAGCCTGTGAAGAAATCCACTTCAACGCGGCCTTGATACGGGATGTGCGTCTCGCGATTGTCGATGGGAAGGGCACTCTTGTCGCTTTCAGCAGTAATTCTGCTGTTCATTTCAAGTACCCTTGCAGGGTGTCTTTCGTTAGTTCCAGCGCGTGAAATGATGGAGTCTCTACGCGATAAGCCGCAGATTGAAATGACCGAAGACAAGGTGAATATCAGCCATGTTTTCGATTCACTCGATATCTCACAGACCCTTTCGCCTTATACTGCAGATAGAATCATCGAAATGAATGCCAGTGCCAATGAAATGCAGATATACTTCCGCGCCACCATGCCCACCAGTGGTTTCACCAGCGATATCTCCAATTCAATAAGATATGTCGATGCTAGATTGCTCAGACCAGATGGCAGTGTATATTGGGAAACTCATGTGACCGAATCAAAATCTCCAGTGGATAATTTTGCGGAGGGGCCTTTCGATGAGGGTGAATGGAAACTAGAAGTCGAAGCTAGAGGCATCGGAATCGATGTTGGTGGAGTTGCTGTAAAGGATGATTTCGTGGTAATTGTGACCGTTCGTAGGGAATGTGTCATTTTCCCGACTGAAGATATCTGTGTCATTGAATGATGTTTAGTACCCTTATTTTGGCCGTGAAAACAAACAGCGGTTCAAATAGGCAAATCTCCTGAGAGGTACATGCAGTGCAATATCGGAGAGAAGGGTAGAGCAGTCCGCATGAAAGGTGGAATCGCTACCATTCTGGGAGCGATTTTTGTATCGATATTGACCTTTACAGGCGCCCTTAGTGGTGCAATTGGATGGTTTGCAGCAATCTCGATGTTCTTTGGTGGTGCCTTTGCAGTTTTTGAGGCCCGTAAGGGATGGTGCATTATCAGGGCCATGGGAATCAAGACGCCATTGTGAGGTATTTGATTCCAAAAATGGGCTAGAATAGCTTTGATTGCCCATTTTCGCTGATTTAGATTCCATGGCTTTCAACAGCACTTCATATACTAAAGAGGTTGCACGCAACTCATGGTCGACATGAACAACGTCATCTATGTGTTGAGCGGTATTCTCATCGTTCTTTCGTTGCAGTTAGTCATTCGTACTCTACGCAAGAGAAAGTACCGATCTGAGAACATCTGGCATGTTCCAAGTTTGCCTTCCAAGTCAAGGCGAAGCAAGCGCAAGGCTAGGATGCCTGCACAACCACAGGTTCCGCCACCTGCTTACATGTTTAGGCAACGTTGAAATCATTGGAAATCATTGGTTGTTAGCAGCATCCGGTGATTGTGGGGTAATCAGCACATTATCTCCGGTTCTTTCAATCAGAGGTAGTTCAGCAGTTGACAATGAAGGCAGTACATGGATAGTGCAAGCATTTCCACAAGCAGGTGCGAGGTAATCTTCGCCTTGTTCAGATAGAATGAATCTGATACCGTGTCCTGCTGGAAGAATTGCATCTATACCTTGGAATTCCATCATCATCGTGACCTGTTGACCAGGAACTACCGTTTGTGGCTCAGAACCACCCGCATGATATCGAATATCCATCGTGGCGTGCCCGAGGCGCAATCCCGTCTCGGCATCTTGCATTTCAACGAATATTTGGCCTCCATCAAAGGTTGGAACTGTAATCAAATGGATGGTAGCTAAGCCTGCGATGTGAAGTGGCTCCATTTCATTTAGAGCAGAACATTCGATGGTAATTGTTTGTCCTCCACCTACCACTGGTGCGCCTCCTCCTGTAAACACGCCATCATATTCACAATCAGAAAGATCGATTGCATGTCTTTCGACATCGTGGGGAGGCCAAGTTTCTTCGATTCTCCACTGCCCATCATTGCGCTGAATTTGAGTGTTTAATCCGGGTTTGGAACCGATCCCTTTGAGGTAGTATTCGTACCATTCAAACAAGTCCTGGGCCCAATCCCAGCGAGTCATGTTGTGGATGGCTTCCCCGCCATATCCACTATCCTGATTGTTGTGTTTAGTCCATTGATCAGGATAATTGTGTTCCCATTGCCCGAGGATTCCTCTGACTTCGAAGCCTGCGTCGATGTAGTCCTGATACCAATTGTAACCGATTGGGCCACTGAATACTTGGTGAGGATCGACATTCCAGTCTTGCATACCTTGTACCCAGTACACTGAACCATTCCAATTCTCGAAGGCTTTGTCGATATGACTGCGTTCTTCGTAATAATTCTCCATGTAGGGGTCAAGTTCTCCCATTCCGTAGGTCACAGGTCCAGCGAACAGACCTTCTACAATATCTGGACAGACATTGTCCAAGTCGTCTTCGTTGTAATCGACTGTACTGGAGAAATAATTCATGTGCATGACTTGAGATCTGGCTTCTGCACTTCCATTCTTGTACAGTAATGGATGTAATGCAGTAGTTCCGGAAATAGGTACGATGGTTTTGAGGTATTCACTTCCAAGAGCAGCAGCTTCCCATTGTGTCGCCCCTTCGTAGGATTTTCCATATAGGCCAACATGTCCATTGCTCCAGTTCTGAGAGCCCAGCCATTCAACTGCGTGGTGAATGCCTAGACCTTCTCCAGCACCTCTGTAATCGAAGCAGCCGCTGGAAAGTTCGGTGCCAAAGACTGCTACTTGTGCAAAGGCATAGCCGTGAGGTATGAAATTCTCATAGATGAATTCACCACGTCCTGCTCCAACGATTCCAGTATGTCCGGATTCGTCACCGGGCTGGCCGTATGAGAAGTAGGGGCTTATGACAGCGATGACAGGAACCTTCTCTCCTTGTTCGGTGTTGCTCGGAAGCCAATATGAGAGATGTACTTTCGACTCTGCAGGGCCGGTTTCCCATATCGAACTTGTATCGACCGTAATGTAGGCCTCTTGGACTTCCAAAGCATGGTGCGGTCCATCCTCAAGGACACGAGCAAAGGAATGTGTCATATTCCATTCTAGTTGGTGCCTATCCCAGATACTTGGGTAAATGATTGACTCCTCAATCACTTCATGCTTGGTATGATTGACGATACAGCCTGCAAGGGAACATGAAAGGACGATGAGCACCAATGACATCGCCAGTTGTCGCTTCCCCATAGTGAGTGCGAGTAGATGGACAGTCATGAATGGTGCGCCGAATTGTTGTCCTGTAAGTTACAGTGATTCGTTGTAAGAAATCATTGTCAACCGAGTTGAATGCTTTTCGACCGATGAGTTCAGGGTGCTTCATGAGCGGAATCTTACAGGGCATTAGGGTACTAGACCTTTCACGTATTCTAGCGGGTCCTTATACAGCGCAAATGTTGTCAGATCTCGGCGCAGAAGTGACCAAGGTTGAGGCGCCTTGGGGCGATGATACGCGCGGTTGGGGTCCTCCTTTCACAACAGATTTCGATGGTCAACGAGTTGCAGCCTACTTCTTGTGCTGCAATCGTGGTAAGTCGATTCTACAAATGAACTTGAAAGAAGAAAAGGAACGATTACTCAAGATGATTGAGGAAGTAGACGTTGTCATCGAGAACTTCAGACCTGGTACCTTAGAGAGGTTGCTTGGTAATTTGCCAAAGGATACCATCATCTGTTCGATATCAGGTTATGGTGCATCAGGACCGCGCCGAGATGAACCAGGATATGACCTCGCTCTACAGGCTCGTAGTGGCATCATGAGTATTACAGGGGGCGCAGATGGTCCGCCTGCAAAGGTAGGCGTCGCTTGGATTGACATTATCACAGGACTGTATGCTGGAAACGCCATCCTTGCCGCTTTGCTTGATTACGAAAGAACAGGTCGAATTCGACACATCGATATCAGCCTCTGGGATTGTGCGATTGCATCACTCGCCAACCAAGCACAGAATGTTCTTGCCAGTGGACAAGACCCAGTGCGAATGGGCTCTGCACACCCTAACCTCGTTCCATATCGCGCCTTCGAGGCATTGGATGGTTGGTTCGTGGTAGCGATTGGTTCAGATCCACAATGGCAGGAATTTTGCAGCATTGCGAAAATCAAATCTCAAGATGAGTGGAAGAATAATGCAGGAAGAATTGCACATCGAAATGAGATTGAAGCAAAGGTTCAGCAATGGGTAGGAGGGCACAGTAGGGGAGAACTTGAAGAGATGCTTGCTGGCATTCCTTGTGCTCCAATCAATACAGTTTCCGAAGCCTTGAACGATGCTCAGAGCCAAGCGAGAGGTGCCCTATTGAATGAAGGCGGAGTGACGACATTAGCCAGTCCATTGCGTTTCATGGATGTTCAAGATAGAGCCTGATCACCGAGCAAATTTACGCGCCGTGCTGCTTCAACAACATCACCATCTTCCCACCAATCGACAGCGATGAAGGTTGGCCTTTTGCCATGTTGTTCCATACATTCAATCGCTCGGTCAACCATGAAATCCACATCATTGGCTTCAGCAGAACGAGTAGGGTCTGATAGACCAGCCTGATTTTTCAGCCAATTGTTCATNTGNAAAACNACCTGATTNGAGTCTCCTCGTAAAGGGTCGCAGTCCATTGATTCNGTATTNTCATCAGCATAATTTGTAGTCCANCCAAAAGTCAAGAAATCATGAAAATANGGGTGCGCTGANTCTCCNGATTGTTCCCANAACACAACCAATCGCTTGTCCATGTTNATCANATCGATGAGAGTGGGCCATTCNGCATTCAATTCATGGACATACATCCNATCAGATAGTCCNACATCGTCGAANAATTNCTTGAGATGGTCTCCTTCTACGTGGTTNTCTATCAGTAGAGTNACGANATCTCTNTCCTCGCTATTCATTCCTGATTTCAATTTNTTCAGCCACTGCCATGGGTCAACTGCACCATAGGTGCATGGACTGAATCCTCTNTCNGGGTCACCGTGNCAGAACCGAACTGCNGAAGCNCTTAGGTCCGCACTAGTGAGGTAATGNGTATCCAACATGAAAGCCCTCATNCCAGCATCCCATTGAGCCTGAAATCCAGTTCTATGGTTGCTCGCTGGNTAGTAGATGTTGTCTTCATGCGTTGAGAAGGAATTGTGNGTTTCCGGAAANGTCACTTGATCATAGGTTCNGTGACANAGGTCGANCATCCCATTGCAAGGCTCGGTCTCCTTNTACCAACATGAACCATCATCCTCTGTNGCNGATTCGTTGTAATTCTCAGCATCGCTATCTGTACAGCCCAAGACAGGTTCAGGTTTTTCGTATTCGCAACTTCCGTCATCCTCTTCTGCTTCTGGATTATGATTCATTGCTTCAGGGTCTGTNCACCCTTTGACCAAGGGNGTGACTTCCNCTTTCTCCTCCGTCTCTTCAACAATATNGTCCTCAAGAAAGGTACATCCTGAAAGTAGTAGCAAACTGGTCATGATGAATACGGCCAAAGTTCGCATGTAACAAATCGAGGAGTTTATTGATTTGAACACTCCGCAACTCTCAATCAAATGAGTGCTTGCATTCTGGGCAGATTGATGATGTAGCTGGAATCATCTTTGCACACTCTGGGCATGCAACTTCTTCTTCTGAATCATTTGAAGTATATTCAGCAATATCATCTTCATCCGCATCACTGGCATCAGACCTCGTCTCGCCAGAGATTATCGCTTCGGCAGCAGCAGTCAATTCTTTCCTGTTGAGGAATTTGTCTTCATTATCGTCGAAGTGCTTTGCTTCATCAACCAATGCATCTTCACTAGACAACCCGTGGTCCTTGAGAACCCCCTTTGCAGTTTTTTGGTTGTATTCAAACTCCCCATCCGATTTGTCGCCCTTTTGGCCAGTCATGTTTATTCGAGGTATAACCAGTTTCAAAGGATTTTGGTAAACTCTNTTCCAATAATTGCCAAGTAGTACTGAACACGCCTTAGGCTAGCCATCCTTCAACCAAATCAGGTAATATCTCGCCGGCTTTACCTTGGTGAAATTCATCGTGTCCATCAAAGTTCATCGGTTTGTCAAGATTAATCCCAACACAAGTTGCACCGCGTGAACCTGCGAGATATATCAGATCTGAAGCAGGTGAGACATGTCCACTAGTTCCGATAGTCATGAATATGTCACAATTTTCTACNGCTTGAAATATTTCTTCCAATTGGAAAGGCATTTCATGAAACCATACGATATGTGGCCTTAGTCTGTCGCGCCCGCAATCTGGACAAGCAACATAGTCACCGGTCAGGTGCNCCTCTTCCATCATCTCAAAGACGCCTGCGCACNCTTCGCATCGCAATTTGCGTAGTTCACCATGCATGTGAATGAGATTTTGTGAACCGGCCCTGCTATGTAAGTCATCTACATTCTGAGTAATTAGCAGGAATTCTTCGCCGACGTGTTGTTCCAATTTCACCAATGCATGATGAGCAGGATTTGGCTCTACATCGAGAAGTTGTTCTCGCCTTCTTTGGTAGAAATTCCAAACAAGCTCAGGGTTTTCTTTCCAGGCATAAGGGGTTGCAACATCTTCGATAGCATAATTTTCCCATAGNCCGTCGGAGGCGCGAAAAGTTTCGATTCCAGATTCAGCGCTAATTCCTGCACCAGTCAAAATTACCACTTTGGTACCGGATTTGATTTTGAGCATACAATCCACCTCATCGAACCTTATCTTCAGACCAATGCCTCAGGACATGCCCTCCTCCTTGAACAATTCTTGCATTTTCCTTGACGTTCGTGATTACGTTTTGCCCCACCTTCAACCATCAGCCGTTGTACTTCTTCAAGTTGGTTCATCAGTAACTTGTCATGGTCTTCATCCCATTCGACTTTGTGAATGTCATTTTCACCATATCTTAGAACTCCGAAAGAGGGTTTGTGTCCAGTCACCACCTTNACCAGATGTATGTATGCCAATAACTGCACCTTATGCGACAAGTGGGGATGCTTTGGGATTCTCCCAGTCTTCTGCTCCATCGGAATGAACTCTCCATCAACGATGACGATTTGATCAGGCCTTCCACGCAATCCAGTATTTTTGTCAATCAATAAATCAGCAGCCTTGGAGTCATCGCTGTAAGCGATTTTGATATCCTTATCCAAACCCGCTTGATGTCTCGCTTCTTCCATGTCGTTTCCGGCAATCAATGCTCTTTGCAGTCGCCATGATGCCAATAGNGTCCAAAGCATGGCGGCGGANAGCAGAATGAANCCAGCGTGTGTTGTTTCCTCCACNGTCCANAGNGCAGCAGCGTGAAGAATTAGCAAAATGGCNCCCAANCCAAAGGCTGCNTCGACTTTACCTCCTGCNACCCATCCTCCAATGAATCCTGGTCCTTGAATCATCCCGGCGATNTNTTTTGCATCGATACCATCTTTTNCCACNGCGGCTTCAGCAGCAGTTGGCCAATTCAACCATTTTCGCCACGGAAGAATNGTNCTGGCCATCATTGCNCCAACCCAGACCACAGCNAGAAGTGCTAGATATCGTGCCAANANTTGGGGGGACATTTGNTCAGCTAAGAGATACCATGCAACTGCATCTATGGTCAATGCAACGACGATTCCGAACCACCANCCCCANACTGTTAATTCTTTGACCACNGANACNCTGGCATGTTCNTAACTCGCCATCTGCTNATGGATTTGCGCGTGCTNCTCAACNCCTNTGGATACTGCTTCGCCCCTGCCAGAAANNCCTCGTCTAGCCAATTCCCAAGATAGAGGGCAATAGGNNTGTCTTTCAAGGTCAGATGCTGAAACGTGCAAGGCTTCCCCTCCTTTNTCTCGCCAAATCCCGTCTTCTCCTCGGGTCGCATCAATCAATTCCAATTCAGACATAAGTACTAGGAATCATGCCTGAAGCATATCTGCATTGAATGTTGTGGAGTTACTTATTTGCAGCAAGCGATGTGCCTTCCTTCGCAATACTGCGTTGCAAACCCTCAGTTTTGCTGTGCGAAGCGGTTATGAATGAAAGGCAAGTGGCCCAGCCGCTTGAGGCCTGAAACATGAGTGAAGGGGCAACACTGGTGTCTGAAGAGACATACGAGTTATACGCGGTTCACATCGGTACTCAACAGAAGTCTGCAGACATGAAGCAGTTCATCTCGCATGTTCGCAGTGATGGTCTTTACCTCTTGGATTTGGGTATAACCGACGGCAGGATTCGTTCCATCGCCACCTTCCTCAACAGATACGATGCTCAGAGAGTAATGGTGGTCAGCGCTCGTCAGTATGGTCAGCGCCCAGCCCGCAAGTTTGCAGAGGCGATTGGCGCCATCAGTGCTGTTGGACGATTTATTCCAGGCAGTCTGACAAATCCCATTCTACCATCGTATAGAGAGCCCGAGGTTCTGTTCGTGACCGACCCGGCTGCCGATCAGCAAGCATTGAGTGAGGCCGTAAACAGTGGATTGCCGATTGTAGGAATCTGTGATGCCAATAACAATCTCCGAAATGTCGACCTTGCCCTGCCTGCTAACAATAAGGGACGTCGAAGTCTCGCTCTACTGTATTGGTTATTGGCAAGAGAAGTTCTCAAGCAGCGCGGCACTATGGATGATGAGACTTGGGCCGAGATGAATCCTCTAGAGGATTGGGAATCTACCTTCTGATTAGGCTGATTTTTCCTGCAGCCAGTTCTGAATTCCACTGGCGACCGCTTCAGTATCTCTGTCTTTTGTGATTACCTTGCGAGCATTCTTTGCTCCAGGTAGTCCTTTGGTGAAAGCGACTGCGTGTCTGTTCAGCCATTTGGATTGCAAACCAGTAGTTTCTCGCGCCAGTTCTAGATATCTATTCCAACACCATGATCTGATTGCGAAATCATCTACAGAGTCCCAGGGTGAATCAGAATTGCACCACCCCAGTTCTGATTTGATTTCGTTGAATATCATTGGTCTTCCAATCGCCCCTCTCCCAATCATCAGACCAGCGGCTTGAGTGGTTTCTAAGCAGTCTTGAGCACTTTGGGCATCGGTTATGTCCCCGTTGGCAAAAACTGGGATGTCCACCGCTTCAACCACTTCTCGGATGGTACCCCAGTCCGCTTCTCCAGTGTAGCGTTGTTTCAGAGTGCGGCCGTGAACACATAGCCTCATTACGCCAGCATCTTCCAGCCTTGGTGCTAGTTCGACTATGTTGTTCTCCATGTATCCTGTTCCCATCCTCAGTTTAGCAGTGACAGGGACATCTGAAGCATCGATGCATGCTTCTGTTATTGCTACCAAATCATCTGGCTGACCCATCAATGCAGCACCAGCACAAATTTTTGTTATCTTTGGAGCAGGACATCCGAAATTCAAATCGATGATGTCAGCCTTACCTTGTAGCATTTCGACTGTCGTGACCATTTCATTCACATCGCCCCCAAAAATTTGCGGAATGAAGGGTTTCTCCCTTTCATCGGATTCTAGTTTCAACCAACTGTTCGCAACTTCTCGTGAAAGTCCAGCACTGGAAGTGAATTCGGTTATCGTAATATCAGCACCACATTCTCTGGCCAATAGGCGATACGGTAAGTCAGAGACTCCTGCCATTGGAGCCAGTGCCAGAGGTACGGCCATACCCATGCGCTGCACAATCTGCGTTTCAGGACATCGCTTTATC
Organism: Methanobacteriota archaeon; assembly: GCA_002719475.1. The sequence goes on along the minus strand of PBHQ01000035.1, from coordinate 16,547 downwards.
CAGCATTTCGGCCACGCGCTTGATTCTACGTAGAACACGGTCTAATCGGGTCATTATTTTGGCAGAGGTTGAGACAGGATCAGATCCGATCATTCGATGCCCGAGAGGTAAGCGACCACCGAGTAGGTTAAGCAGCAACATCTGATCATCTAAAGATACTCCACTAAGTTCCTTTTCCACTAAATCGACATTCAATTTGCCTTTTGCCATAGCCTTAGTCAAGGTCTCAATCGCCCGATCTGGAACGATTCTATTGAAACCTCCTTTGAGCAGAATCCAATCTTCTCCTCGACGTTTGTATTGGGTCATCATTGCATTCCATAGATTCGCAGGTAAACGGTCAGTTCGAGGGACCCTTTCGACTATTCCAGCAGACCTGAAGCGTTCCAGAATTCTTCCTATACGGGCCTTGGGACCTTTGAGTTCTGCTGCTGCTTCATCTAGAGAAAGTGGTGGCCCTCTCTGCAACAATATCTGCATCAACCTAACAGGTAATGAATCGGCTGCGAGTTTTGCTCCAGGTCTATCGCCTAACAATCCGAGATCCGCCATCCAAAGACTCAGTTCACTCACCTTCTCTACCGGTGGTAACGGCCTTGGTTCGTTGATCCATATGACAAGAGGAGATTCTCTATCGGGACTTGCCATCTCCATTTTCAACGAGGGATCTTCTGGTCTTTGCCACCACCCCTCGAGTCGAGACAATTGGAGTTTGAGAATCTGCGTTGCTTCATTGGCCAGAAGTTCGACAGCCGCGCTCAAAGTTCCCGCTCTTAGGAAGTGCCTTCTCCATCCATCTCCTTGACTGCGACTAGAGATCAGGCGACATGCTGCAAGACGGGTGATGTGATGATGTAAAGAGGCAGCAGTCATGCCCATCTGGTCAGCAAGCGTACCAGCATCTACACCCTGTTTGGGGTTGGCGAGAATATGTTCTCTGAGTAATCGTACTACTGGCTGCATACGGTCCCCATCAGCATGTTCTTCTCCCCGTCGGCGAACTAAACCGAAGGTTGCTACCAGCCAATCAATCAATTGATCGACATTATCTCGACTGGTAGGAAGAGGATGCTCCTCTAACCTCAATTCGAACATGGCACAAGGGCCCATGGCGAGGCACCTTCAACATGTTGTCAATAAAGGACGAATATTCGACGTTTCCTGCAACGGTCAGCGCTGCCGTTCGTCTTCCCATTCATAGCCAAGTTCGGACATCTCTTTGTTGTCATCAATCAGATGTGGTGCTAATGCGAGTTCGTCTTGTCTGAGGATACCTCTTCTGCGCAGAACCTTGATGGCGCTGTGAACAGTTGCTCTAGTACGCCCAAGTTGTCTCGCAAGAGCAGCTTGAGATTTCGGAGGTTGTCCTTTCTTCAATTCCTCTACGATCAGTTTCTGTACCAGAGATAGGCCAACAGGTAAGCGCTTTGCGGCTTCTTCTGAATCAACCATGACTCCTCCTAGAATTTCGACCTGTGCAGGTCCTCCAGCGAAGTAGCAGGTGCGACCATTAACTGATACTGCGGTAATGGTCATTTGAGATTGTAGGACGTCTAGGTGATGTCTCAAGGTGCCATTGGCCGCATTGAGTGCCTTCTGTAGTTCTCTGTAGCATAGTCCGGGACTATCTTCCAAGGTGACGAGAATCCTTCTGCGCATTGGGTGTTCATAGGCTAAAACTTGCGTAGAAATCGTACCTCTAGCACCCCACGTCCAAGGCATTGCTGCATTGGCAATACCGACTACTCCTCCAACCAAACCGGTCAGTCCAGCGGTTAACCAAGGCCGCTGTCGCATCCATTGCTGGAGCAGTGCCATACAAGCGACTCGCAGTCCATCCCAATTCAAACTGCCGCTTAGATGAATCATCCATCTAAGCGCTTAATTGACCCCGTTTGCATCTTCAGATGAGCAACCAAAGGAGATAGTAACCTACCACATATCTTGCCATGATTTGTAAGGTTGTATTCCACCTTGATGGGTGGCCCATCCTCAACGTTCCGCTCTACAAGGTTCTCATCGGCGAGAAAGCGCAATTTGTCGGAAAGAGTACGACTGGAAATGCCTTCCAATAAATGCTTGAGTTGATTGAAGCGCTTTCCTCCAGTGATGTATAATGCGGCTAAAATTTCGATGGTCCATCTGCTGCCGAATACATGTAATGCTTCCACAGCAGCCTGAACTTCCCATTTTTCATCCCACGGATGTTTTCCTGAGAATTCAGCCAGAATGTTGCGAATGTGACCACCGTTAGCAATGGTTGCAGAGACATGCGTCTCTATGTCTGTAAGGCTATCTTTTGGAATTTCCATCGCTGGTTGCGGCATCCTTTCACCTGCTCGTGGTTATCACGAACGCTTTTGGTGTAGAGGATGCACTAGATGAGTCCTTCGCCACTCAAGAATCGGTATACGTAGGGCGGCGATTCTCGATTAGTGCGCTCAAACCTTCCAGCGCGTCATTGGTTCCGAATATCTGTTCTAGCCCGTCTAATTCCGCTTTTAGTCCGTGTACAAGTTCTTCCTGAGACTTGTCGATTAGATCGCTAGCCATCCGTAGGGCTATTGGAGCAGTTCTACTCAATGCTTTGATCTGTCGAGAAACTACCTTGTCTTCGGCATCGAATCCTTCGGGACATTGCCCTGAAAGCAAGTTTGGCAGGTTATCGTCAGAGAAGAAACGGTGAGCGAATTTGGCTACGTTACTGTCAGGATTAGCAGGTTTTCCGGGGTATTTCTGACCAGGCTTCTCTAGCGTCTTCAGTAAATCATCAACTTCAGATGGCTCCACAAGATGAGTGACTAAACCTAGATCAGTCGCTGTTTGTGCATCCATAAAATTGCCTGCCAGAACGGCCCATCTCGCCGCAGGCATACCACAGATTCTCGCTGGGCGCTGAGTACCGCCTAATCCAGGATAGATTCCAATACTTGTCTCTGGGAAACGGAATTGAGTTCTGCGGGTTCCAATTCTGTGGTCACAAGCAAGTGCTAACTCCAACCCTCCGCCCAAGGCTAGACCGGTGGTCAAAGCGATGGTGGTCTTCGGAGAGTTTTCCAATTTGTCTAGAACTTCATGACCATAGGCTGTAAACTCATAGATTTCAGAAAAAGAATCAGCACGTATCTTGTCTACGAAGAACTTGACATCTGCACCAGCCACAAAGGCCTTACCTGCCCCTTCAAGGACGATACTGTTGACTGAATCATTTCGATTCAATTCATCAAGAGTTTTGCCTAGTTGTTCGACCACCGTCTCATTGAGAGCATTCATCGCTTCAGGCCTGTTCAGTTTCACTCTAGCGATTCCATCTGAGATTTCTGTATCGACGTAATTGAATGAGAACCCATCACCTGTGGCCGCTTGTTCAACAAGTAATGCAGGGACATCATGATCTGCTAGACGGCAGTAGGAACTTGCCATTTCAAGAGCGGTTCCGACTCCAATTCGATTAGCCAACTCAAATGGACCCAATGCCCAGCGTAGTCCTACTTTGGCGCCACGATCTACGTCTTCCATCGAGCAAACTTCTTCTTCGACTATTTGTGCAGCTACTGCGAATACTTGACCCAACAATCTTTCTGAGATGATGTTGGCAGTTTCTTCATCACAATCGGTTTCTTCATCTATATCCCACATTCGGTTTTCTGCAACCAAGTCTCTTAGGTTCTGCGCTCCATGATAACGAAGACAATTCAGTTGTTCTGACAGGTAATCGGTTGAGTGCAGAGCAATGGGGGGCCCGGTCAAGTTCATCAGGGCAAATGGTCCCATGCCGATACGGAATGCCTTGCATGCTACTGCATCAATTTGTGCCGTGCTGGCAACTCCCTCTTCGAGCAAACGGCAGGCCTCATTGAGCCAAGGTACGAAGAATCGATTGACCACAAACCCCGGTCGATCTTTGCAGACGATTACGACCTTGCCAGAAGTTTTGCAGTATTGTTCAACCTTTGCTAATGTCTCGTGACTGGTTGTACTAGCGGGGATAATCTCAATCAATCTGTTCTTTGCAGGATGATAAAAGAAGTGCAAACCAACGAAACGGTCTGGTCTACCGCTTGCTTCTGCCAAAGCCTCGACGCTGAGAGAGGAGGTGTTCGATGCCAAAATGGTGTGTTCATCACAGACTCCATTTAGGGTTGCAAATACTTCGCTCTTGATTTTCAAATCCTCAAATACCGCCTCGATGCACAAGTCGGTTGAGGGGTCGACATTTTCAACTCCTACAACACCTGTAATTCTTGACTTAATGGCTTCGACCTGTTCTGGTCTGAAAATACGGCGTTCCAATGCTTCATCAAGAAAATCTGAAATGATGCTCTGCCCCCTTTCTACCCATTGTTCCTCGCGGTCAACCATCTGAACAGAGAACTGTTCTTGGGCGCTCTTCTGAGCGATACCTGAACCCATGTTTCCAGCACCGATGATGGCTATGTTCTCGATTGCCTGCATGATGTTAGCCAACAGCATTGTGTTGAAGAATCCGACGCTTACACTTCCTCGCTGTGATTTGGTAAAAACAAAGCATTATGAAGGCAATTGAGTAGGCAGAAGTATGTCTGAATCCTCGTTGTTACAGGTTGTAGAACTGAAACGTGGATTCGGAAGTGGTAGCGAACGACTTGAGGTTCTCAAAGGCATAGATTTGGAGATTCACAAGGGCGAGTTGGTCGCTTTGATGGGCCCGTCTGGATGTGGTAAGTCCACTCTTCTGAATATTATTGGCGGATTGTTGGATGGTGATTCAGGCAGTATTCGTCTAGGCGATATGGATTATGGAACAGATGGTCCAAGCAGATTAGTCGAATTGCGTAGAAAGGGAGTTGGCTGGATTTTCCAAGATTTCCATCTGCTGGCTCATCTTTCTGCATACGATAATGTTGCTCTTGCACTTGATATGTCTGGAGTCGGCAAACAGGAAGTCGATGAACGAACTCGAAAGGCCTTGGATATGGTTGGATTGAGTGACAGAATTGAACACGTTCCCGATCAATTGTCCGGAGGTCAACAACAGAGGGTTGCAATCGCTAGAGCCATCGCTGGAGAGAGAATGATGCTATTGGCTGACGAACCTACGGGAAATCTCGATATCGCTACCGGAGAAGAGATTCTCCAATTGTTCAAGGATTTGTGTCACCGAGAGGAAGACCCTTTGTCCATCTTGATGGTGACTCATGACCCGAATCTTGCATCTCAAGCGGACCGCATGCTTCTCCTCAAGGATGGTAAGGTCGCAGCTTCAGACATCCGCAGCGCTTGGGGAATAGGGGGTGAGGAGGAATGAGTAGATTGCGCGCAATTGCCGCCAGCGCTCGTCGTGCCCCCGACAATATGCGCATCGCCTCGTTATCGGCTTGGCGCGGCAAAGAGAGAGGTCTTGCAGTATTCGCAGGAGTATTCTTGGCTACTCTTGTCATTACAACCGTATTTGCATATGGAATTGGTTTGTCGCAGATATTTTTCCAAGATACTCTGAAGAATGACCCGTATGATGCGAAGTTGGATCTTGCACCTGAACCCTGGCAAAATAATTCGGGACGCACCAATGATACCGCCCTTTTCACAAGTATTTGCGACGAATTGGTAGCGATGGAAGAGATTGCAGACTGTTCTTTGATTTACGGGCGCCAAGGAGTGCGGACGAGTGGGTTCTTCGATCCAGAGTTTGGGCGGGCTCAACCATTGAATGTAGAAATGATATCCAGTTCTACGGGCGATTGGAATAATGTCTCATTATCATATCCTGAGGCTCTCGATAGTGGACCGCCAATCAATGGCGACCGAATNGTTCGTATTGCTGGTCCAAGTTTGTTCGATGGAGAATTCAGAGAACGCCATGAGAGCCAGATTCTCTATGGTGAATGGCCTTCAGTAGAGCAGGCAACCACTTCTTCGTTGATCATTCTACCATCGCAATTGGCGAATCAAGCCAGAGCCGAGGTCAACGATACAATTGATCAGATGACGATTTCCTATGTTACAGAATCGATTCGTTTACCAGGTGAGATTGAAGATTGTACAGGAACAATTCAGGCTTCTGCCTTGGAGTACCTCTATTGTCGNCAAGAGATGACATTGTACAACTTGACTGTGGCNGGAATTTACGAAGAATGGGTTCTTGGAAACCCAACTCTGTTGTTCAATCCAATCTTCATNACAGATAATGCTCTGAGTGATGAACAAGAAATCATCTTGATGGACAACGACCATGCATATCTTGGATTAGCCATCGACCGAAGTAAACTACCTACTTCTTCTACCANCGAGGCTGCTGATTGGTTGGCTGACCTTGCTGAAGAAATCGAAGACAAGAACTACACTGAACAAGGTTTCGAATTGTCATATACTGACATCATTTCAGGNTCCATAATTTTCCTCAACATATTCCTCGGTTTGATTCAGATTTTCGATTATATCATNATGATTCCAATCGTCGTCCTTTCGATTTCTGTATTGATTTATGGATTGATTCTCTCCCTAGAACAACGTCGTAGAGAAGTATCGATTAACAGGGTGATGGGAGCGACATCTACAGGTTTGCAGCGGATGGTTTTGTTGGAGATTATGGTCATTGCATCTGTAGCTTGGATTGCCGGTTACATGTTGGCAATGTGGTTGACTCCTCTAGTTTTGGATTCGGTAGGGTTCATGTCATTCCGTTCTAGTGACTTCGAAGTCGATCCGAGTTTAGGTGGAGGGACGATATTCACTGTTGCTTTGCTAACTATTGGTCTGGCAATGTTGTTTGGCCGTTCACGCACTCGCCAATTCTTGGAAATAGAAATCGAAGAGGGCGTAAAGAAGGTAGCAACAGTTCGGGAACCCCGTCGTTGGTTGCATTGGACAATGTTCAGCATCGGTATTCTGGCCATGTTGGAGAGTTGGATTGAAGACAATGAAGGGTTTGATTTTGCTTTCATCAGTATAGGACCAAGGGGGTTGTTAGAGAACTTCTTCCTCGATAGTGTGGTCGTCTTGACGGGNCCGTTCTTGCTATGGATTGGCGGAGCGTTGATCTTAGCAAGGATAGGCGCAGCAGGACCTAGATTAATGCGTAAATTGTTCGGTCGCTCGGCCTTGTTGAAGGATGTAGAACGTGGCCTTTCAACCTCGGGTTCAAGCGAATCTATCAATCGTTTAGCGGTGATCATGTTGCTGACTTTGTCGATAGTGACACTTGCCGCCGTTCAGGGATATACCGGAACTTTGGTCGATGAGAGGACTGCTAACTTACAGTCAGGTTCCGACCTTCAGGTGCAATTCAATACACCATTGAATGAATCACAGGCCAGAGATGCTCTTGCAACAGCTATGCTCGGGGCTGGCATAGAAGATAGTTCAGGTGCTTCATTGATGACTACAGTTCCAATAATGATCACAAATGAACAAGGAGAGAAGGGGGCAACATACCTAACTTGGGTATTACTCGATGGCCATGAAGATGTTTTGGAATGGGATTCTCAAGCCATCCCTGGAGATGATGTTGACAGGTACAATGATGCCATTGCAGATGGATGGTTCAGTACCGGACAAGATTCTTCTGAGGGACTCGGAGTTCCCGATGCAAAAGAGAACAGAAATCGAGANAGTGGCGACTGGATGGGTGAAGAAGAAGAGATCTTCAGCATTGTATTGGAATATGATGAATTTACAATCATCGCTAGTGATTCTGAAGAACTCAACCTATTTGACCTACAGTTGGAAATATTGGCAGTAATACCGTCGGATGCCAATTGGAGCGAGATGAATTTCTCGGGTGCTGACTTTTCTGGTAGAGATTTAGGTAATGCTAACCTTACCATGACCAACTTTTCCGGTGCGGATCTCTCAGGTGCCAATCTTTCCAATACCATTCTCGTATTGAGCGATATGCGCGGCGCNAATCTTTCAGGAGCCAACCTCAGTGGNGCTGCAATCCTTGGTCTGAATCCNCAGATTCCAAATTTGAATTTCTTTGAGGGTGCCAATTTGACCGGTGCTGATTTGACAGGAGCGTGGGGCTTTGCTGAATTCACTCCTGAACAGGTCAATGGAAGCACTTGCCCATCNGGAGAACTAGCAAATGAATCCGGATGTAGATTAGAATTGCAATCAGAAGAAGATATTCCACCTGAGATTGCAGTCTTGCTTGGAGGAGGACTCGATTTTGAAATCGAAACCACAACTCGCAACGCAACCGTAAGTTATGCTGGAAAGCACACGTGGGTGCCAGGTCTTTCAAGCTCAGATGCAAGTCAGGCCATTGTCATTGGTGAATCTACTTGGAGACAATTGGTCGGAGNAACAGCAGCCGAATCGTTGAATCAAACTCGTTGGTTCTTCAATCTCGGCGATTTGGCCGANGAAGATGATGGCGATATTTTGCGTCGAATCAGGGTTTCCTTCGAGGCNGACTCNAGAGTGTCCAGTGTTACCGATTGGTCGACTACGCACCGAGAAGTTGAGCGCAATGGAGGAATGATCTTCGGCACTCCTGGTNTACTCAGTCTACAGTTCGTGGTCGCATCNCTNGCGAGCATCGCTTCCGCATTCGTTTTCCTTTCACTAGTGCTTTCTCAGAGGCGTAAGGACCTCGCAATTCTACAAGCCATCGGTGCCAGTCCAAATCAGGTAATTCGCTTGACTCTGTTCGAGATTTTATCCATAGTTCTGGTCAGCATGGTGCTCGGAGTGGTCTTGGGAATCGGAATTTCAAGAGCCTTCAACGGTTTCTTCGCGGTCTTCGGATTCATCTTCCAAATATTCGGGGGTTCAAACACCCCGATACAACGAGACTTGGTTTGGCCTTGGTGGGAATTGTTGCTGGTCAATGGAACAGTGATGGTTGTGGTTGTATTGGCCTTGTTCTTCACTACTCGTCGGGCTTTGAGAGCGGATTTAGCCACCGTACTGAAGGGGGAGTGAAATGATGGGCGAAGAAGCTATCCTAGAGGCAGANCATCTCTACCACATCTACGAGTCNAAGGCTGAAGACGGAAACGTAGTCGCTCTGAGAGGCTTGCATTGCAGAGTTCGTAGAGGCGAAGCCGTTGCTGTAGTTGGGCCTTCAGGTTCTGGCAAATCTACTCTGCTGAAGTGTCTTGGGGGATTGATGAAGCCATCTTCNGGATCTGTTCGCTTGGCAGGGAACAATATGACAAGGTTGACGGGCAAGGAATTGGTCGAACTACGCCAACAAACAGTGTCTTTCATCTTTCAAGAAGGCAACCTTTTGCCCAATCTTTCAGCAATTGACAATGTCGCTCAACCATTGCGTCATCAGGGTGTAAATCCGAGAAAAGCACGCAGCAAGGCCAAACAGATGTTGGAGGATTTGTCCATGGCACATCGCGCTTCCGCCTTACCTGCCCTGCTGAGTGGTGGAGAACAACAGCGTGTAGCAATTGCCCGCGCCTTGATTACTAAGCCAAAACTGATTCTTGCTGACGAGCCGACCGGAGCCTTAGACCCAGTGACCAGCGAGCANGTACTCGAGATATTCAGGGAACTTCACCANAAGGGTAAGGTTGCTTTCCTGATAGTCACCCACAGTAGAGAAGTTGCTGATTTTGCGGACAGGGTTCTTGAGTTGAGAGATGGCAGATTTGTCGCACAACGAGGATCTGATGTCGACTTGTCAGACCTTACAGAGGGTGAGAGAGAGTTGTTCATGGATGATTTGGGAACAATCAACATCCCACCAGACATCGTTGTACAGATGGGAGGTAGTGGTTCATATCGNATTGAGAATTTAGAGAACGGCCGCTTGGGATTGGTCAACAGCGATGAAGAAGCACTNGACAATAGACAGATGCAACTCCGTTTGGTCGATGATTGTCCAGCCTGTGGCTTCAGTTATTCAGATGAGGAATCCTTGCTATGCCCAGAATGCGGTTCGAGTCGACCCAAGGTAAGTGCTTGAATCGAAATAATATCGAGTCACAAATCAGGCATGCTTCATGCAATCATCGAGTAGTTGTTGTAGGGCATCAGCCTGAACTTCAAGGGTNAAGCGACCCTCGACGTGTTTACGACCTGCTTTGGCCCATTTATCTCTGATTTCGGAATCTTCGGCCTTTTGGTATGCTGCCTTCCAATCCGCATCTCTTGACAGCAGCATACCAGAATCAGCATCGTGCATGGTATTATGGAAACCACCTTCATCCACAAAGAGAGCAGGCGTGCCTACAGCCATGGCTTCAATTGGAGTCAAGCCAAATGGCTCNCCATGAGCGTGAGAAACCATCGCAACAGCACCTTTGACCAGGCTTCTCAATTGCTTTTGATTAAGCCGAGGCATACAAACTAATTCTATGCCGATTCGGTCAGCCTCTTTCTGTAAAATACGGACATCCTTGGTATCGCCACCTCCAACTTGCACCAGTCCGATTCCAGTCCCTTCTAGGCTGTGCAAAGTTTGCCAAGTACCCTTAACATGAGAGATTCTTCCAATGGTGATGANGTATTTNTCTGGAGTATTCGGTGTCTTTGCGCTTCCCTTAGAATCCCAATCCTCTAGGTCGATGACGTGCATCAATACAGTCGCTCCTCCACATAGNCCATTTTTGCGAACTGCAGGCTGTCCATTGTNAAGTTCAGGATCATGAGGAATCCCATAGATTCGAGAGATTTGGGACTGAATCCAGTGACTGTTTCCACTGATTGCAGCACCTTTTCGGCTCAATAATTGCTTGACCAAGGCTATGTCGCGTTTGCTCTGTCTAGAGAATAAGAGATTGGTCAACCAAGCAGGGCGTTTGAGCTTGCCATCCAATCTACGATGCAGAACATCTTCGTGCAACCAACGCGGTGGCTCGAGACAATGGTAGTGAATNCCCTTGCCTTCAGGTATTAATGGCAGAATCTCAAGNGTACCTCTGCATACTGAGAGATGAATGACGTCTGATTCTGCAATGACCTGCCTAAGTCCCTCCACCTCAGACCATGCCTTGGCAGCAGCCTTTGAAGCGCTACCAGTTATCTCCGCAACCATTCCCGAAGACGGAGTAAATGGCTGAGAAGNGGNAATGATTCGAACATCCAACCCTTTGGCCAGTTTTTGAGATGNCTCGGGAAAATCTAGAGTTGCAACGGTTACTTCCCAACGTTTTGACCATTCTCGCATGACGGTAAGCAGTTCTCTTTCCGCCCCTCCTAAGTTGGCGAAAGAGGCGCGCACGACAAGCAACTTGAGCCGCCCTTCAGCACCTGCCATGAATCGTCAGGCCAACGTTCAGCCTATGAAACCGGCGTGAACAGGTCGATTCCAGCGACTGTTCTCTCGTCATTTCATTGAAAAGGGGAACCGGAGTGGGCGCANCATGACGAAGGGCAAGGTCGCTTTGATTACCGGAGTGACAGGACAGGATGGTTCCTACCTCTCAGAGTTGTTACTTGACAAGGGATACAAGGTCTATGGATTGGTTCGCAGGACTAGTCAACCCACACTTGGACGTTCACTCATCAACCATTTGAACGCACATGAGAACTTCCATCTCATCAACGGCGACTTGACCGACCAGGCCAGTATCGATAATGCCATCAAAGAGGTTCAACCAGATGAATTTTACAATCTAGGGGCGCAATCCTTTGTCCCTGAATCATGGCGCTCCCCATTGATGACTGCTGATGTTACCGGAATGGGTTCGCTACGCTGCCTTGAGGCCATCAAGAGAAACAAACCGGATTGCCGTTTCTATCAGGCTGGTTCTTCAGAACAGTTCGGCGAGGTTAGAGAGATTCCGCAGACAGAGTTGACACCTTTCCACCCGCGTTCTCCTTATGGATGTGCCAAAGTTTTCGCCTTCGAGATAACCAGAAATTATCGCGAATCATATGGTTTGTTCGCCTGCACAGGAATTCTGTTTAATCATGAAAGCCCAAGAAGAGGGCTTGAATTCGTGACCCGAAAAGTTACCATGATGGCGGCAAGAATAGCTGCTGGGTTTGATGAATATCTGTCGATTGGTAATGTAGATGCCAAGCGTGACTGGGGCTTTGCCGGAGATTATGTTGAGATGCAGTGGAGAATGCTGCAGCAAGATGAGCCAGATGATTACGTCATTGCAACAGGTGAAACTCATTCTGTCAAGGAATTCATTGATCTTGCATTTTCACATGTTGGTATGGAACTAGCATGGGAAGGCGAAGGAGTAGATCGCATTGCAAAGGATCAGAATGGTGTGATTAGAGTCCGCACCAATCCCAAATTCTTCCGCCCAGCAGAAGTCGATTTGTTGATCGGTAAGTATGACAAGGCTGAAGCAGCCCTTGGCTGGAAACCAAACACAACCTTTGCAGGATTGGTAGAGATGATGGTCGAGGCGGATGTAGCACTGATTGCAGAAGCCAAGGAGAGAGGATACAACCCTCCAAGGCCGCCTGAGTGATTAGAACAAAGAGTCCCAGGCTGCGGACATGTTCTTTGCAAATACGCTGTCAGAGAATTTCTCTGCTCGTTGCATGGATTCTTCACACCGTCCAGATTCTAGATTTTTGATGGCTTGACGCCAAGCCTGAACATCATCTACTGGAAGTAGGTGAGATTGAGGAGGAATCTCATTGGCCGAGGCAGCGTCGGCAACCAAGGCTCTTGTTCCACCAGCCATCGCCTCCAATGGCGGGTATCCGAATCCCTCAGCGATACTTGGGAATAACAAGGCATCAGCGTGTTGGAAGGCTGCTCTTAGGTCATCTTCAGGAACTCTACCTTGCCACCTTAGGTCTATTCCATGGGTTGAGGCCAATGCCTTGAGGTAGCGTTCTTTTTCGGAATCGGATTCAGCACCAATTTTGTGGATAATTACGTCCTTCAAGCCCTTACATGATTGAATCGCGAAATCCAAGCGCTTGCGCGGTTCTTCAGAACCTACTAGCAACAGGTGCTTTGCCTCATCCAGCATCCACGATGGCGGATTGAGAGGATTGCTATCGGGCTTCCTCGCATCTAACTGAAGCCCTAGGGGGACGCAGGTCGAGGCTACATCTGGATAATACTCCTCGACTTCTTTCAATGTCGCTCTAGAGTCGCAAATCAAGAGGTCTGCTCTTTGCAGCCCAGCGCTCAATTTGCTCAGGTCCTTTCGTCGCACTGCTCCAGGATTAGTCTCTCCAATTTCTATCCCCGATACTTTGCGTGGATGAATGTTGAACAAATCATGCACTGTAACCGATACTGGAATGGGGCAATTCTCTGGCACAAGATGTGCTTGCTCTTGGTCGCTTACGTGTAGCAAGTCAATCATTGCTAACGACTTCTTGACTCTTGCAGGATTACTACGCCAGCGTCGATGCAAACGTGTTGCTGGATTACCTCCAGTATCATGTTCAATCACTCCTCCAGAAGCATATCCCTCAATTTTCCCAGTATCGAGAGCCTTGATCAAATCGTGGTGAGCGCGTCCAAGTCCAGAAGCGGCGGATACCGCACCACCTCTGGCTACCAGCACTTCACGCATCGTATCGCCCAGAAGCAGCGGCATTTCAAAGACTGCCTTGCAAAAAGCACTCATTGAATGATTGGCAGATGCTTGACAGGTGGTGCAATCCCTAAGTCAGCAGGGAATTCCATTTCTCTCTCGGGAATTGGAATTGGGACGATTTCTTTACCCACCAGCGCCACTCTGCTTGGACGTGAATCATCGAGGACCTTGCGGCCAACCATCGGCGCCAATTTATTGCTGAAGTCGAGGATGTCTTCGTGACTGGGCATATTGTCAATCGACAGAACTTCCCTACTGTGGCCCACAAATACATACCCTTTGCACTCGATGAAATCAGGGTCAGCCCGATTATCTAGAGCCGCATATTGCGCAATGTGTTCCTCAGCCATATTCTCGCCTTTGACCAAGGTATGGCGACAGACAATTCGAGTATCTAGGCTCGGTAATAGATCGATGGTTTCTTCGAATTTATTCCATGCTCCGCTGTTCCACTTTGGTTTGCAGATGCGGTCGAATACCTGTTTATTAGGGGCATCAACACTGACATAGAGTTGAGTTGGTAGGGTATCGAGTTTCTCCAGTGCTTTAGGTAGAGTTCCATTGGTCACCAACATGGTGGTCATTCCATGCTTGTGACAGAGTTCGATGTATTCGCCCAATTTCGTGTAAAGGGTAGGTTCACCATTCAATGAAATCGCTACATGACGCGGATTCTGAGCCTCCTGATACTTCTCAGGAGTGACTCCAATATTGCCGCCGTATCCAGTAAGGAGGCGCCTTTGCGCTCGTACGCTCTCATACAACAACTCAAGTGGGTCTTGATCAGTTAGTTCCAGAGTGTCCATGTGCGGCTCTCTCCAGCAATAGCTACATGCTAGATTGCATTGGTCGACGACAGGACTCATCTGCAGACAGTTGTGGCTTTCGATACCGTAGAACTTGCCTTTGTAGCATTGTCTATCCCTGAGTAGGCTTTCTTTGGTCCAATGGCATATCTTCACACCACCATGTTCTCCGACGATATGGTAGCGTTGCTTCTGCAATTTCGCCTTTAGTGCAAGATCCATTCCCATGCTATCACGTCTTGAGCCGGGATTCCTCAGAGGGGCCGGCTCGGCAGGGTTGCGAGCGGCTGATTGCACTTCAACCCTTCATTTCAGGCTCGCATTTTCGCAGGCGATGATATTGAGCAGAATTTCACCCATGTCTCTTGCATATGCACAGAGCCTGCGAATACTTTCTGAGAGTCTGAATTTGTAGAGAACAGAAGTTGCGCTGGTACGCCCACCCCAAAGAGAATCTTCGTGTTCGGAGAGTTCTATCTGTGCCTCTTTGAGCGCCATTCTAGCATCATGAATCTCGTGAGGATTCCTTGTTCTGATATTGACCATCAAGGCCTTAATCGAGGTTTGCCAAATCGCCAATTTATTCAATGGTTCTTCGTTGAAATCAAGCTTTGGTTTGTTTTCTGTAGTGAGAATTAATTCGGCCAATTGTTGAGCGTGATCTCCCATCCTTTCCAAAGTACGCGCCAAGTTGGCGATTTCAATGGCTTTTCTTCGTTCGGTATGCAGGTCTACCGCTACTTTGTGAGATTCTAACAACGCCCCTACTTGTCGTTGAATTAACAGTTGAATGGCGTCCATTTCTCTCTCTCTATCTTCGACATCGATGAGTAGAGAACTATCTTCCCCAGAAAGAACGTCCACAATATCTCTAATGATTGAAGTCAACTGTAGGTACATTCTATTGAGACTGGATTGTAGCGGCATTTCTCCAATGTTTAGTAAGTTGAGCAGTTCGATACGATTTTCACTCTCATCCATAATTTCGAACCCGGTAGTTATTCTCAAGAAACGTTTGATTCTCGATTTTTGATTTCTATTGAAACCATCTTTGCTGATCAATTTGATACGATCAGTTGAGGCGATGTATGCCGCGACTAGATGGTCTACTAGGGAACCAACAGGAATCTTATCCACAGTTAGAGTGATTTCTTTTCTCTTGGCTATGCTTTCATTCGCTGGTGTGATTCGTATTGCCCCGCTTGGGCGCCAATCTATCTTGAGGCTGTCTTTGGCTTTGAGTGAATGAAAATTCGCCCACTCTTTTGGTATGCTAACGGTGAAGGTTGCCCCACCAGTCAATTGCAATCTTCGGGTATGAATGGTACCTTGTCCAGAGGCCATGATACTGCATTCTACATATAACTATATATTTTACTTAGAATATAGGTGATATACTGCCCGCGAGAGGCAACTCGTCATGGACCCCTTCTCAGTGTACGTGCTCATCGCCGCTCTGATTGTTTGTGCATATATGGCTTGGAATATTGGTGCAAATGATGTTGCCAATGCGATGGGGACCTCGGTCGGTTCGAGAGCATTGACATTGAAACAGGCGGTTATTATCGCTGCAATATTCGAGTTCGCTGGAGCCTTTTTGGCCGGAGACGCAGTAACCGATACTGTACGTAAGGGTATTCTGTCGGTTGATTTTGATACCGTTAACGAAGACCTGGCAACTAAACTGATGTTTGGATTCATAGCAGCAATGTTGGCTGCAGCCCTATGGCTGACAGTCGCAACAAGATTTGGCCTGCCCGTATCGACAACACACAGTATAATCGGTGGTATTGTAGGAATTGGTTTAGTTATCGATTCAGATATGATTGATTGGGGCGTCGTTGGCACGGTTGTGTTGTCTTGGATAGCATCGCCACTCATGGGGGCAGTATTCGCATTCGTATCTTTCATGATCATCAAGAAATTGATCTATGAGGCGGACAATCCCGTCGAGCGATCTCGCTGGATGGCGCCATTATTGGCATTCCCAACTTTCTTTGTTCTCGGCCTAGCCCTTCAGTTCAAGGCTCTTAAGGGATTGATCAAGAGACTAGATCGAGCAGAATGGATAAACAAATCCAACTGGTTACCAGCCAGTGAGGGCGGAGTTTGGAATCCATTGCAAGATAATGCTTGGTTCCCTATTAATAGTATATTGTTGGCTATTGTAATCGGTACTCTAGCATCCTTGGCATTGTACTCTGTACTAAGGAAATATGACTTCTTCAAAGGAGAAGGATACCAAGGTGTTGAGAGAGTATTCGTATGGTTGCAAATC
>PBHQ01000034.1 GCA_002719475.1 Methanobacteriota archaeon | reverse complement strand
TTAAATCGCTTTCAGGAATGTATCAGCACCTTGTCTGCCATTCGTCTTCAGAATAGAAACAATCTTTCAACCGAAATAAACTCTACTCTTCTTCCCACAACTCATTTTCACATGATGGACAAGTGAAATGCTTCGGCCTTTTTCCGTCAACTGCGGTAACCTCTCCACATGATCCGCAGAGAATTGTAGATTTGTATGGCTCATCCAAAGTGGTGTCCACTCGATACATGATTCTGCCAGCATCTGTCATTTCCTCAGTTGATGGTGCCCATTTTGCAATCTTCTCTTCTGACCAACCGAGTTCTTGGGATTGCAGAGACATGCCCCAAACAAACATTACCAGACCGCATAGAGAGATAGGAGCACCGATACTAATCGCTAGAGTTTCTCTCGAGATGATGAGCATTGCTCCAATGACTATGCAGATGATTGAAGTTAACAGCAAGTTCGCCCTTAGGTGCTGCATGCCCTCACCTCAGGGCCTTGGCTAAAGCAGATGCGACTCTCGGCATATCACTAACTGGGATGGCGCATATTCCAACCCTGATGCCGCCTATCAATGGCACAAGATATACATCATCTTCTGCGCATGATTCGCATACCTCCTCTGGGTTATTGCATTCGATGAAAGCGAAGTATCCATTATCATTAGGCATTACCTCGATAGAGTTACTTTCAGCTGCTTCGTTGAACGCTCTTCTTCTACTTGTTAGAATCCCTTTGAGTTGATTCTTCTCATCTTCCCACTCATTCAATTGATTCTGATGCACATCGATCAGGGCAACTTGTGGAAGACGCGGGGCGCCACTCCAAGTTCCTCTCCCTGTATGCAGCAGGACTTCTTCCAGTTTGACATGTACCTCGGAATTGGGATGAAGGTAGACAAGAGCACCCGTGCGCATGCCATAGATAGTGTGTGATTTGGAGCAAGATATTGCGAACATTATCAGCAGATTGTGTGGCCAATTATCTATTTTCGAGATAGTTTCAGCCCACCCATGTGGTTCGTCGGCATACAGATGGTAAGCCGCATCGATTAGCAAAGTATGGCCAATATCTGGATTGTCTTGTGCGGAATCCAACCAACAATTGAGAGTGTTTTTTCGCTCTTCAGTGGATAAGGAAAGTCCAGTTGGATTGTGAGCCGGGTCGTTCAACCAACCGAGTATCCTTTTTTGTGTCAAGGCTAATTCAGAGAGTGAAGCGCGTAGTTCCAAATTGGAATCCCATAGAGGGTATGAGTGGACATTCAGGCTATTCTCGGATAATATTGTCTTGTACGGGCCCCAATGCTTGTCTCTCAACAGAACTCTATCTCCGGGGTCAGCGAAATTGCATGCTGAAGCGTACAAGGCTCCGCATCCTCCTGGTGTTGCAATTGAGGAAACAACAGCCGGGATATGAGGCCTGTATTGTCCAAGAGCAAGATCGATTACCAATTCTCTGAAGGCAGGCATACCCCTCAAGGGAGAATATCCGGCCATATCATGTCCAACTTGCTTCCTCAATGAATCGATTACTGTTGCGTTCAGAGCGAGTTCTCCCGAGTCATTAATCAATGAACCTAGAGTTCCATTGACAGCATCTCTTCCATTTTCTTTCGCTTTTAGATAGCGCGAGAACCATCTGAAGATTGGGTCATCCCCACTCTTTTTTCGTGCTAGAGGGTTGAGCATCGAGGAGAAATATTCCTTCTCGCGAAGGTTGAATTCCTCTTCACTCGCACTCTGCATGCTTAGGCGATACTGTTCGATAACTTGAGGGTTCTCTTTGCTGAATTTGCGCGAGACATATACATGATGTGAAACACGCCTATTTTGTATTTCTACAAAATCGATTTCAAGTTCAACGGTTGTTGAAGTAGTGGTCAGCATAGGCCCTTGCGGATGCAGCGTCATATCCNGAAGCGATTAACTGCTGTTCATATGCCATGGCTTCAGGTGAACGCCCTTGTGCTGCTCCAGCATATGGGTCCATCCCTCCACTCATAAACCCGGTATTGAATGCTTGATNGACAGCGAAATCATCGTCATCNCNACCACCTCTGCCTCTTAGAATAAGAGCCAGTAAGAGTATTATTACCAGTGCAGCACCGGCCAACATTCCATATTCCATGGTTTCATCATCTGTTAGTCCTAGTACGTTTTCATCGACATTCTGTTCGTCTCCATTGGCACCGGTATCTGAGGAATCATCGTTGTTGTCGTTAGGATCGTTTCCTCCATCGTTNGTATCTCCTCCATCGTTGGCATCTCCTCCACCGTTGTTGTTAGTTTGGTCTGAGGTATCGTCGACAACAGTACAGCCATCAGCATCTACAAAGTCGCCAATAGGCGTGTCAGGACATTGGTCAATTTCGTCAATCACACCATCCTCATCGCCGTCTAGTGGTACTGCCAATGGGCATCCTTGTCCACCTTCTCCATTGTAGACTCCAGCTTCATTAGGACACTGGTCTCCATCNGTTCCGTCTGGATTGTCTCCGTAGCCATCACCATCGCTGTCTACCCACTGACTCTCATCCAATGGCATGATGTCATTTCCATTTGACCATCCATCTTCGTCGATATCTGGACAGCCATAAACATCCTCTGTCGACTCACCATAAGTCTCAGGACATGCATCTACGATTCCATCNCCATCATCGGTAGTGTTGTATCCATCTTGGTCCAAATCATTGGCCCAAAGGTCCCAATAGTTGGTTATCTCNAACTGCTCGCCAACAACGATGTTNTTGGATTCATTNTCTTCTTCAATGAGCATTTCCGGNTCTATTTCCAATTGNCAAGTGTANGTTCCACTNAGCGATTCTTCAGGTATTATCACAACACCGCTNCCTGAGTCCATATTGCTATTGGAGGCATCGAGAATGACTGTACTGTTGTAGAGATTAAGAACGCTATCTCCCATCGAATCAATCAAGTCAATCGAGAATGCAACCGCCTCCAAGTGGTCTCCTCTAATATTGCTGAATTCCCATCCGAACGATGCTTCATCTCCACTTATCAGATCTATTGGACAGGATACTGATGCTGCTTCAAAGTCAGGTAGAGCGGCTGCAGTAGTAGTGACGCTGAGGTTGTAGTAACCTTCGAAGCCATTTGCGCCGATTACAATACGATAATTCGAATTTGTACCTTCTCTTTCGGTTCCTAGTGTTTGCCAGTTGACTTCAGATGTGGTGTTGTCCCAACTATCGATGAAGTTGNTNCCTTCGTAAAGTGAAATCATGAAGTTGGTGTTGGANTCCTNAGTGAAAGAGATGATGACATTTTGTTGATCTGTTAGTGCAAAGCCATAGGCATCAGCAACATCTTCTGCGTCCATACATCCCATNCCAGATTGCATTGGATTNTCTCCAAGGGCGGTTGGATTGGTACTNGCGTCNCTGGCATCCCCTGCTAGGCCAAGGTCCATCTGTTCNCCGCANTTGAAGGCNGGAGTAATGATNTCATTTGCATCGTTGATAATCAATCTGTATTCNCCAGCCCCCTCATATGCTTGCACATGAAGGTAGTATGTTCCTCCAGCACCATCATCGGTTGCGACTTCCTCGTCATTGCTGCCGAGATTATATCCAANNTCGATGNTCTGTCCAAGTGAATTCTTCAACAAGATGTCGTAGTCGGCTCCAGGTGCAGTAATCAGTATAGCCTCAAGATCCATCCCTGAACTCATTGTGACTTTGTAGTAATCATCTTCATCACNNGCATCCATACATCCAATGACTTCAACAGANGGNTCGGTGCCAAGGTCATATGCGCTATTGGCATCNTTTCCTGCATCNCCTCCCGAAAGGGCATCATTTTGGNCGGTACAGGAGGTTGGATAATTACCNACCATAAGNAGGTCTTCTGCAGCCATCTCGTTGTCATCNTCGTTCTTCTCNTCGAGCAACTCTTCATNATCGACCAACATGATNAGCGNGTAGTTTCCTTCNATGATGAAACTTGGAANNGTGCCGGTTACCTGAANATTCTGNGTTTGATTGACAGAAAGACTGGAGATTGTAGTATTNCCTATTTNATGGTCCAAGTTNGTCCAGTCATTGCTNACTGATAACCAAGCNGAAACGGTNACTGATTGGTTCAGATCGATGTTTCCATCGTTACCCATAATTCCAGAAACGGTGATTGAATCTCCNGGGTTGGATGAGGTTGGNCCGCTTACTTCTTCGAAATACATGTTNGCTTTTGGAACGCTGTAGTTGGTCCAGACGTCAATGGTGTAGTTACCGGCTCCTTCATCGTGTGTCACGTTGAGATAGAAGGTTCCACCNGTTGCATCGNAATNATCNGTCCCTTCTGTTGATACATCNTTCACCGTGGTGTTNANTGACCAATCAAAGTCAGCATAAGNNCCATTGNAANTCATTAATCCTAGATTGGTTCGGTGGTCACCGGTTGTAGTGNCGGTTGCAAACAAGTTGTAGTTGTAAGGNACATCGAAGCGTAGCAAATCATTNCCATCAATTCCNTCCATNCAACCTGAAACAGTTCCAGTATAGTTGTCGCCNGTNANGANGGTGACATTNGACCAATTNTNGGGTGCATCNNCNCCCANGCCAGCATCGTTTTGTCCATTGGCATGNAGGTCTTCACANGTAAGNCCNACAATCATCTTGTTTNGACTTGCCANGTAGTTATTGCTTTCATTNTTCTCAGTCACGTTGCCATATCCATCAGGCCAAATTATCCAGTGATATGCCCCATCTGACAGACTTGAGGGAAGAGTGACATTAGCAGTGTGGGTNAGGCTACCATTTGAGGCAATTCCTGAATGGGTCTCAGAATGAGAGAGAAGAGTGTCGCCCCAACTATATGTCTCATCCTCAGAGAGGATGAATGCAACATCGAAAGATGAGGAGTTTCCATCGCCTGTGTTCTCAATTGTATAGGTCACACTAACGGTATCGCTTGCATTTCCTTTGGCTGGAGCCACTACCGAGGTGGTCTCAAAATCAGGAGTGGGTGGCGTGTTGTTGGTCCAGGTTCTCAAGGTGTAAGTTCCATCTCCTGACCACTGATGAACACGTAGGTAGTAAGTTCCCGCAGTTCCAGAAATTGAAGTTCCGATACTGGTAATTTTTTCCAGTGGGTCATTGTACTCCGAAGAATCCAAAATTGCTTGAGATGTATCGTCCCAAAGGTAGAGGTCGAAGTCCATGCTGGCAGGTACGGTTAACTCTACCTCGATATCCTTGCCCGATGTCATTGAGAATGAATACCAATCTTGTCGGTCATTAGCATCTATACAACCGGTCTTGGTGGTCGAAGGATTCTGTCCTAGCGATCTTGAGGTTGCGGAGGTATTTCCGGCATCTCCTGCGACTCCCGCGTCAGATTGCACCTGCGGGCAAGGGGCTCTGCCGCCTGCGTTATCGACAGTCCTTACGCCGGGTAATTCGGTCATTGGTACCTCGATTTCTTGGTTTTCTTCATAGTTCAGAATCTCGACAATCGACGGTGCGACGTCATTTGGTATAAACGGGGTAAACAATGCTGTCAGGAACAGCATTCCAATCAAAAATCCACTACGCATAGGCAAGCCTCAGTAGTTTTCGGCACAATTGAAGCATATCAATGTAAGGATTACCCGTACGCCTCCATAGGAGGCGAAAGAGCCTGCGGGGGGACTCGAACCCCCGGCCTGCGGATTACAAATCCGCCGCACTACCAGCTATGCTACACAGGCGNTGCNCCGTGGCTGTGGAACCTGTTTTTGAAGGAACCGGAGTTGCGGCAGGGTCAATAGATGAAATCGGNTCCCCTTGTTCGGTGGGAGAATAGTCGNTGAACGTCTTGATGGNAGAGCATGTGCCGAGGGTCTAGAGTNTGAATTGATAGAGCGNATCACTGCTTTGTCAGANGACGGAGTCTCGCCGCATCTTGTGGTGGTTATTGTGGGGGATGATCCCGCTAGCAAGACCTATGTTTCTGCAAAACAGGCTGCTTGTGAAAGACTTGGTCTGAAGTCAACTAGGCACTCATTACCAGTAGAGACCACTCANGAGGAGTTGTTGGAATTGATTGTTAGTTTAAACCAAGATGATTCAGTGCATGGTATTCTTGTACAATCTCCTTTGCCCGAGAGTATTGATGAATTGCAGGTGACCGATGCGATCGATCCGCGTAAGGATGTTGATGGATTCCACCCCGTTAATCTCGGAAAATTGGTACAGGGGCGTAGCGATGCCTTGCTTCCCTGCACGCCATCTGGAATNATTCGAATGTTGAGNTGGGCAGAAGTTGAATTATCCGGAAAACGGGTTGTGGTTATTGGACGCAGTCGAATCGTAGGGATGCCACTATCGTTGATGTTAGCAGCAAGAGGTGTAGATGCTAGTGTCAGTGTAGTACACAGTAGGAGTGAAGATATCGAGGGAATCTGTNGGACGGCGGATGTTTTGATTGCCGCCGTTGGCCGCCCAGCGTTGGTTTCTGCGGATTGGGTCAAACCGGGTGCGGTGATAATCGATGTGGGAGTAAATCGAGTCGATGACGAGAATCATGAACGTGGTTGGTACCTTGCAGGAGATGTTCATCCCGAGGTCGCTAGTGTCGCCTCAAAGTTATCTCCGGTTCCAGGAGGAGTTGGGCCGATGACTATCGCATGTTTGATGGCAAATACAGTTACTGCTGCCGAAAATCTCTCAGTTTAATCAGAAATCAGCCGTACGAGGCTTGATGAAGGGATGAGGTCAGTGNTNAATTATGATGCAGGGCGAGCGCCGCCATCCGATGGCCGGCCTCATCGGTCTTTGGGTAGGGGGTCTAGTCTTGGTGTTCACATTAGTGAACGTGCATTTTGCNCCTTGGCCGGGGCATATGGGGCAGAAGTTCCATGGCCTCCCCTTCATTTTGGAACTTTTTTCAAGTCCTTCTTCGCAGCCAATTTGGGGTGCTAAGAATGAATATAGTATGCAGGAATGGGCGTTATTGAGTATCGCGGCAATCTCATTCATTGTCGCGTGGTGGGGCCATCGATTCAGGCCTGAGATGAGCGTTCCGGATGCTCAGAATGAAGCTAGTATGCGTGAAGCGATNGAAACTCAGGAAATTTCAGTCTCCGCTGGAAGCGGCGATATCAACCCTACAACTGCATCGATTGTAGCAGGAATTGTTGGAGGGCTTGCACATCAGAGTCAAGAAGAAGTCTCGGGAGCTATCGGCGCTTTATCAAAGGGTGAATTTGGAGAGCAGGCCGCTCAAATTGCCAAGGAGAACCCCAAAGTCGAGGGCNCAATCGAGATCGCTACGGAAGATAATGACAGCATTCCTTTACCTGATGGAGATCATGCCCAAACGAGCAGTGGAGGCTTCAATCAAGTTCCTTTACCCGCTCCAGATGAATCAGGAATTGATGAATTGATAATGGATGAGGAAGAATTCGGTGAACCTGAGGTTGTGAAGCGTCAGGACATGGCAGTATTTTCATCTGGAACTCGTCCAGGTGTGGCACCAGACNTGATTATCGATCAACCGATTGAATTGCCATCGGAGCCACCAGCATTACCCGATTTGGATAATTTTGATGATACTNCTGAGGAAGAAGAGGAAGAAGAATTGCCTGAGTTACCTTCCTTGCCAAATTTACCTGGATTGCCAAGTTTACCTAGTCTCGAAGATTGATGCCAGCAGGGCGTCGGTTTCATTGGGCAGCAACATTACGCAGGGACATGGAGGGCGCTTCACAAGTGGACTTGGAGCGCTCGGCCAAGGACCTTCTTGAATCGCCAGGTGGNCAGATAATGTCTGCCATGAGAGCACACCTTCGAAGCAGAGCAATCTTGTTACTANTCCTTTTCGTAATTGGNTTCATGGTTGCATTTCCATTCACCGGAGAACTGATTTCGTGGTTAGTTGAGGANTCTGGATACGTTCCATCAGGAACTGAGGTTGTGGTGCTGACTCCGGTCGAGTTGTTGGCTCTAAAACTCAGAGTTTCTGCATACTTCGGGATGACATTAGGTTTGTTTCTTCTACTTGTGGACACTTTCCAACATGGANTTTCTCACCCCGCAGTAAAACAGAGAGTGGATGAGTCTGGAATAGAGATGCCAACCTTGGGGATGGGTTTGTTGGTAACAGTTACNGCTTCCTTGCTCTTGGTTTTCCTTTCACAATGGTGGACTCTTTCGGTCATGGTTCCAATAGTCTTGCAGTATTTGGCAGAANATGCAGCATCATCGGGGTTGGATACAACATGGAGATTATCTTCCTTCATCGGATTTATTCTCAATCTATGCTTTGCAGGACTTGTAGCATTTCAGACCCCGGTAGTCACTTTGTTGCTATTGCGTGGAGGCGCTGTTGAACGTACTACGGTGTCCGGTCATCGGCGGCATATTTGGTTTGCAGCAGTTGTCCTTGGAGCCTTGTTATCTCCTCCGGATCCTCTCTCGATGTTGCTGGTTTCCGCTCCAGTAGTGATTCTGTTTGAATTGGCAATGCTGGTAGACCGGGTTATGGGATAATCACGCTTCTTCTGCTCCACCTCGCCTTAGAGCATCTTCTTCAGCAGCGACGCGGATNCCCTCTTCAACATCTACCCACTTCATCATGATAGTTCCTATCAGTATGATGATTAGAATGGATAGTACCCCCATTCTGTCATCCATTGCAGTTGACATAAGGAAGTAAATCCAAGGNCCGATAACGCTGGCGGCCTTGCCTATGAANCCGAAGAAACCGAAGAATTCTGTAGATCGAGATTCTGGTACCATCATACCGAACATCGATCTTGCTAAGGCTTGACTTCCNCCCATGACAACACCTACCATTAGGCCGAGAATCATCCATTGTAGGTCTATGCCAAGGCTCAGTGGCTTCCATAGGATGTTTCGCAGGGTTTCAGGCCATGAGTCGATAGAACCCTCGCCTATCTGACTGGGGTGTTCTTTACCGTAAAACATCGCTGGATTTGTCCCTTCTGAGACGGGGCCATCTGCGATGAATAAGGTGAATTCAGTATCCTCTACCGCCTTAGATAAATTCACTACTTGTGATGCACTAAGATTCAACCCGTTCTTCAGCCCCCAAGTTTGATCCCATTCTTTGTGGGCATCGTCATCTTCAAGATTTAATTCGTGCCCATCTTGGACTGAAACGACGTAAAGGTTTGCATCTTGAATCCAATGGACGCGATAGGTGAACTCGTCTTCATCTTCAGGCTCTAGGGCGCAGAANCCTGTTGCCATGGCGATGATTAGACACCAACCTACCAAGGAAACGATTAGCGCTTTCTTTGTGGTTATCTTCTCTGCCAAACGACTGAAGGCCATCGCACTAGGTGCTGCCACGAATTGAATCATCAGGATTACAATCATGTTGGTAATCATCGATACACCGAGCACGTCTCCTCCGAAGGCTCCGGCGATGGATAATACGGTCTGGATACCATCGTTGAACATCAGATATGCTGCGAGATAAATGACGAGCATCTTGAATCGAGTCAATTCTTTGAAAGTTTTGCGTAGTTCTCGAAAAGCCATCCCTGTGGCTTTTCGAGCATTCAATCCCGTCATCGGTTCTGGAATCTNAGGTTCTGGTACGTCCCGGAATGTATAGACAGAGAATCCCCACCACCATACCCCAACCGANGCCAAAGATAGACGAATCATCAGGTCGCTGTTTTCAGTAGCCATCAATAGTCCAAGGTGAACCGCGAGTAGCAGTCCTCCTCCGATGTAGCCGTATGCAAATCCTCGGCTACTGATGTCATCCATCAGATCATCGTCACCCATGTATGGAAGCAGAGCATTGTAGAACACATTAGCACCAGCAAATCCAACATTGGCAATGAAGAAACATAGTAACAGGAAAAGCCAATCATAGTCTGCAAAGAATGCTGAAAATAACATCAGAAATGTAGCGNCCGCACCCGCATAGGTGTATATCTTGAGCAGTTTCATCTTGATTTCCATACGATCAGCGATTACCCCGAGAATAGGTGAAGAGAGTGCCACCAGTAGGGTCGAGAATCCCACAACAAAGGCCCACATACCTGAAGCGCTGAAGTTGGAGAAGAATGAATCTGGATTATTTTTCAAGAAGACATTGGTCAGAGCAATTGCATAAATCGGTAGAATTGCCACAGTTATGCTGGTTGAGAATGCCGAGTTGGCCCAATCATACATACACCAGCCACGAATCTTCTTTTTTTGGTCATCTGGCAGATTTTTCATCCGCTCTTTAATGCTGACTTCGGTAACTGTACCAGACATCTCGCTCAGTTGGCAAGTTCCGGCTCAACTCATCATGCTTACGCATGTTGTCCGGCTTGGGGTTCAAAAGTGGAACTAGTCATCGCTCGCCGAGTTCGATGAGTTGGCAGCAACCGGTCGAGAATAGCGTCACCTCTCTTAGAGAGGGTATCGAACGTTTCGATGGGATTGAATTCGATTTAAGATTGACTTGTGATAATGAGTTGGTTCTGCACCATGATCGTAACCCTTCGGTGTCCGCTGAAAAGAAGGGAGAACTCCCAAGATATGTTGAAGATTGCACTTTGGATGAGATTTGTGAACAAGGTTTTGATTCTTTCGAGAGTTTGATGAAAAACAAGGATTTCATGCACCATTGGTTGGAGGAAGCAAGATTCGTATGTCTTGAGTTGAAGATTCCACATCCCCGCTCAAAGGCGGGCGGTGGATGGTTAGCCGGATCAAAACGAGTTGAACATTTGCGTAGAATGATGTCGATGTGTATCGATTCACTGAAAGATGCCGAGGTGAATCCTAACAATGCAGTATTCTATTCATTTCATAATGCCTTGCCACGAGTGAACAAATCATTCGGCAGCGATTGGAATGCGGTGACGTTAAGGCCAGTTGTTCCACCATTTGGTTCAAGTAATGTCCAACGTCTGTATACCCTCCCACAGTTCATCTTCAATCCACTTAAGAGATTGATTCGCCGTCAACGCCAAGCAGGTGCAGCATTGTTACCTATCGCTTTGGAATATCTAGATGGATGGACTAAGCATCTAACATTAGGTAGGTCTGGGGCACTGGATGGCAAAGGTCTGCAAAACTTCAACCGCTTCAGAGGTGGAGACCCAGTTGTTGTTTGGCAAGTGGAAGATAGAATCGAGAATTTATTGTTGGAAGCAGGAATGAGCCCGTTGACCGACAATGCTGATCCGAATTGTGCTCAATGGCAAGATGGGACAAAACGCCGTTTTCGTGCTGCAACTTTGGATGCCGAAGGTATACCATGGCATGAGATGGGCAATTCGCAGAGGAGGTTTTTGCTCGAGGGTTGGAGGAAAAAGTGGCATTGGAATAAATCCGTGGACGAATTGATGGCATCTTGTTCAAGCAGTTCATTGCCGTGGCAAGCTGTCAGAGTACTCGGTCATCGAGGCTGCGGTAAGAGCAAGAGGAAAAACACGCTTCAATCGCGCTCTTGATCGACTGGGATATACTTTGGGCGATAAATTGGTACACCCTTTCCAGACCTCGCATTGATTCTTTCATCCACTATTTGGGCACCGATTCCAATTACTCTCGCCCAGCCAAAGAATGTCGTATAGTACGCTGGTTTGCGGAATCCCACATGGTGTAACAGTGTTCCTGATGCAATGTCGACATTTGCATTTGGGTTACTTATTCGTGGATTCTCGGATAGAACGCGCGGGGCAACTTCCCTGAGCGTTCTTATGATTCTGAAGTTCTCATCATCAGGGCAGATTCTCTCACCGAGAGAGAATTGGAATGTGGCTCTTGGATCTTCAACCCTGAGTACAGCGTGTCCAAACCCGAATACAGGCCTTTTTGCTGCTAGTTCAGCGCGCACGAACTCTTCAACCTTGACAGGGTCATCGGTTCCGACTCTTTGTACAAATTCTAAGCAGGATTGGTTTGCCCTACCGTGCAATGGCCCTGATAATGCATTCATTGCCGAGGCNATCGAGGCGTATACATCTGCATGTCCACTAGCAACTGCTTTTCCGGTAAATGTTGAGAGATTACCACCGCCGTGATCCATGTGCAGAACTAAGAATGTCCTCAGAACCTTGACCATGTCTGCAACTTGCTCAGTTTCAGGCTCCAACATTGCGACGAAAGACTCGACCATCCCTATCGATGGGTCGACTACCGGTAATTGCCCGTTTCGTCCTCCGCGAATACGGAAAATTGCAGCCATCAGCCATGGCATTNTAGCAATCAAGTTGAGAGCATCCTCTTTCCAATCATCTGTCTTGCCTACCATCCCCATGGCATGTATACCAATAGATAACCAATCCATAGGATGCCCTTCACGTGGTAGATTTTCCAACACTTGTAGAACTCCTTCTGGGACAANCGCTCTAGAAAACAAATCTTTTCGGAAGGTACTTGCTTCCTCTTTNCTTGGCAACTTTTTGTAGAATAACAGGAAGACTATGTCTTCGGGGTCCATCTCAGCAATTTCTCCGATAGGATAACCAACATAGTGTACACCTCCATCCGCACTAACTGAACTTGTTCTACAGGTACCGACGGGAATGCCACGCATTCCTATATCCAAATGNGATGCGGTCAGACTCAACAGAACCTCTTCTGCTTCCTCATTNTCGGGCATCCGGTCACCTTCGATTGCAGCCGACCTGTGCCACCTGTATAAGTCCGGCGCATGCTTATTCTGAATAGTACACGTTGGTGTAGTAAAACACACCTAGTGTTGGATGCCGGNAATAGTCTGNAAGGAATAGAATCTAACATTTTCACTGTAGCGCATACAATAATTATTGACAAGGAAGGCAGCAGGTCNCGTTGAAGGNCGAAGGAGGCGATGAATATCGGTTGGCGCAGAGTNTTGATTGTCAGTCCTTTACTGCTACTTTCAATACTCTTGATGCTTCTGTTTTTGGTCAACAGTATTGCAGGTCTACCTCCTACCATAACTTCTCCTTTCTGTCCNAATGAAATTACAGAATCAGGGTATGTTGANATGGTCGANTTTGTACAGTCTGANTGTGTNGGNGCAGTCAAGGGTGCCNCGGAACAGACTGTGCCATATTTCCAAGGNATGGACCTTGCAGCGATAGTTTTCTTCTTGGTGCTAAGTNTATTTTTCGTNCGNATGCTNACAAANTCATCNNATTCCGAATACAAGGAAAGNCCGCGTATGGCTGCTATGCTTGATGCCTCAATTTGGGANGATGAAACCGTCTTNGAGCCGACCCCTATGCNGAATTCGTNTCCTCAACAGAATCATGAAGAGCANCAGAANCAAGGTGGTTTTCACAACCCTTTTGACTTCTGAGTTGGCTTGAATGNCTAATCNTTTCGTTNAAGGTGTCTAAATCCCTTGGAGGCTTCTTGATCTGCTAAGACCCATNTCATGATTTCTTCACCATCNATTAAAGGCGCTCCNTCTTCNGATAATCCAGGGCATCCACGCACCACTTTATTCCATTTTCTTTCAGNTCTGAGGTTTTCNCTCCACCATGGNAATGCTGAGCATTGAGTTGGTTTTGCATCATANACCATACATTTCATGTCATCATCAAGATANATGCAAATATCATCTTCAGGNNGGCTCTTTAACACCCATTTNCCATCCAGCCTACGCCTGCAGTCTCTTTGCAACCATTCACTTGTTGGCATCTCAAAAAATTGAGCCAGATTTTCAGCATCAGTTTGGGAGAGATGGACTATTCCACCTGGCTCATTGCAGCATCTCCCACAGTCTGGAATGCATTGGAATGGAATCCCCTCGCTCCACCATTCCTTTTTGGAGCCCATGATTCACTCTTCCTCCGTAGGAGTGAGAATCGTCAAAGCCCTCAGTGAGGCAACTGATGAGTTACCTGATTGTATACTGTCAAAAATTTCCTCAGGTTCAGGTTCAGGTTCAGGCTCTACTCTCTTGACAGGTCTTCTACTCTTAGGCATCTCAGGAACTGGCCATCTAACTGGATCAACGGTGTGTCATTTCATTTCGATATCATATAGCCTATCTACCAATCTGATTAGGTCTCTAGCCTTAGCAGTAGCCATCTTTTCTGACAAGGTCTGTAATTCCTCCAATAGTGAACTCAGAACTTCCGCTTCGTTCACAACCCTTCGGTCGGCTTTGTTGAATGCATCATCAATCAATTCGTCGACAACCGCTAGGTCGCCTTTAACCCTAATCAGATCTTTTGCGTCCGGCTCCTTCCTTTCATCGATCAAATGCTGTTCACGCTCATCGACGGAGACGGCGTGAACCACGGGCTCCTTCATCCTCTCTAGTTCTTCACCAAGGTGTCTATCGACTAAATTGTCTACTGCAGTCTTCGAGTCCTTGGGCAGCAAGTCTGGGACCTCGTAGTCATCAGGTGGTAGGTCTACAGGTGGGATTTCTAGTTCTATGTCGACGTCTAAGGGAATGTGTTCAACGTATTCCAAAGCCTCAGAAATCATCCCCTTTGACAGGCTTTGTATGTCTTCTCTGTCTTCAGGAATTTCATGAATCTGCGATTCATATTCTCCGCTAAGAATCGTTGATATGTCCCTCAGTTGGTCAAGGCTTGCACCTCTTTCGATAGCTTCAGCAACCACTTCCAAGGATTGTGCCAAACTTCTCCAATCACCGGGACTTTCAGCCTCAATTGCGCTCAGTTGCAGGTCATCCAATAGCAATCTTCTGACCGCTGACCTTTCGCGTAGATAGGTCATTCTCGATGCCAGACCAGGTCTTCGGAGAGTCACCATTCTAGTGCCATTGAGAACTTGTGCCAAACGATTACCTGCAGTTCCACTGAAGTCTGTATCGCTGGTGCTAATGACCACCTGCACACCGACATTGATGGCATGGTCAACAACTTCCCCAATCTTTTGCATTGAATCTGGTACATCGAGGATGACTTGTAGGTCATCGATGAGTAGCATTGAGGTTGCTGCGAGTGTTCTCTGCCAACCTGCGGGCCTTTCTTCATCCAATTGTCCACAATTGATTATCCGTACCAGTCTGCTGGGGTCTTGCCTCGCCATCTGCAATCCGCAGGCCCACAATAAGTGGCTCTTTCCAGTACCACTATCTCCATTGATCAACAGTGGGTTCCAACGCTTCGCTGGCTCATCTAGAATCGCATCAATTGCCCTTGCAGCATGTAGATTTTCAGGGCAGACATGGAATTCATTGAATGTGTGTTCACTGCTCTTTGGAATGACTTCCGGCCAATCTGGAAGAGAGTGTTCTATGTATTCTGTGGCTTTAGAACGCTGAATTTTTACTCTTTCTGGCTCGATTGCCATTAGTCTAGAACGTTGGTCTTCGAGAATTCTGCGCCAAACGGGTGTTCCATCATCTTCCAAACCGAGAATGTTCTCCCCTTGTGAAGCTTCATTGCGAACTTCTTCAGGTTCATTCAACCATTTATCGCTTCTTCTAAGGTGAACGAATCTACTACTGACAATATCCTCCAATCTAGCCTCGGGATTATTTCTGAGGTCGGGGCGGAGGTCCATCTCTCGCCATTTGACATCGCTCTCAGGACCAAGCACTTTGTTCGCAATAGCAGCAGAAGCGCTTCTTTGAGCGGGTCTTGCTGCTTCGAGTAACGTTGATCTTCTTTTGCGTTCAGTAGGCTTCTTTACATCACCCACCAATCGTTGGAACCGCTCGTCTCCAAGGCTTTGCATAGCCTTGTCTAGAGCGACCTTCAACCCACTCTTGCGCGACATCTCATTCCTCCTCTTCGTGACCTAAGTTATCAGGCGTGATGCGCCCTTCCATCTTCCATTCTTTGTAGGCTTGCATTTCTTTCTCTCTTATTCGGCGTTCAACCGAAACAGGATCACTGGCCTTTTGTTTGACTTCGCTAACATTTCGTCCTCGGCCAACGGGGTTCTTTGCATCAGTACCCGGTCTAGCCAACAGTGGGCTGTGTATTTCGTTGTCAGCATTTTCTTTCATGTGAATTGGTTTGATGGCAGCATCGGTTGCGGCCTTCAGTGATTTCGCAGCCTTTTGATCAAGTTCACTCGCTTCAGGCCAATCAGCGATGTACTTGGCCCGGTCCTGTTCTGTTGCCTGACTCCAAGACATATTCTTACGGCGCATATTCAGGTCACCGCTGGCTTCAGGAATCTCACTTTTTTCTATTCGGCCAAGTGCAACTCCACTGCTAGGTCCTAATGCATCCTGCGCATTATGGTCAATTCGATCGGATTCAGGAAGTTCTGCGGTTATTTCATCCGCATTGTTACTCGCATCACCAAGTTCGGAAGTTTTCAATGACATTAGATCGGGGGGCACAGGAAGTTCCCCGTCGATATCTTTGCCCACAGCCTCTGCTGCACCCAATTTTGCAACCCCATCGACTTTCTTGTTTGTAAAGTGAATTTTCGGTCTCTTTCTTCTCGCCTTGATTGCAGGACGTGGGCCACGTTGGCGCTCAGGCTCTTTGAAACCACCTTCCTTGGTCTTCTGAATCATATCTTCTACGTCGCTATCATCTTCCTGCAGCGTCTCCCCCGTCTCTCCGGAGTGGAATTTTGGCGTCCAATCATCTTCAACTACCTCATCCTCTTCTTCGCTTTCATCCAAAGAGGCTTCTTTGGCCCATCCTTGCATCAATTCATCTAAGGAGCCGGTTTCCGTTCTTTCGACAACTGGAGCATCAGTATCGGTCGAAGGCGCGCTTAAATCTTGACTAATGGGGGTATCAAGCCCCATCTTCTCAGCGATCTTCCGGTCTACCGCCATCGCCTCATGTTCGTCCATGACTATTTCCAGAAAGGGATGGTCATCCAATACATCAGGGTCGATTAACCATTCTTCTATGTCCTTGAAATCAAGTGGGTCAGTCGCTCTCATCATCTGGTGTTGTAGGATATCTTGCCAAGCGGAAAGCACGACTGGCATCAAGAGAATATCATCACTATTCCTTACCAAGTCGGATAATCTGCGAAGGAATCCAAACGCCCTATCATCTCCATGCGTTCCTGAAAGGAACTCAAATCCATCGAATAGAATTACTGCGGATCTATGCTCATCCATCCAGCCTTCGATGAGACGAAGTAATCGCTCTAGCGAAGGTCCAATTTGTTCGTCACCATCCGGTCTTTCCACTAACCAGAGGCAGGTATTTTCCCCTTCTCCAAAGAATGAAACTTGGCGTTCTATGGGCTGACGGGAGATGGACAAAAGAGGCCTTCC
>PBHQ01000033.1 GCA_002719475.1 Methanobacteriota archaeon | reverse complement strand
CTTACCAGAATAGTCCTTATTCTGCCAATCGATATCTGTAGACAATCCCTTGTCATGGAGCATGACCGTCATAGGGGCTCCTGTTCTTGCCCTTTGGTCTCCCTGTTCAGGACTGAATACTCTCCATTCTGCACCTTGATCAATGACATTGTCTTCGATGACCAATCCACAATCGTCACACACTACTTCTCCACGTGACTCATCACGGGTAATCGATCTACTTCCACAATCTGGACATTTTACAATATCCTCAACTTGCTGTTCTTCCATATGTCTCTCTCCTCAAGGTCAATAACAATTAACCTAAGTATTATATTCCATCCGCAAACCTCTTTTAAGGTTGACGGCTTGCATAATTGGGTTTTTCAACGAATTGGTTGTTGAATGGAATCCGTCAAATATGGACGCCTCGTGGCGTTGGCGGGGGATGAGATGCAAGAGGAATGGCCGCCCCGAAAAGTGCAGTTGAATGATGGGTCGAAAATTTTGTTTTTGACCAAGGACCTAGGCCTCGTCCGTAAGCAACTATACGAAGGCCTTCAATTGAAGATGGAAGACCTTGAAATTTCTGATTTATTGGATGACATCAACACTGATGTTATGACGCCCGCTTGGGTCTGTTTCGATCACGATCCTAATGAGATTTCAAAAAATGCTTACGCGGGATTGATGCAAGATGGGGTTCGTGTATTCAACGAACGGGCCCTCAAAGATGGTGGATTCGACGTTATAGTATCAGGGCATAGAAAAGGTACTGGTTCCAGTAGAGAGACCGCTGCGCAGTGTGAAAAATGGAGCGGGATAAGGGTGGTCATCGCCGCTTCATTCGCTCCAATTCATGAAAGGAACAATATCAATCTTGGACAACTGATGGGCAGTCATGAGATGTTGATTCGGTTGCAGAACGGTGAGGCTATCGACTTGGCTGAATTTACCGCCAAATACGACCCTGTTACTCAACTGATCATCGAGAATGGTGGGATTTTCCCCTTTGCCAAGCGATTGAAATCTGGTGAAATTAGCCTGCCTTCTGTGAATAGCGACCCTCTGGCAATGACTATGGCTGAGAAAATAATCTCAAACAAATTAGTTGGTCGTAATGGAAAGAAGGGGTATGTCAAACCTGGTGATGCCGTATTGGCGCAGGTAGATGGGGGGTATTCTCACGAATTCACTACCGCCCAGGTGCACAATTTCTTGGCGGATGAATATGGAGAGAACTATGCTTTGCCAAATCCTCCGAAATTTGCTGTCTTTGAAGACCATTTATTGTATGCAACTGGGGTTGCAAGATTTGCTAAATTTGAGAACAAAATTCAAGCTCTTCGAGACTTACAGGTTGCGTTCCAACAACATACGGGAGTGAGGGATTATTCAGCTGTTGGTGGAATCAGTCCGGGAATTTGTCACCAAGTAGCGCGTGAAGAGTTCATAGATGTGGGAGATTTCATCCAAGCAACTGATAGCCATACTTGTATGGGNGGGGCTAGCAATGCNTTGACTTACGGAGTGGGTTCTACTGAATATGCTAACTTGGTGCATAACCAGTTTGCATTTGTCAAAGTTCCAGAAAGTATTCGTTTTGAGTTGGTTGGNAAATTAGATTCTGGCTGTACTGCGAAAGACGTTATTCTGCACATCTTNTGGAAATATGCTGCCAAATCTGATACTCTTGATCGTTCGATGGAATTCGGNGGANCGGGNTTGGNCTCGTTATCTATGGACGAACGTGCCACACTATGCAATATGGCCACAGAATGTTCTGCAAAAACTGGGATATGTGAACCNGATANNCTGACTGTAGAATGGTTGTTGGAGCGCCGCGACGATTTGACTGAAGAAGAGGTAAGGGCTGCTTTCATTTTCCCAGATGAGGGGGCNGTATATCACGGAGGGGTTCATGTAATCGATTTGTCAGAAATTCGACCGATGGTGGCGCACCCTGGAAATCCCGATGCNGGCATTCCTTCCGACCCCACTAATGGCGCATATATTGATGAATTGGGACATGTGAAAATTGACATTGCATACGCTGGTTCCTGTACTGCTGGGAAAGAAGACGACTTTGCATATTATGCAATGGTAACTGAAGCGGCTCTGAATGCAGGGCTAACCATCTCAAATGATGTTGATTGTTACATCCAATTTGGTTCCAAGGCGGTCAAAGATTTAGCCGANCGAAANGGGTGGTGTGAATTATTTGAGCGNGCCGGTGTNAAAATGATTGACCCCGGTTGTGGCGCCTGTATCGGTGCTGGGCCGGGTGTTTCTGAGTTAGAAAGCCAAGTTACTGTATCTGCAATAAATCGTAATTTCCAAGGACGTTCTGGGCCTGGTAAATTGTATCTTGCAAGTCCCCTCACAGTAATGGCTAGTGCATTTACTGGAAAGATTACAGCATGGCGGGAAGATCTGTTTCACTGAAGTGAGCTGATGACGAAGAAAGTTGCTGGCCTAACGGTAATTGGTACCATAACTGGTATCGCTTTGACGATATTGCTTACACAAACCCTACTTCAGCCTCTAATCACTCGCCTAGATTGGTTTGTTGATGCAGGATGGTTCGGAATGGTGGTTTTCTTTCTTCTGTACATCCCAATGGGTTTGTTGTTGATACCAGCAAGTTTTCACAAATTCGTTGCCGGAATGTTGTATGGTTTCTGGATNGGGTGGGCAATNGCCTGGATTGGAGCAATGGTTGGTGCGATTCTACCCTTCATCCTAGCAAGGAAANTGTTGGGCCCTTGGGCCCAACAAAAAATGCAAAGCAGCCGGATGATGTCTGGTGTAGAAAAAGCGATTGTTGAAGATGGCTGGGTAACTGTGTGGCTAACTAGAATGAGTCTGATTATCCCGTATGCTGGATTAAATTACGGCCTTGGTACNACGCGGCTGAAAATGAAGGACTATTTGATTGGGAATATGGGTATGATCGTTCCCGGCTTACTCTATGCTTGGTGGGGNAGTCAAGCAGATGAGATTGCTNATGCCGCTAAAGAAGGTGGTTCACTGAGCTATTGGTTGGCGATTGTCGTTTCGGCATTAATCACAGTAGGAATGATTGTTCACCTTAGGAATCTAACAATGAAGCATCTGAAAATCGATAATGGCTCAGAAATTTCTGAAGAATAATCGCTTGCTACAACGCTTGACCTCCGTCATACCTTTAGAATGGTNGGCGAGCCGAAAGCCCGCGTCTGCTGGCCCGAAGTCATCCGGACAGAGGAGGACCAGAGGCGGGGNGAGAATAATGAGTATCGCACAAAAAATGGCTGACAAACAGAAACAGATTTCAATCTCTGAATTTTTTGAAAAGAACAAGCACTTCCTCGGTTTCGATACCCTGCCTCGTTCTATCATCACTGCAGTAAAGGAAGCGGTGGACAATTCTCTCGATGCCGCAGAAGAAGCGCGTATTCTACCGGATATGATTATCCGCATTTCAAAGGTGAAAGGTGAGAAAGACNTCTTGGAGTTGGCTGTNGAAGATAATGGNCCTGGAATCCCTAGAGCCTCTCTTGAGAAGGCNTTTGGTAGGCTACTATTTGGAAGCCGATTCCACTCAATTCGTCAAACTCGTGGACAACAAGGTATTGGAATAACTGGAGTTGTTATGTATAGTCAATTAACTACTGGGAAGCCTACTCATATCATTTCCAAAATCAAAAGTGAAGCTACCGCTGCAACTCTCAGTATCGGTATAGATACAAGAAAGAACAGAGCAACGAAATCAAACGAAGATAGAATTGCTTCAACATGGTCTGATGGGCGTGAAAANGAACATGGATTGAGTATCACTACTCAAATGAAGGCAAAATATCAGCGCGGCAAACAATCTGTATTCCAGTATTTGCGTATGACCTCGATCGTAAACCCCCATGCTGACATTACTCTTTTTGATCCTGATGGAGAAAAACACCACTTCCCGCGNGCTACCGAAAAACTACCGAAAATAGTGGATGCAATCAAGCCACATCCGCAAGGAATTGAACTTGGACAACTGCAGCGAATGTTGAGAGAAACTAACGAGCCCACATTGCAAAAATTCCTGCAAAATGAGTTCAGTGGGGTTAGTAAAACCGGGTCTGTGCCTGAATTGTGCGAATTGTCTGGTNTAGAACATAAACGGAAACCAAATCTGATAAAACCAGATGGCATCAAATCCTTACTAGAAGCATTCAATGGTGAAAGAGGATATCTTCGTCGCTACATGGTCGTCGATGGTAAGCATAAGTATCTGGAAAAAAGGGGACGTGCTTGTAAGCCCGGAGAGCGAATTGCCAAACAACTAGAGCGCGANTTGGTTTCTGCGATGAATGGAAAAATGCTTTCGGATACAGTATCGATAGTTAAGGAAAGAACTGATTGGTATTGTGATGAAAGTCTAGAAGATATGCTGGCCTGGATGCAAAAGAAAATCGGCGTTGGGCCGTATGATGAAGATGCCGCAAAGAAATGGGCGAAATATGTGCGCCATGAATGGGACCCGCGCGTGAAGCTTCTCCCTGCGCGTCTTTACCCTCCACCTGTTAATTGCTTATCTCCAATTGAAGAATTACTGATCAAAAAGGGATTNTCAAAAACCATAGATTCAAGATTTGTTACCACATTGACAAGGCAACCAATGGTAAGTCAAGGCAATCCCTTCCAAGTCGAAGTCGGGCTAATCTTCGGAGGAGGTATGCAAGCAGATAATGCNGTTGAAGTTCTCAGATTCGCTAACCGTGTNCCACTAATGTATCAACAAGGAGGGTGTCTGCTAACGAAATCAATTGAGTCTGTTGATTGGCGCCAATACGGATTGGAACAATCGGGAGGNAAGGGGGTTCCTAAAGGCCCTGCTGCAATTTTGATCCATCTNGCCAGTACTAATGTTCAATTTACCAGCGAAGCAAAAGAAGCACTTGCGGATAATGAAGAGGTGTTCAATGAAATCAGAAAAGCCGCACTCGATTTGGGCCGTGGCCTCAGAAGGCACCTGGAGAAAAGAAAGAAGATGGCAAAGGTAAGGGAAAAATTCGAATTAATCAATGACATTTTACCAGCAATTGCAGAAAAGTCTGCTGCAATTTTAGACAAACCACACCCCGATCTTGCTCGTTCAATAACTAAGATAATGAATGCTGTAATCCTAGATGAAAAGACTTGGTGGGAAAAGGAAACTGGACTGACCAAGGTGCAATTGAAATTNCAGAATTATACTGCTAGGNCTCGTTCTTACACCATCTTAGCCCAATGGCCAGAAGGTAAGTCGACCATGGAAGATAACGACAGAGGCGGGAGAAAGGAAGCGAATGGGTTGTGGGCTTGGAAGATTGAAACTTTAGATCCGGGAGTAAATGCAACGATTGAATATTCTCTTCAAGGGTTGGAAAAAGGAGATTGGAAAGAAACTGAAGTGTTCTATCGNGGAGCGGGGGANGTCATTGGTGCAAACCNCCTCGATGAAAAGATCCTCGAAGAAATGCGCAGGCAGGAAGACAGCGGGGCTGAAGCACCGGCAGAAGATAGTGGGTCTGATGGAAATGAAAACGAATCAATGGAAGATGAGAAAGAAGGAGCGGGTTGGGCCAGTAATGGAACTGGTCAGCAAACTCTGGGGGTGTGATAAATGAGTAGAATGCATGATCCTGAAGCAACAAAAGCCGCTATGCATGAAGTGGTTGAAGAGATGTACAACAAAATGGTGAAGGGCGATCCACCCACCATGACTTTACCCGTCAGGACAAAGAAAAATATTCAATTCGATGAAAAATTGGGGGTCTACAAATATGGTAAGAGGAGCTCTGTGAGGAATGCTACTGATTTAGGTAGTGCNAAGCAATTGCTTCGTGCGCTTCACGTCATTGAATTCATAGATGAAATGATTGATAATGGCAAATCCAGCACTTTGCGTGAAATGTATTACATCTCTGAAGCATGGGGACATGGTAAATTCAACACTCAAAATGAAAGTAACAATCTAGCTGAAGATCTTGAGATTGTCACTCGCTGCTTAAGAGAGGATTTCAAACTCCGTCCTGAAGAAGACGGGGCGAGAATAATTGGAAATTTGACGTTAAGAGAAAAAAACCGCCGAGGGGATTGGATGACGATTAACGCTAGAGATGATGTTGGAGATTCTGGATATGGCGTTCCCTATAATGTGGAATTGGAAAAGTTGGAATTAGATACACATGATGTTGATTTCCTCATGGCTATCGAAACCGGCGGTATGTTCGACAGGTTAGTTGAAAATGGGTTTGATGAAAATCATCGCTGCGGGTTGGTACATCNCAAAGGTCAGCCTGCTAGGTCCACGCGGCGAATAATCAAGAGAATGAATGAAGAATGGGATTTGCCGGTTGTGGTGTTTCTGGACGGTGATCCATGGTCGTTCCGAATTTTTGCTTCTATTGCATATGGCGCGATAAAAACCGCGCACATCTCGGAATATCTTGCTACCCCTACAGCAAGTTATCTTGGAATTACTGCTGATGACATTCTAGCATACGATTTACCTGCTGACGATTTATCAAACAAAGACATTGAAGCCCTAAAAGCCGAATTATCCGANCCTAGGTTTGCAGATCATTCCTGGCAAGATCAAATCAATATGATGTTGGATATAAACAAAAAGGCAGAACAACAATCTTTGGCTAAATACGGGTTGGATTATGTCACTGATACCTATTTACCAGAAAAACTGGCAGAAATGGGACTTTGATTNTGCGGCGCATTGAAGGCTAAGTTGGTGGTGGCATAGACGTGCAAGGCCTACCTTCATCCCAACCCTCTGGCAAGGAAGTATGGGGAAAGAGGATTTTGATTTTCGGAGTTGTGGCGCTTTTCGTTTGTGGGATAGGGATTTATTCTCAAATTGATTCTATGTTCAACCATACCGACCCTAGACTCTCTGGTGCNAATGAGGCAACGGTAGATGAATTGGCTCAATTTGAACTGGAAGCNGGTTGTCAACAAGCATGGGTNCTTAGCGAAATGAAAGATGTTGAATTCACCCTACAAGGAATGGATGGTGTTGAGATCGACACAAGTGCTTGTGTTGATGATGGAAGTGAAGGCCTTGAGCCAATGGGCAAAAATGGTGAGTTTTTCATCAAAATCGGAGAATGGGATGTGANTAAAGGAGAATATCGAGCCTTAGCAACTTGCCCAGNAGAAGCGATAAATTGTGAAGCAAATGGAACTGTCTGGATGGTAGATAGAGGAGCGATATTGGATGGTTTCATGGGTGAAAGTCTCTTATTGGGCTCTTTGTTTGGTTGTTTATGCTCATTGTGTTTAATTCCACTCGGTTTGACAATTAGTGTAATGGGTTCAAACCGCAAAGGATCNGGGGGGGTGATGATTATTCAAGGTCAAAACGGAGAGGCGATTACTGTCCAACCAAAACCCGATAATGAACAGAATCTGAATAGTAATGACATCACTGCTCTAAATGCAATGGCGAGTAGGGGCGTTGTATTGAATACAGATCAAATCTATTCACTGATGCACGGCACAGATGAGACTAGAGAGAAAATGCTTCAAAATCTANACGAAATTGAACGNCGATCAGNGGTCCCCGATCCTTTCAGTTCTACGTCTACAAACAAGGTGGCCGAAAATGCACCTACGCTAATTCCTGATTCAGATCCCCTCCCCGACGAGCCGCTCTCCATCGATGTTGTCGAAGAAGTTGTGAAAGAAGTGGAAGGGGAGAGCATAGATGCAGAATCTGAGAAAGGNGCGTCTTGGAAAAGTTGGGATGAAGGTTAAAATCGATTGCGACGGTTTTTGAGCCCCCTCTNACTAGACAACCTCAGGTGAGGTAGTGGCTATAGGTCTAGAAGAAGCCCTAACCCTTCTACAAAACANGGTTAGAAGGGAGATTCTCGAACGTTTGGTGAGAGAGCCGCACTACCCGTTNCAATTGTCTCAACAAATTGGTGTTAGTCAGCAAGCGATAATGAAAAATCTCAGTTTGTTAGAAGAAGCAGAATTCGTTGTAAGTGAAATGGTTCCAAGTGAAAAGGGAGGGCCTCCAAAGCGCATCTTTGCTGTACGTGAATCATTCAGTATGCGGATCGATTTAGGGCCTNATTTATTCCGTATTGAACAGCGAAAACTGCCGAAAGGGGGGCCAATGCGAATCTCCTCGGCATTACCCTCAGATGTGCTCGGCTTGGCAGAGTTGGTTTCTGGACGGAGAAAGATACCCTTGNGTGAAGCAATGAGTCACTTATCAGTACTCTCCGAAGAGTTGGATTCATTGGATAAACAAAGAGATGCAATCATAGCCTTACATCAGCATATTCGAAACAGAGTTTCTCATGCTGTTGATGAAGAGTTCATCGAATATGAACACAGAAGGGTGATGCATGATCTACTAGATGACCCTCGTAAAAGATTCGACATCGGCAGACTCAGAGAAGAACTACAGATTGGGGCAAGACAGATGGAAGATATTCTAGAGGATGTTCGCCATCGCCTCCTGAGGCAAATCGGAGAAGAGCGAAAAGGGCAAATCATCGCAGCATCGCAAAATGTCAACCTACCATGGTGGGTATTGTTGGACAAAGCCAACAAACAAACCTCTACTGAAGATTGAGTAAACTGTTTACTGTAAATCTTCTTCACTACCAAGGACTGACATCAAACTGCTCTGTTCTGCCAGGCGACTCTTGGCTTCACTGGTTCGACCACGGCCAACCATGAATACAACTCCAGCCAGGGAGAGAGTCAGCAACAAAATACCAACAGGCAATGAGTAGTTTGCAATGGCGGCTGAGGTGACGTCCCATAGCGGGCTACTGGATTCCAACTCGTTTGGAACGGCTTTGATGTTGTCGTTTTCACTTGATTCAACAATCTCATTGTCCGGATCCAGAACTACGGAAACTTCGTGACTACCAGCATCTACAGGCCATAGCAGATACAACTCAATTGGAGTTGGGTCTCCTGTCCCATCTGGTGGCATCAGTGCTCCAATTACTTGCCTGAACACAATGTTTGTTTCATCGCATCCATCGCTGCGAATCTCACTAGATTCTTGACCCTGGCACAGTACGATAACAACAT
Organism: Methanobacteriota archaeon; assembly: GCA_002719475.1. Next base: position 28,512 of record PBHQ01000033.1, on the reverse strand, counting down.
CTGTTGCGTGTACATTACCACTGTTCTGAATCAAGACTCTAACTGGGATGAACTCGCCTACGTCAGCACTGTTCTGCTTCTCTCCAACTTCAACTTCGAGAATCTCAAGGTTGGGGGCGCGTAGACGGATTGTGATTATCTGTTCATTACTATCTAGCATTTCTCCTTGCCAACTAGCACTGTCATCATGATCTCCGTTTTCTTGGGTCATATCCCCATTCATTGAAGTGACTTTCAATCCTATTGGGCGAGTGTCCAACTTTGCATTGGGTGAAATCTGAATAATCGCACGCATAGTGATTGTCTCATATGCATCTAAAGTTGGCATCTGATACTCTTCAAGATCTGTGAAGTAAACACAACGATCCGGGTTTTCAGCAACCATGTTTGTATCGAGAGTTGTTAACTGCAGACACTCTTCCTCAACCTCTGGCTGTGAATTATCAGCGTTCAATACAACTGCCCAACTCAATACCCAATCAGAAATCGAGCCCATGGTTGGCTCTTCATCGAATACCCATTCGCCATCTACACGCACAGCAGTATGGTTGTGAAGAGATGGTGTGTCTTCGACATTTCCTGCATTGGTTATGTTGACGGTGAAGTCAATTATCTGCCCTGGGGCGGCCGTCTTGACATCTGTGTCTACATTCGGGTCTATCGAAATCTGCATATCGTGGAATTCGAGAACATTGACCGTTATGATTAGAGTATCGCGTAGTTTGGTGGATGATGGTCCTGTGCGCGGGTATGCTTCTTCGCTGTAGACTTCAATGACCACCACATATTCGCCCTTCTCAACCTGATCTGGGATATGGATACCGATATCAATTTCTTGCGACGTTCCTCGGGTGAGTTCTTGTAAGAGCGAACGTGGAACCTCGATATCCCATAGTTGGTCATCCCCTCCAACCAAAGCAACTCTGGCCAAACGCATGTCATACCGGTCTGGCCCATTACCCTCATTGGTCGTCCTCACTGTGATAATCCGATCTTCACCAGGATTAACATCTATACTCGGAGAGGATGGATCCAAAATCTCATCATCAACCGTCACTATATCCAAATCGTACACGTGAATGACATTGGTCGAAAGAATGACCGAATCTGAAACCTTAGCATGGCCATCGAGATGTGCTTTCACTGTTACAGCTGGACCAAGGCCCGCAGTAGCGTTAGTTGGAGCACAGATTTGGACATTCACCTTGTATCTAGTATCCATGATGAAACGCCGCTTACCATCCCCGTCAGGATCCGCAGGTGCTTCAGAAAAGTCTAGTTCAACAGTCCAATGTTCTTGTGTCCAAGTCGCGATATCTTGTCCTTCTGGCATTGCTTCAGGAGCGCCTGGTGTGGAAAATACCAACCATCCATCAGCGAAATTCTTGACTACTGTGATATTGTAGTTCGCACATTGTCCAGGTAATACGTCATCCTGAGTATCAAATATCTCGAACACGATGTTTCCTGTAGACTTGATACTGACATTAATCCACAATTCCAATACATCATAGGTGCCTTGTGAAATACTCTTGATTGGTTCTCCTACCGACCACCCCTTGACATAAATGACAAAGGTTCCTTGAGTTTGGTCTTGAGGAATGCTGACCTTCAGATTCTTGGTGGTAGATTGCCCTGGGTCTAATTCGACCTCTAGAGGGAATTCTACTAACCAACCAAATGGTAGCAGCCATTCTTGTTGCCCTTCGAGATCTGTCGGATCATAGAATGCGAAAGAATCGTGGACATTTCCCGTATTTGTTATTGTAATCGAGAATATCGCTGTTTGTCCTTGTTCTACATCTGCCATACGATGGCTTGTGTCGAGATTGATTCCGTGTACTACGTCCATCAGAGTTAGCGTCATCCTATCTGAGCGAATCGCTGGGTCCTTGTGGCTTGTTGCAATCACTGTTATCTCTGCTAACTGATCTTCATTAGCTTGGTAAATCGATGGAGCCCTTACTCTGAGATAGAAACGTGCACTGTCCCCACCCATGAGGAATATTGGCGTATCTGGGAATATCGCAGTGTGGTTGTTTGAGAAGTAAAGCGTGGCTGACCAATTGGCCGGGATATCAGATAGATTCAGAGAATATGTATCTGAGACAAGATCAGAGGGTCCGGGTGTTGTGTTGTTGATTGTAAGGTTGTAAATCGTCTGCTCTCCGGGTTCAATCACGTGGTAATAGGTCTCACCTTCATCGAATTCAATGTCTACTTGTCCCGTGAGGATGTGAGTGTAACATATTGTGAACATGTTGTTGTTGCCTTCTTCACCACATTTGTTAGTATCAGTCCAAGCTAAATGAGCGCCGCTACCAAGGTCGTTAGCGAATGCTGGCGGTTGTCCAATTCCAGGCCACTTAGGAGAACTGGGGCCTAATTTGTTCGATTGCCATGTTGTAACTACTACGGGTTCCCACGGATCTAAGGCTATATCTCCCGGGCCCGTAAGTGTGGTTTCATTCAAGCGCACGTACTGAATTTCTTCCTGGGCGCTTGTATTCCAATAATCTAGCCACGCTATATGTACATGGTTCTGAGCATCAGTAAGTAATTCAGGGTACATACTGTTGGCGGCGAACTTGTTATTCTGGGGCAATGCTGCCTTACCCTCAACATTGGAAATAGCAGTATCTTCTATCTTCTTGATTGCGTAGGTGGACAGTCCACCCGGAACTCCGTCCCAATCACCTGCTCCACGTAGGCGGAGTTTGGTGTAATATACCTCGTAAGACACATCCTTCTCGAATCCATAGTCTCTACCGTCCATCCAAGCGATGTGGGTATTACCATCCATATCAACACCGATTGAAGGATGGAAAGAATAAGCATCATCTATGGTGATTCGAGTATCGTTAACTGCAATGAGTCCTCCAATGTCCTCGTAATAATTTCCTCCAGATACGGTTGTTCCGCTCAAGCCATACGAGAAGCCGCTGGAGTCATAGCCAGTATCTGGGTTGTATGGATCAAGAACTGACATGTATATCTCACGCGAATTGTTGGTCGAAATGTAGACCATCGCTTCTACAAGAAGAGCCATTTGCGAAGCACTGCTACCTGATGAAGGGAATTCGTAGACTTGGCCGCCAGCATCGCTGTTAGAAAGGGTGGTTCCTGGGCAATTTCTTGTGTGTGTTCCTTGTACGCCATCAGGGCACTGTGCCAAATCTCTGAAGTGGGATTGTACGGTGCTCGCTCCACCCCAGCTCTGACCATACATCCCTACGGGGATTACACCGGCTCTCACACAACTATCGTGAGCCTCTGTGATGGAGGCGTGGTCATCTGACTGGCCTGCGGGGTCTCCATCCTTTGGTCCTTCATCTGAAATGGGAATAACAATCTTAGTAGCATTTGGATTCCACTTGTGATCATCACTTGTTGGTGGGTTTCCAGGCACATTGAGACTACTATCCATCCATGATAGGCAAGCCCAATTTGAGCCTGGGCCCCAGTCTTCACCAGAATATCCGGAATAGGTGCCTCCGTTGTATACCGTTCCAGTAAGTTTGCGAATTCCTCCGCTGTCGTCTCCAGGGGTCAGTCCCAATGCGGTATTACGTGGGCCAGCATTCATATTGTGCCCGGCACAATTACCTGTGCTAGCTGCACCAGGGAGATAGTTTCCAAGTCCATAAAGTGTCTCATATACAGTCATGTTAGCCTGTTCCAACATTGGCTTAATCCCCATGAAACTGGTTCCACCTGTACTGAATGCGCCTCCATAAATTACTGTGCAAACGTCAGCCCACTCAGAATACATCGACCCAGAGGTGTCTATGACGAAAGTGAGTTCCACCTTTCCGCCTCTAGTGTCATCCCAAGCGATTTGAACGAAATCGTCAGCATCTACAACAACATCAGGGTGGCCCTTGTGTCCAATGATTGGAGTGAGTAAAGTATCGTCATAAACCGTCAATGCAGCATTCTGAGCGTAATCAGGCTCTAACATTGCATAGTAGATTTGTGGCTGTTGGTAGAATCTATCCAACTCATCATAGGAATCTTCCCAAGCAATGTGGACATTATCCCTACTATCTACTGCTATACTTGGCCAGTCACGGTTGTGGGCCCTTTGAGAAACTATGGTGTCTTCAATAAGCGTCAGAGTTCCATCATCTGTTGCTGTTCCGTCCCTATCATCATTCCATGGGTTCAATACTGTATATACAATTGAATGTTGTCCGGATTTATCTGCCCATACTGCGTGGACTCTATCCATGCTATCAACTACAATATCAGGATGCCACCCTTTGGCTCCCCCATTATTGGAGATTTGAGTTGGAGCAATCAATACATTGCTTCGTGGATCTAACATTGTGTAGTACATTTGTCGGGTGTTCTGGCTATATATGACGTGGATATTACCTTCAGAATCCGAATCCATTGCCACCATTCTGTTGTTGGCTCCATCATCAACTAATTGTACGGGCTCTGTGATTACTACCAACGACCCTTCCGCTTCAGGAGCAGGAATCATTGATACGAAAACTGACATTAACATCAAAAAAACAAGAGAGCATGATTGTATTCTTCTTCCCATAGGTACCACTAGTCCATTACAAGTGGTTTCGTGGTTCAACTCTTCTTACTTAACCGCGACCCTTACGTGTCATTTTAGATACTTCCGTATCATTATGGAATTCGTTTCAAATAACATCAAACCCATTCTGATGGGTCAAAGCCTGAGCCGAAACTTCCGGACTCATCAGTTTCTACTTCTTCTCTGGCAGATTTGCCTTTTTTGGACTTTGCACGCTTCTTTTCAAGATCATCTACCGGCCCCGGTTTACCTATCCCTGGACCATGGTGATGTTTGATATCATGAATAAGAGCGAGTTTTGCTAGCCACAATCGACGCATGCCCTGCATCATCTCATTCTTGCTTAGGCCATCGAGCCAAATGGGTAAACTGACATTGAATGCTTGTAGGGGGCCTGTTCCAGTATTTGGAGTGCTTCCAACATGGATGGCCCAGTCTACTCCAGCCCCAGTTAACGTAAGGCGCATGTCATGCAACCATTCTAACCAAGATTCGAGATCTTCCTTAACATGACGCGTCATCTCTTGTTGTTGCCCAAGGTCCACTCTTGTAAAACTGGAGATTGCCAATAGATCTCTTCCTTTTGGTTTGACAACCGCAAACATGTGCCCGTGAGGCCCAGGGGGGTATTTCAGTAACCAATGGCCTTCAGACCGGTCATCTTTCTGTGACTTAGGCGACAAGCCCTCCTCTTCCAACCAATTTTGGATAGTTGACACAAGGTCCTCAGGGTCCATGCCATTGGGAGGGGGGAGATATACATGAATCCGACTAATAGAGGGGGTGTTAATTTATTGAAAGTGACATTAATTCATTAGTTAAGTTCTCCAACTCTTCGCCTTCTTTCTTTTTCCTCAATAAAGCGCGGGTTCTCGCTTTATTGATATCAAAGGCGTAATCACAAAATGAAACCATGAATATAGCTGAGAGCCAAAACAACAGGACGATTAAGGTCCATTCAACGATGATTTGGATGAATATATTCTCTCCAATCATTGACAGTCCAAAGGGGGCTTCATTCCAAGGTATTGTAAAAAGAGAGATTGAATGGGTAATCAACACAAGAATTGTGGCCAAAATAGGAAAGACAATCAAAGAGCCGAACATGGCAAATAAGAATTGGTAAGTCGATCTTGCATCGATTCCTTCATCGGTTTTGTTTCCGAGTTTACGGCCCATGAAAGCCTGAAAACCACAAGAGTAGAGGAAGAGGGGTAAAGTAAGTAACATCGGAATTAGCGGCCAAGAATGTATCATTCCCTTGGACAACGAGCCCTTTCTTAATTTTCCATCAATGGCGAGATCTCTACCATCTAGGCCATTATCATCGAGTATTGCAGCCGCTCGTTTAGCCTTAGTTACTAGTTCACTTTCCGATTCGTTTGCTATATCTTCACGTACTTCACGGGCGGCTAAAACTTCCTCTCTCCAGCTCTTGAGCGGTTTACCAGATTTATTTGCTCTCAAATGACCAAGAAGGTGCCATGCCCGGTGGGTCTTCCAATCTGGTGCATCTGGAGTTAGTGGCGCTAAACGTACTTGTAACTCGTCCCTTAATCCAATTACTGCATCTGCCCGGGGTTCTTTCCATTCACCTGCTTCAAGGGCTTTAACCAATTCATCATCTGTTGCGGACTCTGGTATTTCTAATGGTTTTGAATACTCTACCCAACAATCTGTCCTCCAATGATGGCGGACACGATAATGTAGACCTATTGGCAAGATCACCGGGCGTGGCCGCCCTAAACCCTCACTTATCGCTGCAGCAGCAATCACCGTGCGCATGGGCCCCGTACGTAATCTAATCAGGTGAGATTCGCTGTGTGAAGTTCCTTCGGGAAAGAGAGCACAACCAAAACCAGAAGAGACCCCATCTGCTAAGGCCCTTAGGCTTCTTCCATTCAAGAAGGTGGCTTCTTCTTCAGAACAACCCCCTCTAATCAGTTCGGCTTTACGGATGACTGGTTGTACTGCAAATTTCCTTGCCCACCAACCAATGATTGGACGCAAAACGAGATCGTGCCTCCCTCCGATGACGAACCTCTTGGGGTGAGATAGCATAATTTCAACTGGGTCGATAAGGCCATTTGTATGCCAAGAACTGCATAGAGTCCCTGCCGTATCTGGAATATGTTCTTGGCCCGTGAATTCGATACTACGAAATTGAATGTTGTTAGTCAACCTCAAACAAAGATAGCCAAATGNGGTGAAGAAGGGTGAGCCNGGTGTTTTACCGTCATTCTTCGGNGCTGATATCTCCATNAGTTCTTCGAAATTCATCTTAGCGGCTCTTTTGGATAATACCGGNAGTGCTTCACCGCGATGGTCAACTGCGCCATCTTCACCAGACTCCATAGCGTTCGATTCTTCCGACATATTTTCAACTCGATTTATTCAATTGGTCTGATAATTCTGCCAATCTTGCATAATCNGGCTCCAAAGAGCCTATTGGAGGAGAATTCGGCCACATGGCAAGCAAACTTCTCCCCCCATCGCCAGAATTTCTTGGAATAACATGGATGTGAACGTGAGGAATTTCTTGTCCNGCGCGTGGGCCGTCATGTATTACTACNCTGAAATCCTCGGTTGAGAAATGCTCGCCTAATCGTCTTTGGACCTCTACAACTCCCGACATTAATGATGCAAGTTGTTCTTTGGACAAAGACGATATTCGCGCGGCTTGTTCATGGGGCACTACCAATGTGTGCCCTTCTCGCCGAGGGTTGATATCAAGAAAGGCAACCCAATCGAGNCCTTTGGCAACAAAGGCTGCTGGAATTTCNCCATCGATAATTCGACTGAATAGGCTGGGAGTTTCGGCCACGNTATTCTCTAATCAATGCCGGTTCAAGGCATTTCTGTTCATTANTCATCAGGAGATAGTATCCATGTTCCTGACGCGCTCATCCTCAACGGTAATGTTCCTACCTTTCCATCAGCAGAGATGAGACTGTGTTTCAACCAATTATCATCATCTCTTTCTGGGTGGTCTGTTCGTGAATGCCCTCCTCTCGATTCTNTTCTAGCCAATGCGGATGCGGTGGCCATTCTAGCTAAACTACAGGCGGATTTCAAATTCAAAGCTTGGCGTAATTCAGTATTCATCAATAAAGAATTATCATCTAAACCAATGCTTGCTGATTCCGTTTCAAGTCGTTCTAGATTACCCAATGACGCTTGGAGTGAGGGTTCATTTCTTGACANGGACATGGAGGTGGAAAGTTCCTTCCTCAATACTTCNCGTATTGTTCCTATTCGAGTTTCACCAGAGTTATTTAGCAATCTCGCATCTAACTCTTCTTGTACATTGGATAGTGTTTGTTGTAGTAATTCCAGGCCCCCAGAATTAGTACTCTTGGACCAAGTGCCAGCATGTTCTCCCGCATTATTACCGCCAACAAGATCGTCAAGTAACCTATTGCCCCACGCAATAGATGCGCCATGCATCCCACTACATGANGCGTCTCCTGCTGCATATAATCCAGTCAGCCATATCCCCCATTCNCCATACGCCACTCTTCCCATTTCATCAACAGGTATACCNCCAATAGTGGCGGAGACTGATGGTTCGACGGGTATCATATCGGAACTGATGTCCAGACCTGCCCTACTCTGTAACAATGCTGCTGTATTCGCATACCATATTCCTGCATCNCCTGATAATCTGGTTGCATCCAATACACAACCCTCTCCAGAGTTTGCCATAACTTGACTAATAATTGTTGGAGAAAGGCTTGCATCAGATACCAGTTCTTCTCCGCCTGCAGACAACAACCTTGCACCATTNGCTAACAGCCCGAGTGGTAATGAGATGTTAGTNCCGGAAACGGAAAGGGGAGTCCATGCCTGAAATTCCAGATCTCTCAAAGATACTCCCTTCATCGCAGCAAGTGCCTGCCCTGTTCCCCCGGTCGATTCCCCATTCCAGGCCCCCTCGAAACCATTGTCTGCAATCACGATTGCTTTCGCTTGAATTGCGCGTATTTGCCCTTGGTTCTGATCTAAAACAATGACTCCTCTGACTTTGGAATCTTCAATCACTAACTCCAACGGAAGATAATCTCCCTTTCTATGAATATCGGACTTCATGCACCGNTCTTCCAGTACTTGAATGACNTCTCTCGCAGTGGCGTCTCCACATCCAGTGATTCTCGAGGANCTTTGTCCTGGNCCAGCAAAGGAATGAGGTAAGCCTTCCGAATTTCTCCTGAAAATAACTCCCCATCCTTCNAATTCTGCAACAATCCGCGATGCAGCGGCAACTCTGGAGACGGTGATNTCTTGATCAGAAAGCCAACCTCCCGCCCTGATAGTGTCGTCTCGATGCCCTTTGGTTGAAGATTCTTTCAAAGAAGCCGCNAAAGCATCTCCGGGAATACCNATACCCGTACTTCCAAGGCCTTCTTCGCCCATCAGCATGGTATGCGCACCAGTCTGTTCCGCAGCCAAAGCGGCCCTTAGGGCCGCTGGGCCACTACCGATGACAACAACGTCCCAGCATTCCAAACAAATCCCTCCGTGATTTCTCCGAGACAAGACAGACCCATAAACGGCGCGCCCTTGAAAACTGCTGATTATGTATGGCGTGAGTGTTCAGTCATGCTCACAAGGCTCTTTGCACGGCGTAGACGTATCCTTCTTCTTCTGTCTCCNGCCCCAATTCTCTTCTGNACCTTGGTATGCAATATCCGAGATTGTTCAGTTTCTCCCTTTTCATTCTTCAAAGAAACAGTGACTTGACGCAAACCCCTCTCATTTGCAGACCATGANAATTTCAACCACAAGACAACTGTTTTGTCNAGATANTGAGCCATTCTCATAATGGTATCTTCNCCNCCNGANGTATCGATTAGAGGTAACGGNGTNGTNGGGCTGGGGCANAATGGGACGTCAACAGAAAACATGTAGGAATCNGGTGCGCCACCAGGAAGGTAAACATCGATCTTTGCTTTCTTCTNTTNGTTTGTTTGATTGTGTAAGAANATGAATAATCCNCCCTGNCCNTCTCTACTGATATATTCACACTCNGCATCCATTCTCCANCCCTTATTTACAACCGATGCNCCATTATCCAGAATATCCATCTGNAATCTATCCACNAGATGGAAGAAGGCTGGTTGCCANGCTTTGGCNTGNNCGACTAAACGGTGCAACAATTCAATCGATATTGGGNCNTCATCACCNTCCATCCATTCAATGATTTGATCTTCATACAATTCACTCACTTCGGAACGNAGATGGTTNCGGGGAATCAANCCTTGTTGTGAAAGATGTACGACNTAAAGAAGGCGTTCAAGNGATTCTTCTTCNGNNGNNTCCGTGCGTAATGATTCTGCTAATCTTCTTCGCCAAGTATCCCANCTCATTCGTAATAGTGGGTCAAGGTGAGTTGCNACTACTTCACTCAATGTNTTATGNATCTGAGTNGGGTGNTGAGTGGGNGCATGTAAGGTGAGNAAGGGTTCTTCNTCTTCTAGATGNTTCAATGCTTCAGCNGTAAATTGGATNTGNAATGCCATTGCAAATCCNGCGACCATNGTCAGCATCAAAGATAGATTCCAAGCNATNCTTGACNTAGGAGTAAGTGTAGAAAANGTGAGTAAAATCAAGGTTGCCAAACCCAATAACACNTGNATTANGTTGTTTCTTCGGACATCTTTNAANGAATCNTAAATCCTGTCTGANCCGGGNTGTGCNAACAAATTTCTNCCCCTTTTTTGNGCNTNGCCAACATGTAATGATGCNTCTAACATNGCGTGTTCTGCAGCGCTGATNGCNGGGNCNATCGCGATTGCCANTAATAGCNACCATGTNGTNAAAACNAAAANNGTAGAGCGGGGGGAGTANTCCGGTAANACAACNCCNACCATNGCGACNAANGCNACCATGAANCCATACCCNTGCCTCCAGAAACGCATCGGCCACCACATGAATANGCGGCCCCAAANTAAGCGTTGAANNTCTGCTGAATTGAGCATTTGTTGGACGCGTTCAGCACTAGTTTCTCCNGGNAAAGGTTCGTCGGCGTANGGCGTNGGTAANGGTAGTACAGACAGCCCCCCTCCAAAACCCATGTGTGCGGGAATGNGTCATAGTTGAAGGCAGCACCGGTCATACTTNCGATGAGTAATTGTCTTGACGGGGGNGCTGGTCGAAGGGTTGGGCGTGTAGCATAGCTGGATAATGCACTGGCCTCCTAAGCCAGGGACCGCGGGTTCGAATCCTGCCGCGCCCGCTCATTAATCAGTGAATTGCTAATGCCCAGCGTTTACCTATATCTGCAACTTCATGCAACATTTTCTCGATCTGCACTCTTGGTTGCATACTCCTAGGAATGGATGAGTCGCACTTGGCTAGGCTATCCAATAATTCTGATAAAGCACCTTCAGGAAGCAATAGACGGCCTTTGGTTAGCAACTGGTGAATCTGATCAATAATGTCTTCAGCCGCCATCGCGTGTTCTCCCATCAATTCATCAAGATGGCCCATTGCTCCCTTGAGGACTTTCTTGTTTCTGCCCCCGCCTATCGCTTCCCAGCGCCACTCGTGTACTCTTCCACGTAATGAAAGCTCAAACATTTGTTGAATTGGGGCAGATGTTGTCGCTGCAATAATTGAATGAAGAGATGAACGATTTTGATAACGCTGACCTTTAATCAGCACCTCGAGAAGGAAAATTCCTTTGCGTAAATTTCCATCAGCGGTATGCACAATATCTCCAAGTAGACCTTCTGCTAATTCCACTCCTTCTGCGGTGGCTATGTTTGAAAGCGTTCGTTCTAAATGGGATTTCGCTGTGCTTGGAATTCGAATCAACTGACAACGTGACCTTAATGCGTCCATTACTCTACTCGGGGTTCTTGCTGTAAAAATAAATCTAGACGTGTGTGCTTCTGATTCCATCATTCTACGGAGATATGCTTGCCTAATTGAGCCTAGATGATCGGCGTCTTCGATGATAATTATTCGGGCAACAGGGGCCCGATGACGTCCGGATAACAGTATATCATTCTCAGTACCTGCAGGAGGGGGGCCTGATTCTATGTTTGTAGATAAATTCCGATCGAAGGCATCCAAGCTTGATGTTCCTGCAAGTGTACCTCCCTTGCCCCCCCCTCTTGGACGTATAAAATTCTCAAATGTTTTCATAGCACCTGCTGATTTCTTTAGATCCTTGGCTTGTAGAATATGTGTTGTATTTTTCCAACCCGGCCCCAATACTTGCCTAGCAAGAAGTCTCGTTGCTGCTGTCTTACCAACCCCGGTCGGGCCAGCAAGAAGTAAATGAGGAAAGGTTGAAGATAATGCTGTTTTCTCTATGTTGTTACGAATATCTGTAGGCATCGCTAGATCGTCAAATCTACGCGGGGCCCTTGTCTCCAACCAACTAGCCATCTACCCTCGGGTTACTTAATTCATCCACGGTTCATGAAGAATTGTGATTAGTGGGTGTTTCAATTTCTTGATAATACTGCTAAAGCCTCAATCTCAACCAACATTTCTGGATCTACCAATCCTTTGACCACAACAAGGGTTGTTGCCGGCATGATATCTTTGAAAACGTCTCCATGTGATTTCATTACTCGATAACAATCATTTTCGTTAACCACATAGATCCTGGTCCTGACTATATCTTCCATCTTGCCTTCGACTTCTTTCAATGCGACCTCAATCCTTTGTAGAGTGATTCTAGTTTGTTCTGCAGCGTTTCCTTTTGCAAGCACTCGGCCCTCTTGATCTGTTGCTGTTGTGCCAGAAATATGGACTGTTCTGCCAACTCTAATCGCCCGAGAATAACTCGCAACCTGCTCAAAGGGAGTACCGGTGCTGACGCGCTCTCTAGCCATCTGCCTCATGGGGCGATAAAGGGGTGGGTCAAGACCTGTTCGGTCAGACTGCATCCAATGTTTTGTGCCCAGATCTTCTAGCTTTCATGAAAATCCTGCTACCGCACCCTTTGCAACTGATTCCATTCATATCCGGTGTAAAGGATTCAACATTGCCACAGAATGTGCATTTGTAATTGACTTCGCCACTCGCCATCGGTCTCCCTCGGTGCACGGCGACCTACCCCCCCGCTTTGAACCTGTCCCATGCTAAGAATCGGTAAAGTGACTATGGGTGCGGCATATTCATGGTTCGTATGCATAGGGCAATTGGCAATGAGTGATGGAAAGAAGTTAGTCATTGATGTGATTGACAACGGTGGACAGTGGACACATCGGGAATGGCGCGTATTACGCCATCTTGGTGTTGATACGATGATTGTTGAAAATTCGACCCCGGTTGATGAATTACGAGAAGTAGATGGGTTATTGCTTTCCGGAGGGGCGGCGCGTATTGGGCTTACTGGAGAGTTAGGTAGATGTGGCGAATATCTCGAGATGGATATTCCAATTCTTGGAATCTGCGCCGGACACCAGTTTATGGCTAGATACTATGGAGGAGGGGCTAGAGAAGCTCCACAACCAGAATTTGGCGCAATGGAGATTCGCTTGGTAGATGGGGGAGGTATTTTGTTTGAAAATACGCCTGAAATTCAGATAGTTTGGGAGTCGCATAACGACGAAGTGCACGTAGTGCCCGATGGCTTCAACATTACCGCGAGCAGTGAGTCATGTCAAGTTCAGGCCATGCAAAATGAGGAAGGGACTCGTTTCGGACTACAGTTTCACCCAGAGGTCAACGATTCGGAATATGGAACGGAAATCATTCGCAACTTCGTCAAACATTGTGTCTGATCAAACTCTCAAATTTGCTTGCCTAGCATGCATCAAGACTCGCATGCTATGTTCGATAACAGAAGCCCATCTCCATGCTTCGTCGAAATTACTTCCGGTTGAAAATACACCGTGCCCTTTGACTACTACCGCTTTCATATTCCCTTGTTTCAAAGCCTCGGCTAATTGACGGAGGTATTCATCTTGATTGTCCTCGTCGGGTTCGACGATGACAATATTTCCAAGGTTCTTCTTACCTTCTTCATCAATTGGTTTCAAGACGATTAAATCTTGTTCACAGGATATAGATGTAGCATATGGNGGNTGGGTGTGTAAACAAGCNGCGGGTCCTTTTGTTTGCAATGATTTGGATGCAAGTAATACTTCGAGAATACGCCACTGTTCGGGTGCATCAGGAGGNGGGGATTGACCCAACCTTCCGCTGGTGANGTCNGTCTCATTCATCTGTCCAATNATTGCTCCAGCAACTGAAGTGTGCATCAATCCGGCCTCATCGGGATTCAGAATTGCGACGGCCCCTACATCTGAATGTACCAAACCTTCACGGTGAAGTTGTCTACCAATTCTGACAAAATCTGCAACCATATGAGCTGGTATGACAAAATCTGGCCCCACGACTGGAGGCATTGGTTGTTCCTCTATCTCTGATATCACTTCTGCAGTTCCTGTTAATGCGCCTCGCAATCTTTCAATCTCTGCTTCCAAATTAGCAATCTTGTTTGCCGAGGTTGCCGCAAGATCTAATGCTTGTGAAACCATATCTGAAACATCTTTTTCAGGAGCGGGGGGGAGAGGTTCTTTCACGATTTTTTCAGGAGCTGGAGGGGAGTCNGGGGGGCCAGACAGGGGACCCCCACTTGGTGGTGAATCAGGAGGGGGGCCGCTTGGTGGTGAATCTGGGGGGCCGCCGAGAGGAGGAGGGGAGGATAGTGCAGTTTCAACAGGCTCCGAAGGAGGGGGGCCACTTGGTGGAGAGCCTGGGGGCCCTGTGAGTTGTTCCGGNGGGCCNGAGGGGGATTCTGAAGGTGGGCCGGAGGGAGGGCCCCCACTTGGTGGTGAACCGGGAGGGCCAGACATAGGCCCTTCAGTAGGGAGGGGGGNCGGGGGGTCACCGATTGGTGGTGAATCTGGTGGGCCTCCAGCAGGNGGCGGGCCCGAAGGTTGTGATGGAAATGGTGGCGGGCCCGAAGAAGGGGCNGTGGGGGGGCNGGAGGGAGGNCCCCCCGTAGGAGGNGGGCCNGGGGGGCCATCTTCCGAAGCGGGCGGCATCGGGCTGCCGATGGTGCTGGCAGCATTGAGCATTGCTGCCATTGCATCATCATCNGGTTCAACCGAAACTGGCTCCTCAACGCCATCTCCTACAGGGTCGTCTTGGGTTGAAGCGTCTTGAGATATGGGATCTTGNNGTGGTGGATCTTGGGGNTGCGCTCCAACTACATTTTGAGCATCACCGAATCCAGCAGCGAAAAGGTTGTTTGCTGCTGCTTGCTGCTCCTCGTCTTTAGCAATTTGAGAAGATGTTCTGTTCGACACCGGTTCCGCCNCGGACGGGCCACGGCACGCGGCTTAAATACACGTTTCCTGTCGCCGAACTCCCAACTGCCCGCGTGGTGTAGGGGTTATCATGAGGGGTTGTCGATCCCTCGACCCGGGTTCAAATCCCGGCGCGGGCGCCTCAAGATGTCGAGTGGTTNGTAACGGTNCCACATACTACGCAGTAAACTTCTATTCCACCGATCCTTGGCTCAACCCCTGCAATGTCAATTTCATTACCNCAATGACACTTCACTTTAGTACCTGACATCAGCCATGCGAAAGGATGCTGTGCGTTAAGGATGACGGGGCCCTAATCACCAATTGCCGAATCTTGCCTCGAANCTTGTCAACACCATAGTGGAATTGTATTGTCTGCGGATTGAGGATTCAACGGGTTTGCTAAAGGAACCGTATTCAGAAAGTATCGAATTCAATTTCTTATCGTGTTGGAAGATTTCTTCTTCTTTTACTACAGACCAACCTCGAACTAATCTTGGGCCTTGCTTTGTCAATAATGGNAATAGAAGGGGGAGATGANAAAGTGTATCATGAGGGAGATTCATCAGTAACATGTCAAATCGCCCAAGTAAACCATCATCTTCTCCAAGTTTCAATGCATCCCTCGTTTCTACAATCCAGTCTTCAGGCACACTTCCNAGTCGTTCAATGAATAGATCGATNGCNGCCTGATTCAAGTCGCTTGCGAACACACCGTTCAGTAAATCCTTCTCATTTTTCAATTGCAGNATAGCAGGCCCGACTCCGCAATAAGGGTCCACTACATTCACTTCTCGGCCCAAGGCTTCCCTAAGTTCCAAGGCGCTGTTTACAGTTTGTCTCCTTTCTCCCGCAAGTCGATTTGAATAATATGCTGAAGAAGGGTCGAGAAGAATCGAAACCCCATTCTCTTTGATTGAAATCTTTGTTGATGTCAATTNATTCAGATCNTTTTCATCNAAAGCACTTATTCCAGNNGAGTCTANAATTTCACCATNCAATCTTGCAGCNAGGGGGATTAATTCCCGAACTCTGAATTCACCCTTCACCCCTAAATCTTTCAATACGAGCCTGGCTTTTTTTGCGTAGGAAATTTTTGCTAAAGCGACTTGTTGGGCGTATTTCTCAACCTCTCGATCTATTTTGAAAATCACTAAATCGCCAAGTTGTTCCTGTGAATTTGGCCACATTCCTTNATGCAAATCAATTACTGATTGAGGAAGGTAGTCTTGGAGATGTTCCAGCCAAGTATGTGGTAATGGTGCCTCTTGGATTTCTTCCACAATTGGAATTCCTANGAANGGNGGAGGGAGGGGGGNGGGTGCTGTATCAGAAATTGGAATGAGNGTACATTCTTCATCGGACAATATTCTGTACCCTTTAGCATACCACTGATTTTCAATCAAGAGGTGTTTGAATTCCTCTGTTCTGCGCTTCGGCACGCTCAAATGGCGCATGTTGCTCAACGGCCCCAATGGAGGGCGTCGCTTGACCTTGGCGGAGGATTTGGTTCTTGAGAACGGGTTATACCTAATTGGGACTGGTGTCGGTTCTGCATTGAACATGAGCATTGGGGGTCAGCGCATTGCAGCGGCTTGTGAACATAGGTTCCTAGAAGGATATACATCCTTGCTTGATAGTGATGAAAATATTAGGTTGGAAACAATTGTAGGAACTTATTCGGTCATTAGACGTCCTGCTGTAGAAAACCCGGAGACTCTACTGAGTTTAGCAAAGACATCTAGTGTGGCGCTAATGGTGATTGGGGACCCCTTGCAAGCGACGACTCACGTTGATCTGTTATTACGNTGCAAAGATGAACAGATACACGCTGAAGTTCATCATGCTGTTTCGATTGTGGAACTTGTTTGTGCAGGAATAGGCTTACAATCATACAAATTCGGTAGGCAAGTAACTATCCCATTCCCCTATTCGGGACATGTTCCAACCTCTCCATTAGAATTGATTGCGGATAATTTTGAATTAGGGTTGCACACATTGGTTCTCTTAGACCTCGATCCAACTGGAAAGGGAGTGGATGAACCACTACCGATGTCTCCCGCCCAAGCAATAGAAGCGATTCACAAAATGGTTGAGAGGTTGGATGATGANCCTCCTCCTCATTTATTCGAGGAGGAAGAACATACGNCACAAATNCAATTGAGNAAGGCCGGTCTTTCGAATTTAATTGGTAATGGAATTGGCGACGTTNTGGGCGTAATGTGTTCGAATATGGGNAGGAGTGAACAAGAAGTAAATCTAGGAACTCTAAANGAATTGAAGGAATTGAATATTGATGGAATTCATTCTTTGGTTATTTTAGGCCCCTTATCGGGACTCGAGGAAGAGGCGTTGAAGCGCCTCAATTGAAGTAGGAAGCCCGCACGGAATGGATTGAGTGGCAATCGTTTGGGGTGAGAAATGACATGGCAGGACCTTCAAAAGTGGAGTTTCCTGGTCAGAAGAAAAACCAGAGAATGCGCATGCGTGGAACGAAGCAAGCCTCTGCCGACGCCCAAAAGAGACTGCGTAAACAATTGAGCGGTTTATTGGATGANCCTGAGAAGGTAATGCCTGACATGGTATGGTCTGGAAAGTTAGCTTGGGGNCGGNTTGATCCTGTCACTAAATCCCTCAAAAGAATTCGAAAAGTTATCGAAAATAGAACCAATAGAAGTTGGTTAGCGAAAAGAATGAAAGGCGCCAANGGAGATTCTATCGCTAAAGCGTTGGCTGGATCGTTGGTGGCGGCCCTTGACGATGAAATTTCAATGGTGGCTACCTTCAAACATCCAATCTATGGTAATGGTGCGTTTGTAAGAAAGGGGGATGCGAAACCTGCTGCGATGGTAGGAATACAGCATTTCCATAATCCTCGTCTCCGATTACTNCCTTGGGAAGAGCATGCAAAAGCGGGGTGGTACTTCTTTTCATGGAAAGGAGGATTTGTTTGTACTGGAAATGAAGCAAAGGTTCCAACTGAGTGGATTCAAGATGGAATAAAGAAAAGCGAATACAAGAGTGTTGAGAATAATGGATGCCACATCATTGGGGAATTGGATGGAGATATTGTGTCCGAGGGGCTCGATACAGAGGNGGGATATATCCGCTTAGAATTCCAAGAAGGGTCTGTTATTGGTATACAAGGNTCATTGTTAGAAGAGCGCGGGGGGAAAGACCCGTTCATTCAACCATTGGCATTGAAAATGTTGCCTCCAAAGATCAGTTCTGTTGTTGATGCTGAATTGAAATGGCGCCCTAATGGGTGGCCTGAAGAAGAAGCNCTGCCAGAATCCGCAGATGAACGCGTGCAGGAAGTATTCGATGCATGGCTAAATCTTGGTGTGGATGAAAGCCGTTTATGGATGATGTTGAAGCAAGCGCTTCTTGCTAATCTAGATAGAGGATTTGTAGTAGGCGATGCTTGGTTCAGTGAAGACGATATCGATGGGTGTTTGGATGCTTTTTCTGGAGGAAAGGATGAGAGAAGAGCGGTGAAATTCATCATTTCCAGGCTTCATGAAGAAGGGAGAGGGGTTGCTATCGATAACGAGGGTGGCGCAGAGTGGTTAGAAGATGAATGTGTGATCAGAAGCAGGACAACAACCTTGCACAATTTCCTCAAAGCTTCTTGGAGTGAATTCGGATTAGAATTACTAGAAGAATTAGGTGTTGATGAAGAAGTTGCTCATGGGATCTGGCAGAAACAATTGGAAAGGCCCGCCCCTTTCAACAATTTTTTGCGTAAAGTGATCGATGGGCAAGAAGAAAAGAATAAGTTGGCGCGAATACCTTGGTCAGATATTACATTGAAAGGGTTGTGTGGTGAGGTTCAGGGTTTGATTCTNAAAGCCGCCTCAGAAGGAATTGGCAAAGCCAATGCCATGGCAACAAAAATGCGTGGTTCAATTGAGGTCGCCGCCCTTGGTTGGGCATGGTTGACTGCACAGGGAAAGGGATCAGGAAATGAATGGCATTTCGAAAATGCTGCGAGGGACAAAGGGGGGGAATGGGCTCACTCCGTTGCAGAATTATGGGGATCTGCTGAATCCATCTTGGCATTGTCAGAATCTGATGATGGCACTTCTGCAGAGGAGTATGGGGNNGCTATGGAACGCTTCCGTAAAAAATGTGGAGAGCATAATGAATTGCCTTCACGATGAAGCGACAAGTGCAGCTTCGACATCGTTCCAAAGATCTTCAGCATCTTCAATTCCAACTGAAAGGCGTACAAGTCCAGGCGNCACTCCTACTTCCAAACGTCGCGCTTCCGGNGTTGCAGCATGTGTCATCGACCATGGGTGATTGATTAGACTCTCGACACCCCCGAGACTTTCTGCTGTAGTAAACAGTTTACTGGCTTTGGCAAAGCGGCGTGCTGCGGCNTCCCCTCCTTCAATTTCAAGTGAAANCATTCCCCCAAATCGGCGCATCTGTGATGCTGCAACATCATGCCCTCCATGCCCTTCAAGCCCAGGATACAAGAGTCTGGTAACTTTTGGATGAGAAGATANCTTTTGCACTAAATATTCTGCATTATCACAATGTCTTTCCATTCTGATTGCTAATGTGCGGATTCCTCTAAGAATCAAAAAACAATCTAAGGGAGATGGGACTGCGCCTATCGTATTCTGAAGGAATCGTATCTTCTCGTTCAACTCTTCACTCCGTGTGACAACATATCCAGAAATGACATCGCTGTGACCTGCAACATATTTTGTTGATGAACTACAACTAATGTCTGCTCCGAGCTCCAAAGGTCGCTGAAGAACGGGGCTGGCAAAGGTGTTGTCTACTACCACTAACCATCCCCTTTCATGGGCTTTAGCTGAAAGTTCCACAATGTCGTGAATATTTAGAAGAGGATTGGTAGGAGTTTCCAGCCATAGCATCTTGGTGTTTTCTTGAGCGCACGCTTCAAGGTCCCCGGGGCCAAGTTCGCTGTATGTTGTTTCGATACCAAACTTGGAAAGTACTTGATCGAAATATCTCCCTGTTCCACCATAAAGATCGGAGGCGGCAATGATGTGGCTCCCTGAGTCTAACAATTGGGTAACTGTCGAAATTGCCGCCATCCCACTAGCAAAAGCACTACCGTATGCCTTAACGCCTGGTGATTCGAGAATCGCCACCGCTTCTTGTAAAGCGTCTCGTGTTGGGTTTTGAGTCCGCGAATATTCATATCCAGTATGTTCTGCAAAATCGCTTTGAACATAAGTTGATGTTTGGAATATCGGCGTTTGTACCGAACCTGTTTTCTCATCTGGTTCAAAACCAGCATGTACCGAACGTGTGGATTCGCCCAGTTCTTTCATATCTAAAGCCCCCAATTATCAGGTTCAAAGCCATTTTCTCGCAACCACGAATCGTTGTATAATTTCGATAGATATGGGTTGCCTGCATCTGGTAAAATTACTATGATTACCGCCTTCTCTCCAGCGGCTTCGGCCTCTTCAGCAATCTCCAGCGCAGAGTGTAGGGCGCCGCCGCATGAGCCGCCACAAAACAATCCCTCTACCTTGGCCAATCTTCTTGTCGCTTTGAAGCAAATCTCATCATCGACTTGCCTTATTTCATCAATAACTGAGAAATCTGTTGCTGGAGGAATGAAATCTTCTCCAAAACCCTCAACCATGTATGTATGTGGAGTTCCAAGTGTTCCCTTCTCAAAATATTCCTTCAATATCGACCCAACAGGATCTACACCCACAACCTTTGGCATTGGTTTCCCTTCTGCCTCGGCCTGTGCTTTCAGAGACTTGCCACAACCCGTAATCGTCCCCCCCGTGCCCATGGTGGCAACGAAATGAGTTACTCTTCCCGCAGATTGCCGCCATATTTCAGGCCCTGTTGATTCAATATGGGCTTGAGGGTTTGCTTGATGTGAATATTGATCCGGATACCAAGCGCCAGGAATTTCTCTTCCCAGCCTTGCTGCAACTTCGTAATACGAACGTGGGTCTTCCTTTTCTACGGCTGTTGGACAAACGTGGACATCTGCACCAATTGCACGCAACAAGTCGATCTTTTCTTGGGCCATTTTATCAGGCATTGTAAAGATGCAATTGTAACCCCTTTGTGCCGCAACCATGGCTAGACCTATCCCCGTATTTCCACTAGTTGCTTCGACAATAGTGCCCCCTGGTTGGAGAAGCCCATTTCTTTCCGCGTCTAAAACCATATGAAGACCGATTCGATCCTTGATTGAACCGCCCGGATTGCATCTTTCCAATTTGACCCATATCTCAGAAGAAGTAAGGTGGGATGTGACACGATTCAATCGTATAAGTGGCGTTTCACCGATTGCGGAAACAACGTCGTTGTACGCTCCCCTTGGTAGGTCCATGGGCATCGCTGAACGTGGATGGATTTCATCATTGCCAAAGTCTATTCCGATTCTTGATTTTCATCAGCGCGCTTGCCCGACTCTACCAGAATATTTCCTATCAGTAATGCGCCACCACCAATGAATAGCCAAAATGTGGCTTCATTCAGCCCCTCAGCTAAGGCGTAAATCGTTGCCCAAACCGGTTCAAAGGCATAGATTATTGCGGCGTGAACCGGATGAAGATGGCGTTGATACAAATTTAGAATCATGATGGCAACAAATGAGCCAAGAACGCCGAGTAATAGCAACCATATGAGGACATCAAATTCAATCAACAAACCTAACAAATCTAGGATATGGATTTCTACTGAAGTGAAAATTAACGCAAAAATAAGAGTTAAAGTGGAAGCGATTACAACTACCAAAAAGGATGTTTGAGTAACTGCTAATGGATCAAATTCTTTGGTAACAGAATCTGTGAAAATGATATGGAATGCGAACAAGAGGGCGCTGAAAACCGTGAGTAATTCCGCCCAGCCCCATGTTAAATGCGGCGGGCCATCAATAAAACCCGCTCCGAATGTAGCAAGTATTACTCCCGACACTAATACTGTTGTTAAGGGGTGGCTTTTCATCTTCAATCCAATGAGTGCGGTGAAGACAACATATAGGCTAGTTAGGAAGGCCGAAACTGCAGGGGTTATCTCATTTAATGCGAGCATTTGAGTTAGGAAGCCCCCGAACATAAGCAACCCAAGAATTGTACCCCCTTTCCATGCGCTCCTATCAGCTAGCGCGATTCGTGCGCGTGTGCTGAATATTGGTAATGTGATGGCTGCCACCAAAAAACGAATTAAAACCATGAAACCAACTACACTAGCAAGATCCCACGCCTCAAGATGAGTTGCTGCAGAGTCGAGGGCTTTCTTCATCCAAACGAATGTTCCCCCCCAAATTAATGTCACGAACAGCAACCAAATTGCTGCACGGCGGCGTGTGGAAATATCTGTTTGCACAATTGCGGGGGGATGGATTGATTCCTTCACGATTTGGGTTGTAAAATGGTTTCAACTAGAGCAAGATAGCATGGAGCAACCTACGCGGTTTCGGGCCCATTCGGGTCTTTTCTGGTACCATTTATCTTCATATTCCGATTGCTCATCATACGGATTTTTTAGCAATTCATGCAATTCCTCTGCTATTGAGTAATCTCCTTTCTCGGCAGCATCGATCGCTAATTGGGCCATCCAATTTCTTAGCACATACTTCGGGTTTGCCTTTCGCATTTCTTCTTGGTTTGGTGAAGCATTAATCCTATTCCACCATTTCTCCAGCCATTTATTCCAACCCTCTACTGGAATTGATGATGGGTCGTAAAATGCTTCTTCCAAAGATTCGATGTTTGGTGATTTGACAAAGTAAAGTTTGTGGAAAAATATTGTCATATCTGTTTCTACTTCTTGTAACAATGCAATCAGTTCGCCGATGAGGGATTCATCCGATTCTAAATATTCAGAGAGTCCCAGTTTTGCCACCCACATGAATTTGTTTTCTTGTTCAAAGGTGTCATAATATGTCTCAAGGACCTCATACAATCTCTCCTTTTCATCCATCAACGGGCCAATCGCTTCAAGCAATCTCGCTACATTCCACGCCCCAATCTGTGGCTGCTGCCCATACTGATAACGGCGGGTGGTGGCGTCTGTTGTATTTGGTGTCCATCTCGGGTTGAAATCTTCTATCCAACCATATGGGCCATAGTCAATAGTCAGTCCATGGATAGACATGTTATCCGTATTCATGACTCCGTGAACAAACCCTACTCGCATCCAATGAGAAATCATTTTCGCTGTTTGTGCGGCTACATGTTTCAACCATGAGATGCGTCCTTCATCATCGTCTGCAAGATGGTTTGCAAAATGGTGTTTTATCGTGTGCTCAACTAGATCTTTCAACGTTGGAATATCTCCGGAATTAGTATGGATTTGAAAACTACCAAATCGTAGAAAACTTGGAGCAACACGACACACAACTGCGCCGGGTTCTGGTTTTGGATTACCATCATACATGATATCTCGAATTACCGATTCTCCAGTGGAAACTAAAGATAGGGCGCGCGTAGTTGGTATGCCTAAATGATGCATTGCTTCACTACAGAGAAATTCTCTAATTGAAGAACGGAGTACTGCTTTGCCATCTGCAAATCGTGAATATGGAGTTAAACCCGCTCCCTTGAGTTGTAATTCCAAAATACCATTCTTACCTTGTGCTTCTCCCAAAGTTATGGCCCGACCATCCCCCAGTTGACCTGCCCAATTTCCAAATTGGTGGCCCCCATATCTTTGCGCGTATGGATCCATGCCAGCAACAATTTCTCCACCTCCAAGAATTTGGCCATCTGGGCGTTCAATACCTAGCTCATCAGCCATCTCATTAGACCACAATTCAAGTTTTGGAGAAGGAGGAGGGGTTGGATTTACACGCGACCAACAAACATTCGGGACTCGGCGCGGAGGACCGCCCTCCTCATCATCCCCAGGAGTTTCGTCTAAGAAACGGGTGAACCACTGAAGTGATTCAAGTGTGTTCTTGGCCACGCCCATTCCAATGTGTCAAACTATTCAATCTGATGCCTTTGATGTTTTTCAAGAACTGTTGAATGTTAGTGCTCAGTAAAATATGCATACTCTTGTTGCTCAACTTTCATGTGTAACTTCTCTGAGGAGGGAGCGATGACGGATGTTCCTTTTTGGGAAGTGCCATTTGAAAGTGGCCCCATGCCAAAAAATGGAGACGGGTTTGATGTCATTGTTGTAGGCGGAGGCCCGGGTGGAGCGGCGGCAGCGGGTTATCTTGCTATAGCTAAGAAGCGGGTGTTATTGATCGAAAAGGAAAAATGGCCCAGAGACAAAGTTTGTGGAGATGCTGTTGGTGGAAAATCGTTGTCTCATGTAGCAAAATTAGGAGTAAAGGGGAGGTTGGAAAAAAATCCCCATTTCAGAGTAACAAGTATTCTCTTTGGCTCTCCCAAGGGCATTACTGTAGACATACCATTACCGAAAGAGGAGGTTGATTCTAGGGAGGCGGGGTACTCATTACCGCGAATCCAATTTGATAGAATGTTGTTTGAACGGGCTACTGAACTAGTTACTGAAAATGGTGGCATGGTTGTGCAAGGTGCTAATGTCAAAAAAATGTTACATGAGGGGGAAAGTGGAGATGCTCGGCGGTTTACTGGAGTTGTAGTTTCACATGATAGAGAAGAGAAAAAGTGGCATGCTCCGGTTATCATTGGTGCTGGAGGTTTCAATTGCCCTGTTGCGCGTTCTGTGGTTAAAGAAGCATACTCTGAGACGCTGATTGATCGGGAACATTACTGTGGTGGGTGGCGAGAATATTGGCAAGGAGTAGAAGGGTGTGAAGCCGAAGAAGGGGCGATTGAGATTCATTTTCTCAATAAATCACCTGGCTATTTCTGGCTATTCCCTGTAGGGGACGGTGTGGTAAATGTAGGGGTTGGAGTTGTGCTATCTGAATTGGATAAGCAAAAGCGTAAACTCAAGGAAATGCAGGCTGAGATCGTTTCTTCTCACCCTAGTTTAGGGCCCAGATTTCGCAATGCTAAGATGATTGAGGGCAGTGGAAAGGGGTGGCAATTACCTTTCGGCTCTCCGCGCAAGGGTGCCGAGTTACAACCTCGGCGAGCATATGCAAATGGCGCATTGTTAATTGGGGATGCTGCCAGTCTTGTAGACCCGTTTAGTGGTGAAGGAATTGGGAATGCTCTATTCTCAGCAAAGGTTGCTGTAGATTCAATTATTGAGAATGAGGGAGTTACTTTAGAATCTGGAAGGATATATCAAAATCAGATTTGGGAAGCGCTTGGTGATGAATTGACGAATTCTTACAAACTGCAGAAAATGTCAAGAAATTCGTTTTTGATCAATTGGGTTTTGAAGAAGGCGTCGAAAAAACCGAAGATTCAGAAATTATTCACTGATATGATTGCTAGTAAAGAAGCTCAGGGCAACTTACATTCGAAGATGTATCTGCTTCGAACATTCCTATTCTGAGAAAGGCTTGTCATCCGCCTACCCGGTGCATACTACATGGTAGACGCTGATCTTGAGGGGGTTGAAGCAATATTTCTGGACTTGGATGGAACCATATATTTGGGTTCAGAGTTGATTTCTGGCGCCTTGGATTTTCTTGATCGATGTAAAAACAAAGGCGTACGGGCTTTTTTTCTCTCCAATAATTCATCTCGGTCTGTAGATGAATATGTAAAAAAGTTGCATGGTTTTGGAATTCCTGCTACTTCTGATGACATTTTATTGTCGACACATGATTTGTTATCCTGGCTTGCTTCTAATTCGATTAATGAAACATACCTCGTGGGAACAGAAGGCATGCGTTCGATGCTTGAAGATGCTGGAGTAAACACCCTTTCGGAATCTCCTCAGTATGTAGTGCTTGGTTATGATACTGAAATCACTTACGAAAAATTGCAAACTGCTTCCATACATCTTCATCGCGGGGTGCCGTTAGTCGCCTCTCATCCCGATATGGTCTGCCCCTCCCCAGAGGGGGGTATTCCGGACACAGGAGCGTACATGGCATTGTTCGAAGCCACAACTGGTGTGCGACCAGAGCACATCTGTGGAAAGCCGAACCCGGGAATGATCCTTCACAAGGTGGAAGAGTTGGGGTTGCAACCAAGCCAATGTGCAATGGTTGGGGATAGACTGTATACAGATATAGAAATGGCTTGTCAAGCAGGAGTTGTTGGAGTTTTGGTTCTGAGCGGAGAAGCCACTCTATCCGATCTCGATGGGGACGGTTCATCTCCCGATTTGGTTGTAGATTCTGTAGCAAGTCTTCTGAAATAGCGGGCGTGGATATTATCATCAGAGAGGGGCCTTTCGAAGAGGCATGGTCGTAGGCCGAATCAAGGAGATTTGGCGACGCAGACGCCGTTTCCCCGTGGCCGGACACGAGAAAGCGGGGTTCATGGCTGAAGCACAAATTGGGCAATTGATTGAAGCGGGAATTGGAAACACGTGTTGGAGAGTTTTTCACGGCCCCCGCATTCCTGCTCCGAAAGAAGGACGTTGTCGCGAAGTCGATTTTGTTGTAGTCGGCCCCGCTGAAGTTTGGATGGTGGAATGTAAACATTGGTCTGGAAGAATGGAATTTCGTGGGGATGATGTTATTCAACACAGAAGAAATGACCTGGGGGAATTGAATCATGGAGATACTTTTGCAATAATCGCCCACAAAGGAGACGTGTTGGCAGAATACCATGGCATGCCTATGCCAGAAATTCGCTCATTCGTAGTTTTTTCAAATAACAATCTGGAAATTCCTGAAGATATTATGGAACGAGATGATTGTTTCAGACAGAGTGATTTGTTATCCATACTCCCTAGTGAAAAGGATGACTTCAAAGAAGTGGGGTTGTCTAAAGAATCCGCCGATTTAGTGAAGTCGCTAGAAACTCTTGGGACTTGGGACTTGGTTCATTTGCACGGTGGTAAAGAATACAATGGGGATTTGAAGTCTGTTTCAAATGATAGTGGTGTGATTCACGGATTGTTCGATTCGCGCAGGCAATATGACCGTATTGTGATGAATACTGAACGTAGTTGGAAGGGATTGTTTGGCCCATTAAAATGTGAAGCGATTTTGTCAAAGGGGGACGATGAGGTGAAGCGTTGTTCTGTTAATCCGGATGCTGAAATTATAATCCGTAGGGCTGGAAAAAGAGAAGATACAATTGTCAAATGGCGGCATGTTGTAGGTAT
This sequence comes from Methanobacteriota archaeon, assembly GCA_002719475.1. The sequence continues at coordinate 1,554 of PBHQ01000033.1, read as the reverse complement.
TGATCTGCTGAGCAATCCAGATCATCATGTCATCAGGCGAGAGCCTTGAGTTGAAATGGGTTGAAGTAACCGCCCGGCTATGGAAGACGAATACATAATCAGGATTGTTGGATTGGTTGCAAGCCTGTTGGGGATAGTAGCCTGGGCTCCCCAAATCAAAAGGGTGTGGATTGACAAAAGGCATGATGGAATTTCGTTGCCAACATTCTGGGTTATTGTAGCCGCCCTTGCTCTGTGGTTGGTCTATGGAATTTTGATAAATGCGTTCGAAGTTATTCTTGGAAATATATTGGCGTTAATTATGGTGCTCGGTGTGATTGCTGGCGTGATTAGGGCGCGCTCACATTCACTGTCCGAAATACAATCATCCGGCAATTGATTGATAACTACTGTTTCTTTGGCAATGATATGGTCTCTAAAGAGGAGTTAGAAGGTTTGACGGTCCCACAACTCAAGGAACGGTTGAAAGATGCAGGACTTACAGTAGGTGGGAAAAAAGCAGAGTTAGTCGAAAGATTGTTGAGTTCGGATGCTGTAAATGTACCAGAACCAATATCGTTGGGTACGGTTACGAAGAAGTCCTCCGGTGATTCTTCAGGAGAGTTACCATTATTCAAGGCCATAATAGCTGACGGTTTAGGGTCATCTGATTTGGATTATCGGATTGTTAGTCAGCGTGTTGCTGGCTTAGTACTCTTGATTGTTGCAATCATCGGTCTTGGTTCAATGTCATGGTATACTGCTGAAATGGATATGAGTGATTTGGAGGGAGAGGGCGTAATGATTGGAGAGGATTTTGATTTGGTTTACAACATGGGCTTAACTGAAATTTCCCAAGTAGTGACAAGCGGTTTTGGGGGTGCAGGAATGGAAGTGACGATCTCGATGAGTGAATGTGTTGAATTAGACGAAGAGAGTGAATCTGAGGGGGATGCTGGGCCTGTTTGTTCGGAGATGGCTGCTGCTAGCACAACGATGGGCGTAGTGCTATGGATCTCTATTATTGTCCTGAGTTTGTGGCTACTTCTGTTATTCCTTAACGGGTGGGGAATTCTTGATGGAACACCTTTGGAAGAAAAATTGGAAATGATCGATAAATGGAGTGTGGTTGCAATTTCTTCCTTGTTAGGATTGGGGATTTTGTTCTATGGTTTGATGGGTGGCCCGATAGTTGCTGATGAGGAGCCTTGGAGCGGGGGCTTAGGCGGAATGTGGTGGATGTCATTCCTAACTTGGTTGATATTTGTTGGAGTTTCATACGGTTCAGATTTGAAGAGTTTTATCGATTCAAAGCGGGCGGCTTGAAATGGGTAGGAAAATCCTAGTAACTGGGGCGAGTGGTTTTCTTGGCAGCCATGTTGTAAAGCAACTCATTGAAGATAGAAGGGTTGTGAGGGCAGCTGTAAGAACTCCTGAGAAAGCAGAGTTTCTTCAACGATTTGGAGAAGTAGAAATTGTACAAATGGATTTGTTAGATCTTGATTCTGTTAAGATAGCAGTTGATGGTTGTGATGAGATTATACACTGTGCTGCTGCATTGAATGTTGGGGTAAA
>PBHQ01000032.1 GCA_002719475.1 Methanobacteriota archaeon | reverse complement strand
AATGAACCCCATATCAGTAAAAACAAGACAAAGGTCCAGATAAATGAGTGACTAATCTGGTATAAATCCCAAGCTATGGCTGGGAGGTCGGAAGTCACAGTATTCTCGTCAATCTTCTGCGTGGGTTGCCCTTTGGAAATACGGTATATTGTGGAGGGTATGAAGGCAAACAAATCTGGCAGCACCCCCATGGCTGCAGCCACTCTCCAATCTACCCTNCGATAGGTCAGATGCCTACCCCAAAGGGCATGGCTGAATACATCCATGTTTGATTGAACAGAACCCCATCTATATGCCTACTGTCGAATCGGACACCGGNAATGATGTCAAGCCAACCTTCAAGGAATCTACCCGCCAGCACAGAATCATGTCTGAAGCGGTACGCAACGTCATCATAATCGGTAGTGGACCTGCGGGTTATACTGCTGGACTNTATACTGCTAGAGCGATGCTAGAGCCATTGATGTTCGCTGGCTACATGTCTGGAGGACAGTTGATGTTGACCAGCGACGTAGANAACTTCCCTGGTTATCCTGAAGGAATCACAGGACCAGAGATGATGATGCACCTGCGACAACAAGCAGAGAGGTTCGGATTGGAAGTTCATGACAAGAATGTCGCGCGAGTAGATTTCTCTGAGCGCCCATTCAAGGTCTACGTTGAAGGNGANGAACATCTAACTCATTCAGTCATCATCTCAACTGGTGCAGAGGCGATTTGGCTAGATGCAGAGAATGAAGCAGANCAGAAAGGAAGAGGAATCTCAACCTGCGCTACATGCGATGGTGCTTTCTTCAAGGACGAGGAAGTATTGGTAATCGGTGGTGGAGATTCGGCAATGGAAGANGCNACATTCCTGACAAGATTTGCTTCGAAGGTTACTCTACTGCACCGAAGAGATACCTGGAAGGCTTCCAAAGTCATGCTTGAACGGGCTAGAAACAACGAGAAAATCGAGATCCGTCCTTTCCGTCAAGTGAAGTCTTGGCTATCCGATGACAATGGATTGACTGGAGCACTTCTCGAAGACCCACGTGATGGTTCGACAGAAGAGATNGCTGCAACTGGAGCATTCATCGCCATNGGACACAAACCAATTACCACGTTCCTTGAAGGTCAAGTAGAGACCGATGACCATGGCTACATTGTAAACAAGGATTTCAGCATGACCAGTGTAGAAGGTGTGTTTGCGGCTGGAGATGTGGTAGATACTCGTTATCGACAGGCGATTACGGCTGCTGGTATGGGCTGCATGGCTGCAATCGATTGCGAGCGTTGGCTTGAAGAGAATGTCCACTGAGGCCCAAACATGGCTGGTGAATTGAGCGCTGATGACCTTCAGCGTTTCTCAAGGCACCTCATCCTTCCTCAAGTAGGCGTAGATGGGCAAGCAAAGTTACGTTCTGCGCGTATTGCCGTAATAGGTGCAGGGGGATTGGGTTCTCCAGTGATACTCTACCTTGCAGCCGCTGGAATTGGGCATCTTACAATAATCGATGATGATGTTGTGGATATCTCAAATCTGCAAAGACAAGTACTGCATGACAGCGCATGGGTCGGCCGAGCAAAGACTGAGAGCGCTAAGGCGAGAATCGAAGCATTGGACCCGCAAATCTCAGTACAGATTCATTCCACTAGAATTGAAGCAAGCAATGCCATGGAGATACTTGAAGGACATGACCTAGTAATTGATGGAACCGACAACTTTCCTACTAGATATCTAGTCAATGATGCCTGTGAAATTCTCGGAATACCTTGGGTATACGGCTCCATTCATAGATTCGAAGGCCAAGTAAGTGTCTTCAATCATAATGGTGGACCAAATTATCGCGATATTTTCCCGCGTCCTCCGCCACCTGGAATGGCACCATCCTGTGCAGAAGCCGGAGTACTTGGAGTACTTCCCGGAGTCATAGGTTGTATTCAGGCCAATGAAGCGATAAAGGTCATTCTCGAAATTGGAGAAATCCTCAGTGGTATCCTGTTATTGTACGATGCTTTGGAAATGCGATTCAGAGGCCTGAAGGCGAGCCATGATCCAAACAGAAAAAAGGTGAGTGAATTACTCGACATAGAAGGCTACTGTCAAGCAGCAGAAGTTGAAGAACAGAGCAGTGCTGGAGAGGATTCGATGATTAACGAGATTGAACCAGTGGTTGCTCAACAGCGCATGGACGATGATTGGAAACCATACGTTCTAGATGTGCGTAGCGTAGGTGAGGCTGCAATCGCTTCGCTTCACATGGTGGATGACTTAATTCCACATGTCGAAATATTATCACATCTCGATTCGATTCCCAAAGATAGAGACATCTTGCTTTATTGTCACCATGGTAGAAGGTCCTTGATGGCTGGAATGGTGTTGATTAATTCAGGGTGGGACCGTTCCAATCTATTCAACCTCAATGGAGGAATCGATCGTTGGTCAACACAAGTCGATGCCAGCATCCCACGATACTGACCTGAATGATGGGACATCTTGATGTGCATCGGGGAGCCCAAGACCCCTGAGGTGCCACAGTGGCGAAGGTCATCATTGCCGATGAGAACGAAGGGCGCCGCAATCTATTGGCGAATACTCTTGAGCGCGAAGGCTTCGATGTAACCCGCGGCTCAACCCTGCGACAGACCGAAGCGACCGCATTAGCNGTAATGCCCGAAGTCGTTGTTATGGATGGTGAATGGAAAACGGGAGACCCCATCGATGCATCTCAACGTTTGATGTCTGATCCTGAATTCGCATTCAAATGCAGAATTGTGGTTCTGTCCCGCATAACATCACAGGATTACATGATTGCCGCTGCCAAGGCCGGCATCTCAGAAGTGTTGTCAAAACCCTTGAACATGAAATCATTGATTGAACAATTGCACAAACATTCTCGCAAGGAATTTGTTCCTCCTCCGGCAGAAGTTGGAGCCATTGGAAGCAGAGAGGGAACTTTCGATGTTGGAGTATCGATGAATGACCCNAATTGGGCCCTTCCAATGTTGTCCAATATGCTAGGTTCCGATGTAATCAACGATGATTTTGTTTCCGATATTGTCNCCAAACTGGAAGAAAAGGAACTTGCTGAAGATTTGGACCTCGACCCCTCGGTATTATCCGAATTACTCAAAGCAGCTTTGGGTAAATTGGTCGAAGATGGAGTTTCTTCAACAGATGGTGATGAAGAAGTTGTATCCTATGAGAGTCTCAAGAAGGCTGAGAAACTGGGAGGAGAAGCAAAACCCCGAAAGAGCAGCTCCAAGAATATCGGCATGACGATGGATGAGATGTTACAGGCGCAAGCCGATGACATAGCCGAAGAAGTTGANGAAGNAATGGATGAAGTGTTATCTGAATTACCTGACCTAATCAGCATTCTACCAGAAGATGAACAGATGAGCGTTGACCCAGAGGTCGTGCGCTTCACTCATCTCTCAATACGCTATGTTCTAGATCTGTTATTTGACATCGCTAGACCTGACAACCTTACAGACATGACCTTGATGACTAGATTGGAAGATGGCGCNCAGATGTTGGCAGATGTCATGTTACATCTGCCTAGTGCACCTGAGGANGAAGAATGAGCGATTAATCCTGATAACATGGTAATCGTTGAATACCAAACCTCGGGAGAGAATAGTATGGCAGGGGTTCCTTCATTCAATAACAAAGCGCAAAGCCATCGCTTAGCATTCTCTGCTTTACTTACCGCATTCATAGTCGATTTCCTCGGTTATGCCTACATTGTTCCTATTCTTCCTGAATGGAAAGANCAATTCGCACTATCGAGCATTGAAGCNACTGCCTTGGTATCTATATGGGCCCTACCGTTGTTGATTCTAGGACCGNTTTCTGGAAGATTAACGGATAGGTTNGGTGCGGGAAGGGTAATTTCGGTTTCTATTATTATGTTGATTGGAGCCTCTCTACTATACCTTGTAGCAACTGAGGAATTACTTGAATCGACACTTCCTGGCTCAGGGTTTTGGGTCCTAGTATGTGCTCGCTTCTTCCACGGCGTATCTGGTGCTGCTGTATTGACGGCGGGATTGGCAGCCGCAAGTCAATTGTGGCCACATAATTTCGGAGAAGCAGCTGGTTCGTTAATCGGCATGGCTACCGTGGGTGCACTTTTGGGCCCCGTCATAGGAGGATGGGCCTTTGAAATCGGAGCATCAAGCGCATTCCTATTGTTGGCTGGGATAACATTCCTAGCCCTACCTATCGTTCTATATGCCTCAAAAGAAATCGGACATGGGCAAAGCGAAGGAGGATTGGAACAGGTTCCAATCAAGGAATTCATCGCTCACCCTGTTCTGTTGAGAATAGGCCTACTCATCATGTTCTCAGCGTTGGCAACTGGAGCCTTAGAAGCAGGAGTTCCACTATTGCTCTCAGAACCNCCAATGAACATGGGACCAGGGCAAATCAGTCTGGTTCTTTTGGTTCTGGTANTATTGCAAGGAATAGGTGGCTGGTGGTGGGGTAGACTTGTCGACCGCACTGAGCCAACGCGTTGGATGATTGTCGGTTGGACTGGAGTGATTACAGGACTAGTTGCTTCTGGAGTAATTTCTTCAAATATCGATGGCAAAGTCGGAATCTTGTTGATAGTTGGAATGCTGGGAATTTTCCAATTCTCTGTAGCAGCAGCACAGATTCCAATGCTACCAATGATCGACGCTGCAACTACTCGTGCTTACGGGCGCGGAAGTGCGGGACTCGCCTTTGGAGCATTTGGAACTGCTTGGGCGGCTGGAACATTGATTGGACCACTATTCATTGGCGCCTTGCATGATTTGACAGGAGAATGGTCTCTATCGCTTGGNCTATTAGCGATCCCTGGAGTCTGTGGCATGATTATGACTCTGTCAAATCGCAATGANTTGCGCTCTTGCTACAATGAAGAGATGCAAAGAAGGGCCCTAATGCCGGATGAAGGCGAATGAGAAGCAATCTTGAACGCGAGTCCCCCGCCTTGATTCGGGGAGCCAATGAGCGAAGTCGGATTTCCAGACATTAATGGACGTGGGTGGCGTCCGGAAAAAGCTCTGAAGTTCTCCAATCCACTACCTGCCGATGAGGCGAGGTTTGANGTCCTGCGTTTTGTAGCTGAAAGGCATGATGGACATCTTCAGAAAGTTGCCACTACTTGGGACCAATTACAGTCTCAGGCATCTAACAACCAATTCGATGGACGGAAATGGCATTCGTTCAGCAACGAACTTCTAGACGCGTTATCCAGAGGACTAAGCATTCGCTTACATCAAAGTTCATTGGATAAAGATGCACATAGAGAAGTAGTACCACGCCGAGACCTTGAGAAACACCTAGATAGACGAGGTGAAAGATTCCTAATCGATATCGCTCTATGCCTCCGAAGAATTGCTCATTACATGGCAATCAAAATGGAAAATAGACTAGAATGGCAGAGGTTGATGTTACGTACGCGTGCATTGGATGAGCATCTCAAGGATATTTTTGCCAAAGGTATGGAAACTCCCGATGGAGGGAAATTTGGAGGTAAAGGATTCCGATCAACTTGGCAGGAAGGAGTTGTAGCAGTTGCTACTGCTCTCAATAGGCAAGTGGAGTCCTCACCAGGTTCNCGCCCCGGCGAAGGTTACGAAGGAGACCTCGTTGCCCCAATGATCANGGATGTAGGACTCGCTTTGGCCATGGGAGATACTCCAAAGGATGTCATGGCTGCGCAAATGGGCAAATCAGCATCAAATCAAGATGGAGGTTGGAGCGGTATGGAAGCAGGTGGCAGAGACCTGCATATTGGATGTTGGCACAGGGGAGTACTACCTCCTACTGCTCCCTTACCAATCGCTTCTGCCACGATGACTGGTTTGGCACTGGCCGCCAAATTGAGCGAAGTGGACAGATTCCATGTAGCCTGCATTGGAGAAGGAGCCAGTAGTAGCGGAGAATGGTGGGAAGCGATTAATCTGGCAGGTACTAGATCATTGCCTATGACATTCATTCTTCAGAATAATCAAATCGCATTGGACACTGTTTCTACAAATCAATCGGGAGTAGAATTGTGGGCCGACAAAGCGGTTGCTATGGGAATTCCATCGTGGAGTATCGATGGCTCTGATGTAGCATCTTGGCATGCTTCGGTTGCGGTTGCGAGAGAATTCAGCATTCAAGGAGGAGGCTCTACGCTGATTCACGTTGAGACCATGCGTGGTTGCGGTCATGCACATCACCATGATGATCTCTATCTTGGAGCAGAGAGCGGTAACCCACCTGGATACGTAAACCGAGAGATGCTTGATTACTGGGCCGNCAAAGACCCTATAGAAGTTAACAAAGAACTGTTATTGAGNATGGGAGTGTCAGAAGATGAGATTTCTTCCATCGAAGATGAAGAACAAGACAGAGCCGATCAAGCAAGAGTGGAGGTTGAAGCGATGTCTTGGCCAGCACCAGAAACTGTCACTCTCGGAGTAACCAGTCTACACGACGCAGACACTCATCAGGACAGATTGAACAGAGATGGAAGCGGTATTGAAGCACAAGCGGTTCTTTCTTCTGGAGAAGTTGATGTGGATTTCGACTCAAGCAGTGGCTCGTGGACCTATGCTCGCGCCATTCAACAAGCAATGGTTGCGATTGCAGAAAGGCATGGCGAAGAAGTCGTTTTCATGGGAGAAGACATGGAGGTTGCAGGTGCATTCGGAATGAACTTGGCCCTGAAAAATGCAGGACATGAGGATAAACTTCTGGACATGCCTCTGTCTGAAGCCGTGATTATCAATGCAGCCACAGGAGCTGCATTACATGGCATGAGACCAATGGCGGAGATTCAATTCGGAGGATTTGCAGCATTGGCATTCAATGCCCTGGTGAACAACGCTGCAATGTTGCGTTGGAGGTGGGGGGCTGAAGTTCCACTCACTGTCCGCATACCATTGGGGGGGCACACTCGTAGTGGGCCATTTCACGCAAACATCATCGAATCGTGGTTTGCCAACGACCCTGGCTTGGTAGTGGTTGCTCCGGCAACTCCTCAGGATGCTTACGACCTGTTGCTCGAGGCTGCCGAACTAGATGACCCGGTAATCTTCCTCGAGCATATCGGGCTGTATGGATTGCGCGGCGGCCTGACCGGATGGGGCGATATGATCAACCAGAAAGTCGATACAGAACCAGTAAAACTTGCTCTTAACCAAGGCAGAAGACATGTTCTTGGTAAGGCCAAAGTGGTGCGTGGAGGCGGCGACCTGACTCTAGTATGCTGGGGAGCCATGCTACACGTCTCACTCAAGGCTGCAGCAGCAGCAGCTGAGAAGGGTATTGAGGTCGAGGTCATCGATCTAAGAACCATTGTTCCATTCGATTACCAAACCTGTATTGAATCACTAACTAGAACTGGAAGACTGTTAATCGTTCAAGAAAGCCAATGGAGTGGCGGCTTAGGTCATACTATTCAGAGTCGAATAATGGAAGATGCCTTCTGGTCGCTAGAAAACAAACCTGTAATAATTGGTGCTCTTGATACACCTGTCCCATTTTCACCACCACTTGAAAATCATACGATTCCAGACGTTGAATTTGTGCTTGAAACAATAATCAGCATGTGTGAATAAGCACTTCCTACAAAGGCAATCCATATGTGCTCCACTATGCGTGACCATCTTGCATGTCGCAGACCTTGGCTGAATCAGTATCCGCTAAGAAGGATGCAGGAGTCATGGAACTGCTACACTGGAATGGAATGCTACTGACTGGCGGTTTGTTCGTCACATTGGTAGTTCTGGAAACTTTCAGTCATCGCGCAGGAGAATACGCTGCATGGATCAGTCTGTTGTTACTGGCGGCGGCAATAGCATTGCTCATCACCTCTGCGGATTTCTTCATTGAAGGTGCNAAGGGACTGGCACGTAGAGCAGGAATTGCAGAAGTAGTAATCGGATTGACCATCGTATCTATTGGCACTTCTCTACCGGAAATTCTAGTAACTTCAACCGCNGCATATAGTGGCGCAGATGACCCTGCAATGATCGACCTAGCGATAGGTAACATCTTCGGTTCAGTTCTGGTACAGATAACTCTCATCCTAGGNATAGTTGTCATGGTCAGACCCCTTGAAATCAGACCAGATTGGCTTCGCCGAGATGGCCTGTTGATGCTCGGAGCAGTTGTCTTGCTNTCGCTACTACTTCTTTGGGGCAACGATTTGACGCGCCTTGAAGGTGGGCTATTGGTAGCAATCTATCTTTCCTACATCTGGTGGTTGCTGAAGAATCAAGACAAGATTCGTACAGATGAACTGGAGATTGTCCCTGAAGTCAAGACTCAAGGACGAGGATGGACCTCTGGAGCCTATACTGTGATGGTAATCATTGGATTGATGTTCGCAATTTATGCTGCGACGCAGTTAGTGACCATAGCCAGTGAAATAGCAATAGCGATGGATGTACCTCCAGCAGTTGTTGGAATGACAATGTCTGGACTAGGTACCTCNCTACCTGAATTGACNGTAGCCCTGATGGCATCAAAAAGGTCACAAGGTGTTGCAGTTGGAACCCTAATCGGTTCAAACATTACCGACCCTATGCTCTCAATTGGGATTGCAGCGATGGTATCTCCTTTGGTCATCTCCTCAGGTTCTGTACCTTTGATTATGAAGATAATCATTCCAGCAACTATCATCGGCGTAGCAGCTTGTCTCTTGTTCATGTGGACTGGATTCAAATTCAACCGCTGGGAAGGTGGAGTTCTAGCAGGACTGTATCTTCTATTCCTGTTGATACTAGAGATGCAACGTAGAGGCTATCTCGTCATCTGAGGTTTCTCGATAGCTGCGCGCATATCGACTCNAGATTTGACCTGTCATGATTATCAAATTCTGCCAAATTATCGCTGTCTATATCCAGAACGGCGATTACCTCACCATCTTCATCAAACATTGGAACCACGATTTCGGACATGGTGCTTGACGAACAAGCGATATGGTCTTCTCTCTCATGTACATTCTCAACCAGTTGGGTTTCCTTGGTTCTTGCACAAGCACCGCATACTCCTCTATCGAAACCGATCTCTAAACAACCATGGCTACCCTGATAGGGTCCAATTTTGAGAAGNCCCGGGGAAACGACTCGATAGAACCCAGTCCAATGAAATTCCTCGAATTCGTTATGCAATTCGCAGACTACAGTAGCCATCATAGCAATCAAGTCATCTTCACCTTCAATCAAGGACTCGATTCGAGTCAAGACCTCAGAATAATCCCTAGCCATATTGNGGGCAAAGGCCTGTTGAAGATGAACATTGGTATAACTGCTTGAGAAGCAGTTCTTATTGCCGCGCNGCTGGTGGGATAGTGCATGGTAGACCTCGCACTTGATGAGATGCAAGAGATGCTACAAGAGTTGGCAAGGCAATTCGCACTAGACGAAATACGCCCAAATGCCGAAAAATGGGATGCTGAATCAATCTATCCGCTGGAAGCGATCAAGACTGCAAATGAACTGGGTTTACTGAACCTACACATTCCCGGGGAATACGGAGGGGCTGGACTTGGATCGATGGAAGAAGTGGTGGTGAATGAGGAGTTGGCTTGGGGAGACCCAGGATTTGCTACAGCTGCTTATGCAACCAGCTTAGCCATTGCACCAATAATTACTGGTGGAACTGAGGAACAGAAGAAGAAATGGCTTGGAAAGGTCGTCGAAGGAGCGCTCTCTTCCTACGCAGTTACCGAACCTGGAGCCGGGTCGGATGTTGCTTCGATCAAAACCNATGCTGTTAAGCAAGGAGNTACTTACATTCTGAACGGAGAGAAAATGTGGATAACTGGTGCGGGCTATGCAGACTTCTTCTTCGTACTCGCTAAGACAGACCCAGATGCAGGCTATCGAGGCATGTCAGGATTCATTGTCGAGGCGGATAGCGAAGGATTGAGCCTGGGTAAGAAAGAGGACAACATGGGCCAACGCTGTTCCGATACCCGTTCGGTTGTATTCGATTCTGTCAAGGTTCCAGCCGAAAATCTACTCGGTGGAGTAGAAAANCAAGGTTGGCTGAACGCAATGAAAGCCTTTGACATGAGCAGACCAAATATTGCAGCTCACGCAACTGGCCTTGCTAGAGCGGCCTTTGAGCACGCCCTTCAGTATTCAGACGAAAGAGAGACTTTCGGCAGTAAATTGCACCAACATCAAGCGATTCAATTCATGTTGGCTGACATGAAAACCAACATTGAGGCCTCACGCCTACTAACTTGGAAAGCGGCATCTATGATAGATTCGGGAGGGAGGAATACCGAATCAGCAGCCCATGCTAAGCGATTCTCCGCAGATATNGCCATGCAGGTTGCAACCGATGCAGTGCAAGTTTACGGTGGATATGGATACTCTGAAGAATACCCAGTAGCGCGACTGATGAGAGCGGCAAAGGTCATGCAAATCTACGAAGGTTCTTCTCAAGTACAACGAATGATCATTGGAAGAGAGATGACGCGAGGACTGTGAATGGTAGCAGCCATCATCCTCGCTGCAGGAGCCAGCCAGAGAATGGGTAGCCCAAAGGCGCTACTGCCAATCGCTGATTCGACCTTGTTGCAACGGATTCTAGAGGTTGTGAAAAAAACCTGCAATGAAATCGTGATAGTGACCCGCAAGGAACTACAGGTGGATATCATGTTGAATGCGCCTGAATCTAGAATAGTTACCAATCCTATGCCTGAAAACGGAAGAACCGGTACAATACAGGTTGGCTTACTGGCTCTTGAAATTCCCACCGCAGCATTGATTGTTCCTGTAGATAGGCCGGGATTCAACTTCGAAACCATAGAAGCATTGCTCAAGGCAGGTGGATGTGTAAGGCCTGTTCATAATGGTAGAGGCGGTCATCCTGTCCTTCTGGATAGAGAAGCAATCAGGAAAGTTATGTCTGCTGAGGCAAATGCATCGCTTAGAGAAATACTGGAATTCAACGACGTACAAGTCGAAGGTGTAGATTTCTCACTGAATGTGGATAGACCAGATGATCTGCAGAAATTGACCCAATGGTATGTGTCGCAAGACACTTGAGCAAGAAGCCTCAGCCAGCAGTATGACTCAGCGGGTTCTGGAATGGTCTACTCTGCGCCTATCTGAAGGCAAACCCGTTGCCATAGCGACCGTNATTGAANCGTCTGGTTCAGTACCCGGGAAGGTAGGAGCACGTCTTGCACTGACTGTGAATGAGATGTTTGGAACAGTTGGAGGNGCAGGNCTTGAACTNAAAGTAATCAATGCCCTGAAAGAAATGATTCAACAGGCAAAGGCTGGAGGAAAAGTAACTACCTATGGCCTCAACAAAGGTGCTAAGGGACTTGAAGTAGTTCCTCTCGACTCTTTATGTGGTGGCAGNGTCAGCATCTCCATGGAGGTCGTAATGCCGATGCCGCACATACTTTTGATGGGGGGAGGGCATGTTGCCCAATCCATAGCCCATATGTGTCAGGGATTGGGATGGGACCATTCGGTTCAAGATACAAGAGAGGAATTTTCCTCACCAGTAGCATTTCCCGAAGCACGAGAAAGACATTNCAACAGTGTAGAAGACTTCCTTGAATCAGAAAACACCGATTCCATCAATAGATTCTCTGATATCCTGCTATTAGGGCACGATTGGAAAGAAGATGAAGNCAGACTCATCGGATTACTGAAAATCATTGATTCTTCAACGCGCCTTGGAGTAATAGGTTCAAAGAGNAAGTGGAACGCATTCTCAAAGGCCGCNATAGATGCAGGAATTGACCCTCCAATACTNGATGAGGTCGATTGCCCAATCGGTTTGGAGATCGGTGCTGAATCACCTGGAGAGATTGCCGTAGCGGTTGTTGCAGCTGTGCTTAAGAGAATCAAGAATNATCTTTGAAGATATTATCACGATAATATNTCAACTCCTCGATACTCTCAAGAATATCATCTCTAGCGAGATGGGCACCCTTCTTACGGTACCTCTCCAATTCGGGGAACCAACTCTTCGCTAATATCTTGACACTTGAGACATCTAGCAGTCTATAGTGTAAAAATTCATCTAGAAGAGGCATGTCTTTTCGCAGGAAACGCCTGTCATTCCACACCGAATTCCCACATAAGGGAGCACTGCCTTTGCTACAATGCTCTTTCAAAAATTCCAAAGTTGCAGATTCCGCTGCTGACATGGAATACTCAGAAGACCTGACTCGTTCTACCAAACCACTCGCATTGTGATGTGAAGTATTCCATTCATCCATCGCTGCTAATTCCTCCTCACTGCATTGAATTGCAAGATTTGGCCCCTCGGAGATGAGTTTCAGGTTTCTATCTGTTAATACGGTGGCAATTTCAATGATCGAACAATTGTCGATATCCAAACCTGTCATCTCAAGGTCAATCCATACAAGCAGATCATCCCGCATGTTTCGGGCCACACGTCTGTCGCCTTGATTGCATCGGCGCAGCCGACATGATAATCTGTCAATCGCATCCTGCTTGCAACATGGGGCTACGAATACTGCTATCATCGCTCACCGAGGACGAACAAGCATATCTAGAACAATATGACGAATTGGTTGACGATGGTGGAGTGACCGAGAATGAGCGTAAGTTGCTTGATTTCGCCTACAAGGGATTGGGTCTTACTGAAGAGAGAGCGAAACAACTCGAAGCATCATGGGATGCTGGCGTCATCGTATCGAGCGATGAAGAGGAATAGATTTGAGTGAGTGGGCATCCGCACCCTTCATGCGCTCTGCAATCGCCCTTCTGATTGTGGTCTTGATTGCTACAAGTAGCATGGCAGGTTGCTTCGGTGACGAAAAGAAGACTGTCGAAGATTTGAGTGCGGAAGAGGAAGTTTGGCCAGCCTACTCAGTTGTTGCACCAATCGATACTGGAATCAACGTCTATCACGATCACTTCAGAACCAATGACACCTATCCACAATGGTTGTTGGATGGGCTGGGCGTCAACAAAATCTGCAACCTGACATTCAATGGAAGTTACGAAGAGAGATTTTCTGCAGACCAAGAAACCTGCTGGAATAATCTTACCACCAGCGACGTGGTATACTTCCCTGGAACTAAAATCATCGGCACCAGTCCAGATGGAGATTCGGGGACTCTAATTCTCGATGATCCTTCTGACGGACACGGAACCGCAGTCACTGGAGCTGTATTGAATGCCAATCCGGATGCTGTCATCTTCTTCGTCGAAGGATTCAGCGATACTGCAGTTCTAGCCGCTGCAAATACCCCATTTGTCGACATTTTGACCACATCATTCGGCCCAATTGGTTCAGTTCCAATTCCGGGCATAGAGGATGCTACAAGGGTAGCTGTGGTAGAGAATGATAAGATCCACACTGGTGCTGCAGACAACACACCATCTCCAGCAGTTCAGGACCCAACTGCCGGCCCACCTTGGTCGATTGGAGTTTCAGGCTATGCAGAAGAAGATGATGACCAAAAAGAAACGATGAGTGGCTCATATCCCGATGTGGCAGCAGACTGGACCCAATATCTTCCCAACCATCAGGATATAGACGGCTATCACACTACAAGTGGCACATCTTTCGCAACTCCTCGAACTGCAGGACTACTTTCGAAAGTGATTATGTGGTTAAGAGCTGAATTCAATGACACTGAATCAGGCGCAAGAGACGGTTTCCTAGTCAATGGAAGCACTAAAATCTCCAATGATCAGATACGAGATGCCTTGAACCTAAGCGGTTGGTATCCATCATTCACAACATGGGACCCAACTTCTGGAACCACACCAATGTCTCCAATCGCACCTTGTACTCAAGTGGGTTGGGGTGTGGTCAATGAAAGCAATGTTATGCCTATTTACGCCCATCTCAACAATTCAGCAACCATGCCAGACAGACCTACTGATGTTGAACTATGTATGCAGGCCAATCAGGAGATACGCGAGGCGTATTGGGACTAGGCACTGACATCTGCCTCAAATGATAGAACCGCTCTACCCATATTGTCGAAATTGACTCTTGGAATGAAGCCGCTGAAATCGGTGGTCAACAGAGCCGAACGTATCTTGTTTGCCATACTCTCATTGAGTTGTATCTTGTAGCCCTGTCCAGAATCAACCAAACCGTTCATCAAATCGATTACCGCTGCAGAGCATTCTGGACTCATCTCACTCATATCGAGTACTCCTTCGGTCGCAGGTGCCTCTTCAACATCAGGAATTAATCTTGGAGATTGTGAATCTTCCTCGTCTTCATCCCCATCTTCTGTCTTCGATNCAGCAATACTGGGAGTTATTGGAGCAGTGATTGAAGAGTCAGATTCTTCTGGTTTTTCAGATTTCACCGGAGGTGGAATATCCAGTGCTTCCGCAACTACTTGACCTTCTTCGACAGTTATCTGGCCCATTCCAACTCCCCAACGCTGGAAATACATGACCGCTTGAATGAAGGCTGCAAGGCCNGCAATAATCAANACAATACCNCCNAAAGTCTGGTCATGNTCACCTACCAAGGCTACGATACCTCCCAATGTAGAAGANGCCACACCCATGGCTCTGCGCCAAGCAGATTCAGGATCGATAGCAACCATTGATCCTCCAAACAATATGATTATCAGTGCGACCAACAAAGTGCTGAAATCGAAGCCTGCCCACCAAATTCCAATACAGAAGTAAATCACTCCCAACATTCCCATTCTATCGTTCCAATCCCAATAATCGGAGCCATCCTCTGACCAACCCCACTCGGGGTACCATTGTTTCCAAGCAAGAACTGAGAATGCAATACCGCCCAATACAAGAATCCAACCGCCATAGCCAGTAACATCTTGACCAAACACTGAGATGGTATCCGTCATCCTCTCTACATTGAACAAAGCTATGACATGTAACAACGGACTAAACAGGAATAAATTTCGTTCACCATTCTTGTAGGAATCATAGGTTACCCATGATGCTGCTAGAACAGTGGAAATTCCATAGTATATGTCGAAAGACAAGAAAAGTAGAATCAATCCGCATCCATACATATACTTCTCAATAAATTCTCGATCTTTATTAGTAGAATAGAGGAGTAGATTTCTTGGACCATCCCGTGTGTCAACTACAGGTAAACTGAACTTGAACATCGAACCATTTCTTGCCATCAATGAGAAAATCATTGTAACTATTCCTGATAACAAAGTGGAATAGCCCATTATTTCACCATCACTCAAGTCATCGACAGTTGCAACTATTGCAGAAGGTAAAGCNATCAAATATGCCCAAGGGGCGAAAATGAATACCTCACTGCGACCCGCTGCCCAGCCTAGTACCACGATAATTGTGACCATANTCAACAGAAGATATGCATCCTCAATCAAGACTGCCTGCATTGAAACCATCAGTACCAAAGCAGACCAAATGAACGATAATCTAGCATCGTGTTCAGGAGGGTTTCGTCGGTCTTGAATTATTCTAACAATCATCATCAAGGCCAATGCGANACCAAACCAACCCAATATTCTAGAGACTCTGAAGTCCAACATGTAACCATAACTTAGCAACAAATCTGACAAAGCTCCGGTCCCCAATATCTGATTCAAGATTCCTCCAGGCATACCTGGATGCGTGCCCATGTACAACAGCGTGAAGGGAGCGAAATAAGCTACTCCAGTCAAACTGTGTTGCCANATATTATGGGCCACAATAGCAAACATCGTGAAGAATACCAANCCACCACTCGTATCCAAGGTTCCAATCAACAACAATCCGATTAGAGCTACTGAATCTTCATTCCTTGACATCTCTGCTTCAGTCAAACCGCGCTTTTGGAGAATCAAGTGAACAGCCAATGGTCCAGCCAACAATATGGCATCAAATAAGAAACGAGACATTTCTAGAGAACCTNTGAAATTTCCATTCTCATGAAACTTGATCGATAATGGTAATGCCAAGAACCACAGTATGCTGACAGCAACTGCCCTAGAAGTTGCTGTACTCTCCTTAGTGTTCAATACCTCCGAGATTAATACTGCAACTGGAAGAGCCAATAAGATGACCCAATACTTGTCAAGCAAGGCATCGGGTTTAACCGAAGCCAAAGAAATTCCAAATAAAATCAAGGGGCCAATCAGTGAGGCTTTAGCAAGCGGCCCCCAGCTCTTCGCCAACCAATCTGGATTCTCTNAATCCTGAACTTTTGGTTTAGGGACCGTGACCACTCCAGTCTTGGGGTCGAATACAGGAAGACGGCCTCCGCTTCGTAACATCCAAGCTTGTAAATGGCCAAAATCGAGTTCATCCACCTTGCTGAATTTACCCAATGCGAAATATGCTATGGCGATAAGGGCCAATACCAAATTGAATCCATCAAGTTCCGGCATTCCCTGCCAATTAATCTCAAGACGACCAAATGCTGCCAACAGTGTTGTCAATGCCATACTGGTAAAAATCGTCAATGATGCTTCCATGCGCTGCTTCAATCCCTCGACTTCTCTACGAGACACTTCTGCTGCAACAATTAACAGGTATAGCGAGAAAGCCCATGGAATCAAACTGTTTGCTTCAATCAGCATCGAAGGAGATACGACGACCAACATCATGGCAATACGGAATGAATTTCCTGAGATTCTGCCTATACGACGTGCCCACTCGCCAATACTTAGCAAAGCCAGAGGGATGATATGGATCAAGTTCCCTTCAATGGAACCCCAAAATTGTACACCCGAAGTTCGCTCGGCATGACTCATCCAATCAACGATGAGGAAAGCAAATGCTGCACAGCAGAATGTAGCCTGCCTAACCCAGTGCCTACTATCTGGTTTCCAAAGGAGATATGGTAGNATCAACAAAGTCACTGCCCANGTTAACTGATTACTGGGCGAAGGTATCAGGAACAAGGCAAATGCTAGCCCTACTGGCATCCATGGGACGCGTTTCATGTTGACCGCACCAAAATATCCAATCAACAGACTGAACCATAGAATTGCAGCACCTGATATATCGCCTCCGGCTTCAAACTTGACTGGACCAAGATGCAGTGTCAAATTGCCACCGGTCATCCAAGCCATTGCGATCAAGACTGCGGTAACTAGACCCAAAGATGCGCGCTCAATGACCACTTGCGCGTCCTTCAATTGCGGTGAAATTGCCAACAGTCCTTGTGCAAATATGATGAATACCATCAGAGACAAGGCACTNCCACTACCATCGTTGAACAACTCATAGATTATCGGCATAAACGAGGCGATTACCGCAACCACGGAAAATACGAGGCTTCGATTACTCTGCAACCCAATCCACATACCAAGGATGCTGAGAACTACGATTGCAATNCCNAATTCATAACCGACCGTTTCATTGGACCATTCCATCCAAGTTCCTAAGCCTACTACAAGTAGAGCCAAAGGAGTCAGCGAAGCAACGAACCAAGACAGGACTCCCGTCCCAGTTTCTTTTACTTCCAAATACCACCAACTGGCAAACCCAAGAAGTACAGCTGCACCACCTTGAATGTAGATGCCAGTGGATGCAGGTGCCCACCCTTCATCCGTGAACGGACGCGTATCATCTACAAGCCAGTCCCAATTCAATAGGCCTTCAGGATCAGCTGCGAAAGCCATTGCCCACCGTATAGTCCAGAAGACCCCGGCTGCGGCAAAGAACAAACCCATGCCTAGAAGATAATCATGCATTACCGCCAATTCGCCATGTCTTCTTCTTTGGTACTCAACAGCCCAAATCATTAGTGAGGCCGTAGCAAGTCCTCCTAATCCCAACATCAAGTAACGTTCATTGGTCTCTCCCTGTGTAAATGCAATGTAAAACAAACCCCCCCACAATCCAATGAATGCTACCCCGAATAACCAAAATTGGGCTAAGCGTTCAATCAATGGAATCTGACCAGAAACTGGCATCTGTACAACCTGATTCGAGACAGGAATTGCAAGCGATTGGTCNAGAAGAGATGCGGGTTTAGCAAGGCTGCCGCTAGCAGCAGTTCTCTTTCTTGAAGCGGGTCTACGGGGAGGTGCAGGCATAATAATCAGGTACATGACTGAGGTGAAGACCTTAAATCATGAGCCGGATAGTGATAATNATTCAATGATTTCAGAATCATTGATAGCTCTGCGGCCAAACATCAATCCTACAATAAACAAAAGCAGGCCGAAGACTGCACTGATTGCAACAACTTGCATTATTCCCATTCCTGAAGATGAGTCCTCGGGTAAATCTTCGACCANTTCGCCCACCAACATGACATCAACAGTTACNANAGGNGAGGANGANGTNCCNCTNATNGCTCTAATCGATATCGAATGATTNCCNTGCAATTCTANGCCNGGNAGGTGCTCCAACTGATGATANAGNTCNGNATGTGATAATTCAGCGCTAGACTCATGNTCATAAGAGTGTAAATTGGCCCAGTGATCTCGCAGATGATTGGAACGCCATTGTACTGAATCAACAGCACCATTGAGTTGCAAATCGATATATTCTCCTGAAGTCAAATGAATCGAACTATCATGCGAAGTTGGAGTTGTAATATTGATACTGATATTACTGTTGAAAGAATAACTTCTCTCGGCAGCCTCCATTAGTGCAGGCTGAGCATTTACGTGCCCGTGACCGTACACATTGTTCTGCCTATTCTTTGGAATCAAATCTTCGGCGCACGGTTCGTTAGCACCCATGTAGTGACATTGGCGATAGGTTGCAGTTTCTTGCATAATGTTGCGCATATCAAATGGAGACAAGTCTGGATTGGCCTGAGACATCAATGCTCCAAGTCCTGCTGCTCCGGGGGTAGCCATACTGGTTCCGCTCATCCCAACGTAGCCATCTCCTGAATTAGCCTCTGGCGCCATAACACTGGAGCCAACAAATGCAATGTTAGGCTTGATCCGGCCTTCCTCGGTCGGACCCTGACTCGAATATATTGCAATCTTTGTATCCTTGTCAAGTGAACCAACGGTAATCACGTCCTCTGCACTACCCGGCGTTCCAATCTGCGCTGAAACTCCATTATTTCCAGCTGCTATGAAAAGAGCCACTCCGGCTCTAACCATCTCATTGGCCATACGGTTAACACTGTCTTCTTCACTACTGGTCCACTCAATGGCCCCTGGACCACCAAGACTCATGCTAGCAGAACGAATATTGTACTGGTATCGAACATCNACNGTCCACTGCATACCTGCCATAACNCCANNAAATGAGCCNCTTCCNCCTCCATCGAGAACCTTGACNCCNACTAAGCGTGCCTTGGGAGCAATTCCAATATGNGCGAAATCNGGNGCNCCTGTTCCAGCTGTTATTCCNCCNCAGTGAGTTCCATGNCCGTGATCATCGTATGGNGCAGTAGTNCCATTGGTAACACTGGCTGAGGCTATAGCGTCATAGAAAGCTACCACCTTAGGGTCATTGGTCGAATCATCATCATCCAGATCATCTATTCCTACGTGTTCAGCATCAAGCCCAGTATCGATTATAGCAACCGAAACCCCAGAACCATCGTAACCAGTTTCTTCCCATGCNAGGTCCACCCCATGCACGGGAACTACATCTTCCATCTGAACCTCAAGAATCCCGTCCAACTCAATCATTACAACGCCAGGAAGGTCTCTCAGGGTCAAGAGGTCTTGCACATGTACGCGACCGCTAACTGCATCGATNAGATACAGATCCCATTCCATTTTGAAGTCAACTTCCCTTTCCAGCATCTCGATATCCTGCTGCGTAGGGGTATGATCGAAATCGACAATTACGGGTAAAGTTCCTGCATCGTCCAGAAAGATAGG
The DNA here is from genome assembly GCA_002719475.1 of Methanobacteriota archaeon. The sequence continues at coordinate 22,471 of PBHQ01000032.1, read as the reverse complement.
ATTTGTTTGATGATACTCAACCATGTCCCCGATTCCATCGCGATCTCTATCAACGGTGGTATCAACCCACCAACCTTCCTCTTCAACACTCTCTGCGCTAACAGAGGNTACGCTTCCAAACAANGCCACAGATGGCAATAAGAAGAACAGAATCATCGCAATGCTACCTAACTCTTTCACTCTGAACATGGGGTTCACTACTTTGCCCCCTAATGGGGGCAGTCATCAAGATACCGCTTACTCGTTATGACAATTCAAGCCTGATTCCAGAAATAAATTATCTCATCGTGGGCGGTCATATCCCCCTCATACTGATCAACAATATTGCCATTCTTGTCAACCAAAACCAGCGTGGGAATNGCATTTATCGACATCTTTTCAGCAAGTTCTGCACCAACCATGAATGGAACGTCTAAGTTTTGTGTGCTATTGGATTCGTTCGCTTCATTATGCCATTGTAGCAACTTATTTGCATCGCTTTCATCAGTATTNAGGACCAGAAGTTCAACTTCATCAATGGCATCGGTTATATTATGCATTGATTTGAAACATCTTGGACACCAACTTGCTGAGAAGTGCATGATGTACTTCTTACCCTCCATACTATCCTTACTATAGGTCTCCCCATCATCTGCCACAAATGAATAATCCGGAATTGGCTCACCTGAGAGTTCTTCACCAAAACANCCAGGAACAAAAATCAACAGACTGAGTATGAGGGCAATGTGCCTCCGAGGAGTCATCATGATGGTCATGAAATAGAATCAATATTAACTAACCGTAGGACAATTTCTGCAATATTTCTGTCAACCTTCACTGACAAGGATGAATAACAGGTTGCCCGTGGTCGCCTATGGCGACCGGACATGAGAGACAGAGAAAACGTTGCAATGTTGCCCAAAGCACCTTCGTGTACATGGAATGCAGAAGTCAATGGTCTAGTCTCTGAAAACCTGATTGAATCCAATGCAATACTACTCGATGTCTTGCGAGACCAAGTAGGAACTCTTGGGGTAAAAAGAGGATGTGACATGGGTACTTGTGGCTGTTGTACCGTCCTTGTCGATGGTGAACCAAGATTGTCATGTTTGACTCTAGCAGAGGAGGCTAGAGGATGTAGCATTACCACCGTAGAAGGTTTATCTGATGGACATCACTTGCATCCGATTCAGACTTGCTTTGCTGAGGCTGGCGGTTCACAATGCGGCTTCTGCACACCCGGTTTCCTCGTAGTCTGCTCCGCTNTTCTTGAAGAAAATCCAAAGCCCAATGAGCACGAAATCAAGAATGCTATCGAAGGAAATCTATGTCGATGCACGGGTTACCAACAAATCGTTGATGCAGTTAAGATGGCTGCTGACATGAAGCGTGAAGGAGTTAGTTCTCCTGACCCAACAGCACCATCCTCTGATCCACATCCAATCGGACCTGATGAGCCGACCCTGCCGCCGGGTGATGCGCGTTGAGGTGAAAACATGGGTGGAGCACCTAGGCAATCATTCGACAAGACGCGTAAAGATGGAAAGCGCGTCGCCGGACAACAGGATTTCGGTGTACCTGGAAGCGGAGGTTCCTCTCCTGAAAGCGGCTTACAGGACATAGAACNCATTCCAGTTAGCAGGGGGGGGCAGAAAGAACAACCTCGCGGCCCCCACGTGCACGATTCCCACATTACAGGGACCACTATAGGGAAGTCAACACCATTGGTCGATGCTAATTGGAAGATGACCGGACAAGCAAGATANGGAGACGATATCAGGTTACCCGGTGAACTCATCGGCAAGATTCTACGTTCTCCACACCACCATGCCAGAATCAAATCGATTAACACCAAACGCGCTGAAGCACTGGAGGGCGTAGTAGCAATAGCAACCGGTCTGGACTCAGTGAACAGTTTCGGAGTATTGCCGGTTACCAAAGACGAACATGCCATGGCTCAGGACAAAGTTAGACACGTTGGAGATTTGGTGGCTTGCGTAGCAGCAGTGGACGAATCTACNGCTATAGAAGCAATGTCTGCAATTGAGGTAGAATATGAAATCCTCGAATCAATACACGAGATGGAAGATGGTTTGGAAGACAGTGAAGACCCNATCCATGACCGAGGTAAATACCACATCGGTGAATCTAATGTTCAGAAAAGAGTGTTTCAGCGATTCGGAAACTTGGACGGTATGCAAGATTCTGCAGCAAGCAGCGANTCAGATTGGAAATTCGCAGGCCTTCATCATGGATTCACCGAACCTCATGCGGTAGTTGCTCACTGGGACCCAAGTGGCCGCCTAACAGTATACACTCCACAACAGGTTCCGCATTACCTCCACCGCGCTTTGTCCTCAGTGCTGAATATTCCTATGCACCAGATCAATGTATTCCGTACATTCGTTGGTGGTGGCTTCGGAGGTAAGTCTGACCCATTTCCACACGAAATGTGCGCAGCAATTCTCGCCCGTAAATCAGGAAATCCNGTTNGNATCTGTTTGGANAGAGAAGAAGTCTACTGGATTAANCGCGGNNGGCANCCCTCAAAAATTCAGATGAATGTGCACGCAGATGAGCAGGGAAGAATCGCTGGTATAGAGACTGATGCTTTGATCGATGGCGGTGCATTCGCTTCTTTCGGTCATGTAACCACATACTACAATGGAGTATTACACACCTCACCATACGAAATTGGTGGTTTCCATTACACCGGAGCAAGAGTATGGACAAACAAACCAGCAAGCGGGGCTATGCGAGGGCATGGTGCTGTCAACAGCAGATGTGCAGTAGAAGTTGGTATCGATGATGTATCCGAACAACTCGGTGTCGACCCAATGACTTTCAGACTTGCCAATCTATTGCCACCACACTCACGAACCATAACCGGGTTCAGAATTACCTCGACTGGAATGCGAGAATGTCTAGCAAAGGTGAGAGAACAATCGGGGTGGGATGAGAAGTTCCGCAAACTACCATTTGGTAGGGGTATAGGAGTAGGCTGTGGATTCTTCATTTCCGGTTCGGGACTACCGATTCATTGGGACCCAGAAAACTTCCCACATGCAACAGTTCACCTGCAATGCGATATGGATGGCGGAGTGACAGTNCATACNGGGGCTGCAGAGATCGGACAAGGTAGTGATACTGCGGTTGCACAAGCAGTCAGTGAAGTACTAGCCTTACCACTCGACATGATCCGAGTAAGATCGCAAGAAAGCGATACTGCTCCAGTCGATCTAGGNTCCTACTCATCACGTGTCACTTTCATGAATGCAAATGCTGCNATNAGAGCTGCCATTGAATTACGGGGNAAGATTCTCAAAGCGGCGTGGGNAATGATTGGTTACCACCCTGACCAATTGGTGCTCGGTGATCGACGCATCTACTACAAGCACGACCCTTCGATTGGCGTATCTTGGCTCGAAGCATTGCATAAAGCACAAGCTGATTCCGGTTCATTGATTGCCAGCGGCTCCTATAGAACCGCACCTATGGGCGGCGTTCACAAAGGAGCTGCAGCAGGCCTAGCACCAGCCTATTCATTCTCAGCATATGTCGCAGAAGTAGAAGTTGATGCCGAAACCGGATTCATCAAAGTGGCAAAGGCTTGGGCGGCTCACGATTGTGGGAAGGCCCTCAACCCATTGGCAGTAGAAGGACAGATTATCGGTTCATGCCACATGGGAATGGGTCAGGTCTTGTCTGAAGAGATGAAGTATGGAAGAAATGGACACCTGATGAATCCCGACCTCCTAGATTACAAGATAATGAGTGTTCATGAGATGCCAGAAGTAGTCCCAATAATCGTAGAAAGCAATGACCCTGAGGGCCCATTTGGAGCCAAGGAAGCGGGTGAAGGACCTTTGCTACCAATTCTTCCAGCTGTTTGCAATGCGGTCTATGATGCCATAGGAATCCGTCCTAATGAGTTGCCTTTGACTCCAGACAGAGTTTACAAAATGATTGAGAAGAAATGCAGAGAAATGCGCGTGGACGACCCTACAGACTTACCTAATCCCGAATTTGAAGCATCTGAACTTCAAGAAGTGATTGCCAAGAGGGCTGATGAACACGCTGAAAGGGATCTACAAAGAGACCTATTGAAAGACCGCTCATCGTATGTCAATGGTGTTCTGTTCGGATTTGATCCCAATCTACCATTGGCTGAACAAGATGAAGGTTGGAGAGAAGCCATTACTCCTAGTCAAGAGGACTTGGTCGATGAAAGTAAACGCGCCGCAAGAGCCTGGAAGCATATAGAGAGAAGACACCGAGGTGATTCTTGATGAAAATGCCTCCATTTGTTCTATACTCTCCATCCAGTATTACCGAAGCGATGAGTATCGCAGAGACATTGATGGATGTTGGCGAAGACTTTGATTGGATTTCTGGAGGTACCGATTTGTTACCTAACTACAAATGGCATTTGAATCCGAAATCCAGTGTTATTTCTCTCGCAGGCGTTCAGGAGATGAGTATGTTAACATCTACTCACATAGGAGGAATGGTGAGAATCCACGACCTTTGCAACAGCCCTTCAACTCATCCAATGATTAAGCAGGCGGCTGAAACCATTGCTTCGGTCATGATTAGAAGATCAGGAACGGTAGGAGGAAACATTTGCCTAGATACGCGCTGTTTCTGGTTTAACCAAACTGAAGATTGGAGGCGCTCAATTGAATGGTGCCACAAATGCGATTGTGATACCTCAGCAGATTGCCGCGTAATCCCGAATCAAAACACCCTTTGTGTAGCCACCTATCAAGCAGATTTAGCACCAGTACTGATGTGCCTTAGTGCAACGATTCACTTAGTATCTCCACAAGGAGAACGCTCCATGCCATTATCTGAATTCTTTGAATTGGACGGGATGAAAAGAAACGTTCTAGAAGAAGGTGAATTAGTATCCCATTTGACTCTGCCAAAGGAGGCCGAAAACTGGAATGGGTCGTACCGTAAACTCCGGTTGCGAAAATCATGGGATTTCCCCGAAGCCGGTGTCGCTGTAGCTTGGACAAAAGGAGGAGATAATTTGGAGGGGCTACGAGTTGCCACTACAGGATGCGAATCGATTCCCCGCCTACACGAAGAAGAAGCCAGCCTCGCATTGGAGAATTGGAATGGTGCAGAGAGCATCAAGGAACTTGGCCGAGCCATACGCAAGGCGGTAAAACCTGTGAACAATACTTACTTCCCACCCGCCTACCGCCGCAAGATGCTGCCGGTACTAGTGAAGAGGGCTTTTGCGGGCTTGAATTCTGAGACAAAGGTGATGTGATGAATGCTAGAATTTTTGGCTGCAGTGCGCTATTGTTTCTGTCGATGTTCGCGGCCATTCCCTCTTCTCAGGCTCAGGAGCCCGAGATGCCAAATTGGAGCATAGGCTGGGTAGAAGATAATTCTGAACCGGTGATGTTTGATTCTAAAAGCGACCAAAACTCAAACGATTGGTGGGATAAATCAGGATTCATCTCTCTCGAATTTTACATTGAAAACAATCGAGTTACGGAGATAAACATCGGATTGGTTGCAGAGAATGACCATGAAGATGAATTCACTTGGGTAGATATCGATCTGGATGAGAGCGTCACCATCCCCGGTCAGTCGAACAAATCTTTCTCTCTTTCTATAGAAGCGGGCTCTCTCAATGACGTAAGCGAGGGATCAATTCATGGATTGAAGATAATCGCTCAAGAGGAATCCCTACTCCCTACCGCAACTCAGGACATAGAAGCTGATACCAAGGTACCAAGGGTTGCTGTAATGACTGCCGATATAATTGATGAAGACATCCCTCTGATGGCGGGTTCCAGCGTAGAGATGAAAGTACAATTGACAAATCTCGGAAACAAAAACGATGAACTTGTCAACAGTGAAACAAATCTAGTGATAGATGGTTGCCCTCAATTGAGTGCCGACTCTGATACAAGTCTCTTCGCAACTGTTGAACCTGATTCCTCCAAGGAAGGTTTCTTTGAGGTCACTGCTTCATCTAGCCACCCAAGTAAATCCTGTATCATCAAATTCAATTCCCAATCAGTAGGCTTGGCAAGTGTTGCTGATAGTATTAAGTTGGAGGTGAAATCATCATCCAGCACATCTGATTCATCCAACTCTAATGGAGGAGGTAATGGAGATGGAGGGGATGGTTCAACTGATGATACAAACCCTGAAGATGAAGAAGGTTTGAGAGGGAATTTCCTCAATGCATTATCCTTACCAGCCAGCCTGATGATAATGGCCTGTGCAGCGTTTGTTCGACGGAAAACAGGGCATTCTCCTAAGTGAATCTGCAATACACTACGCGACCAGTGGTGGGCAACCTATTTGAGTGGTATTTTACTCGGCGAAGCGCCATTGTGCGAATTATGTTACTAAAGGGGCTTGAATACTGATGTCAGAAGAAAAGCGAGGTGTTCGATTGGAAACATGGTTGGGCATAGGCCTCGTTGTCTCAATTCTTCTTTCTACATCCATTATCCTACTCGCAAGTAGCGATAAAGAAACTGTGTACAGCGCCTACGTAACTGAGGCAGAAGGTGATTATAATCTCCAGCAACTAAGCATCATGAGAGATTCTCTTGACAAATACACGGTTGCCAATACCATGTCCACGCCGATGTTAGTCAATGATTGGAGAGAACCGCACAGGACCACATTGGTAATCGTAGCACCTGAGAAACCATTCGATATGGCTGAGGCTGAAGCTATTCATGACTTCGTTACCAACAAGGGAGGCAAGGTCATTCTCGCAGCAGATTCGAGCAATGCTCAGAGAGTAGCAGATCAATTCGGTGTTCAATTCTTCGAGAACACGATAATGGACATGGACCAATTCTATGAAGTCAAGTACTTCAAAGGGCCCAATTCCGGCACTCAAGCACCTCAGAATCAAACCAATGTATGGACTGTGGCTAGTCTAAACAAGAATGTCTCAGAAATGAATGGACTTGCAATGCAAACCGGTTGTTCAGACGATGCATTAAATCAGCACAAGACCGACAACTGCCGAATGCCTGTTCTGATGCGCAGCCCTACTGCCATTCAGGTATTGGGACCGGGAGTCTCCGAGAGTGAAGATGTTCGAAGGGATGTCAAAGTGTTGGCAACAGCCTCCGATTCTGCTTATCAAGACGTTACTGGAACCGGCGATCTTACCAGTAATCTGAACATCAAGTTAGGAGCAGGAGAAACTGGTTTGATTATCCGAATCGATTATCCCGGAATTAAAGCCATGGACATTAATCCTGGAAGTGGAGATCGATTAGATGAAATCGAAGTGACTGGAAGTATCGTCTTCGTTGCCAACGATGATGCCTTTGCTGACCACTTGTGGGACTTGCCAACCGCTGTTTCCACTGGCAAAGCACAATGCCAATCGGACCTAGTATATGCCAATCACACATGTTGGAATGCTGAACTTTCTACCGAAAGCAACTGGAAAGGCAATGGCGCCTACTTCGCAGAGTTGATTCATGACATGAGCGAACAAGAGAACGATGACTTGTCAAGTCTGATTAAATTACACCCAGAGAAGTTCTACTTGGTCTTCGACGAGTCCCGACACGTTACAAGCACCCTTACCTCGCCATTCACTGAGGCGATGGGCGCCATCGTACTGCTAACTTCTGATGCTTGGTTGAAATGGCTGATAGTGCTCAATCTATTGGCTCTGCTATCTATCGCAATCATGGTTGTTCCAGAGAAAGAGAACTGGAGGCACGTCTTCGATTTGACTCGATTCCGAGAAAGGCCGGAGAAAATTGACCCCTCCGGTTACCAGCAAAGAGTGCGCCAAGCCTTGATGGAGAAGGTGCGTATTTTCCATGATCTGACCAAGGAACAGATGATTCACAAAACACCCCCGGAGATTCAAGCGATGATTCGGGATCCAAGATTGATTGAGCTAGCATATAGCCAGAACCGTGTATTTTCCCCAGAGGAGTTACGACAACTCCTGCAGGCCATACGCCGCTGGGGTAAATGAGAAAAGAAGAAACAAAGGAGGAAATGAAGAATGCAACCCCCAGCCGTACCCCCGACCGCCCCAGCACCGCCAGCACCAGCTGCACCAGCACCTGCTGCGCCAATGCCAGCCGCCCCAGCGGCTCCAGCAGCGCCAGCACCAGCAGCACCTGTGCAGGCTCAAGCTGCAGCCCAACCTAGACACCAAAGTAGCCCTGAAGTGCGCGAGCGCCTACAGGCAGTAGGTGCCATTGCACAAGCGATAAGTGCCGAAGTACAGAAGGTAATTATTGGAAAGTCACACGTTATTGACAATGTGTTGATCAACATCTTGTCCAATGGAAACCTACTCTTCGAAGACTATCCAGGTTTGGCTAAGACCTTGATGACAAACACCTTCGCCGATGCCCTCGGTTGTGATTTCAAGCGTGTACAGTTCACACCTGACCTGCTACCTGCTGACATCACTGGTACCAATGTTTACGATGCCAAGAAAGGAGAGTTCACATTCAAGCCAGGACCATTGTTCTGTAACCTACTGTTGGCTGACGAGATTAACCGTGCTCCACCAAAGACCCAAGCTGCTTTGCTTGAGGCTATGCAGGAGAAGCAAGTTACTATCGGAACAGTCACCCACAAGCTACCAGCACCGTTCATCGTTATGGCTACGCAGAACCCTGTCGAGCAAGAAGGAACATATCCATTGCCTGAAGCGCAGTTGGACCGTTTCATGTTCAAGATGAGCGTTGGATATCCAGACCGCGCTGACGAGGACGAGATCCTGTCCCGCCGTATCACTCGAAAGAAAGACGCAGTAGATGTCGATGTAATTACCGACCCACAGCGTGTAATCGCCATGCAGCAGGCTTGTGAAGACGTCTACGTCGACCCAGCCATCCGTATGTACATGGTCGAGTGTGTAGCAAGAACCCGTGAGGACCCGAGAGTATTGGTTGGTTCCTCTCCTCGTGGTTCTCAGGCTCTATTGAAGACTGGACGTGCCTCTGCAGCAATGCGTGGACGTGATTTCGTCACACCTGATGACATCAAGTCGGTAGCAGAACTAGCGATCGCACACAGAATAATCCTGAAGCCAGAGCACCAGATTAAGGGATTGGAACAGGGAGAAGTCGTTCAATCGATTCTCCGAGAAGTTCCAGTTCCAACTGTCTGATAGCTAAAATTGCTTGATCTGGAAGTGAAACACGATGTGGTCGCGCAAGTCAGCCCTTCTAGGAAGCCTAGCGGTTTCCATGTACCTGATGGGCTTGACCTTGCGAAATTCACAATTGGTGACCGTAGCTGTCGTCATATTCGTCTTCTTGACCTATGCAGCGCTGTTCTCAGGGCATGCNGATGTCGCATCTAGTGGACGCAGAATGGANGAGTGGATTGGAGAGGAAGGGGTTGCTCTCTCAAATGTCTCAGCNATGCGTAAACTNTCAGCNGCNAGGGTNTTCGAAGANGGTGAAGTNGAGATCACTTTACGAATGCAAAATCACAGTGCTTTACCCAAGATTCTCGAGGTGCGCGACCGCGTTCCTGAGGTTATGCGAATCAAGCAGGGAGCNAATTACATCCTGATGGAATTGGGCCCTCGTAGAGAGACATTCATTGAATATACCGTAGAATGCCCATTGAGAGGNTTCTACAGCGTAGGTCCNGTTGCNATACGTATCCAAGATACCTTTGGCATGTTCCACAAGGAAAAGGAATTGCACGTTTACGANGACTTCCTCGTATTCCCTAAGATGGAAGACCTGAAAGATGCCTTTGTCAAGAGCAAGGTGCCCAAGATTTTCACNGGTGCAGTCAANATTNGACANCCCGGNCCTGGTAGCGANTTNTACAGCCTGCGNGAGTANTTCGATGGAGATTCATTCCGTNCAATCAACTGGAATGCATACGCACGAAGTGGCAAGTTGATGGTCAACGAGAGAGANAGNGATGCTGTATCTGANATCATCCTCATCGTNGACAGCAGAGCGGTTGCTGAGACTGGACCNGTCAGTAGAAATGCCTTGGTGTACTCAACTAGAGCNGCTGCTTCNTTGGCAAGNTACTTCCTCTCTCGAAGAGACTCTGTCGGNCTCATCGTCTACGGAGATGANGTCGTTTCAGTAGACAGNGATACAGGNAAGAAACAGTTGTACGTAATTCTCACCAAACTAGCNGGCGCNATGGCTAGNGGGAANACNCCTCTGCAAGTGGTAGTGAATAGGATTCTACCTCANATCAACAAAGGTAGCCCAATCATCGTCATGTCCAATCTCGAAGAAGACCCAACCATCGTCAATGCGNTGAGAGACTTCCGAGCAAGAGATTTTGACGTTACTGTTCTTTCTCCATCTAGCCTNGAGTTTGAATTTGATGCTAGACGCTTGGATAGAACTGGATTTGAGGTCATGAAAACTGAGAGGGATATACTGATCAGTGAATTGCGAGGAATGGGAGTGAACATCATGGATTGGGAGCCGGACATGTTACTGTCAACAGCCTTGGCTGGNGCAAGAGGATTCTGAGGTGAAATAATGGCAGCAGCACCACCNCCTCCCCAAGCAGCGAGGCNAANGACCGATACCTCACATCTCTACGATGGAAAGGTCGTTCGTTCATCGGCACCNAGTAGAAAGAANGCTGCNGGCAGCATGAAGGTTGGTTCNGAAGTTCCNGACGATGCAATTCCAGATGTACANATTCCAAGTTTCATCGAAGCCTTNCTTGGNGGGCCAGTNGTCCCTCGACACAAGTTCCTGCCNGCAGANAGAATGGTTCAGACTCTGCAACTCGGNGCTTATGCTATGTTGATTTCACTTGGAGTAATAACATGGATTGTAACTCCACCNCAAGGAACTCTNTGGTTCTGGATATTCGGAAGCGTTGGNGGCGCCACACTANTGCAATCCTTGGTCATCCTGNGCGCTACCGGNACTGGATTCTGGGGCACCATGTCNAGAGACCCAAGGTGGTTGCTAGCATCCTATTTCCTATTCATTCTCGCTGCAATGCGTTTCGCCTCNAGCAAGGTAGCACTTTCCAATGACTGGTTCGACCTACAACAGAATCCTTGGTTGGAAACTGTCCTCATCGTTCTCTATGCAGTTCTACTAGTCATGTACTTTGAACTNACNAATGGAGTNATCAGATTCAGCATGCTGGANACNAGCATTCGNACTAACGAAGTATATGTNATGAATGTCAAGCGAATNATCNGNAAGTACCANCGCAGTCTATTGATTAANCCNGCNATTGCAGGAGGTCTTGCAGCCGNAGTTCTTTCGATCAATACTTTGATTCCGGCTNTCGTAGGATGGTTCTCCTCGGAAACTGCGACTAGAATGGAAGAAAGTGTCGAATTGATTTCTGTATACGGAGTTGCCATCGGCAGTCTGTTCGTATTCCTTCTCGTAGGACTGATGTTTGCGGTTAATCTACCATTGAGACTACAGAAATGGAGAGAGAATCGAAACGATTGATTAAGCCATCAAGTGATGGTGATTCGCTAATTCACTGATAACTCCGTTTAGGTCATCTTCATCGAGTAGATGATGAATTGCATGTTTCTCTTCAACCGTCGCTATGGCACCGGGCATCTCGTGCTTCAATCCGCTACCAATCAATGAAACCAGCGATGCGACATCACTCTTCTCAACACCAAATTCTGCCCCTTCGAGGATAGAATCGACTTCGAGTGAACGCGTACTCGGTACCAATAACGAAATATTTCCCTCCACCGCACTAAGTGCCCAGACCTTAACGGCTTCATCCTCGATTAATCTCATCAAATCATTGAGCAATATTGTGATTTCATTAGCTTTGACTTCAATATCATAATGTACAATTCCAGGAGTACAGGAGATAGCACTGACTCTGCTTTCATCGACATTGATTTCTGGTCCAATTACTGTATATGGTCCATCATCATTCAATGGACGAATCTGCAATGGAATACCAGTTCCTCGCAATGGTTCAATACATCCAGCATGCAAGACAACACCTCCTGCACGGGCCAAGGCCAAGGCCTCACCATATCCAAGATATGAGATAGTGGCGGAATCTATTCCCCACCTAGGACTTACAGAAAGAACTCCTGGGACATCTTTCCAAAGAATAACTGAATCCGCTTCAAGAATAGTAGCCAAAGCGGCTGCTGAAAGATCACTTCCACCCCTATTGAGCACCCTTGTCTTTCCATTCACTCCTACTCCGAACCAACCGCTAATTACAGGAATAGGGCCTTCAATCAGATGTTTATCTATGCGCTCAAGAGTCGATTCCAAATCAATAGAAGTGGAGGATTTCGAAATCGTGATACCCAGATCATCTGATTGTACAGGTATAATTTCCAATCCCTTCAATCGCAACGCCTCACTTACCACGATGCAGGCTAAACGTTCTCCACATGCCAAAACTTCGTGTCTAGCATCTTTATCCAATGGGTCTTGGCAAAGGCGCAACATGTTATCAGACAAGATATCAATGACTTGTTTGAATTGTTCAGATGTTTCGCCGAACTCGACAGAAGGGGCGAAACGTGTATGTTGTTTACGTAAGTCATTCACTAACCTACTCCATTGCAATGGCTCATTTACAGACCTAAGTAACCTATCAGTTACTCCCCATAATGCAGATACTACGATAATTGGTCTGCCAGGAATCGAAACTATGCGCTGATGTACTCGTTCGATATCACTCGGGGTTCTCAAGCAAGATCCTCCAAACTTGTGAACAACCCATTCATTCATCTTCTTCACCTCTAGAAATAATCATGTCAGAAATCACCAATCTGCAAATTGCCTCGGCAACTGGGACTGCACGTGGAGCCAATACTGGATCATGTCTACCTCGCACCTGAAGTTCTTCTTGCACGCCACTGGAAATGTTGAGGGTCTTCTGGACCTTTGGTATGCTGCTAGGGGGTTTTAGAGTCAATTTAATCCTCAATGGTGCACCTGTTGCCATACCCCCAAGCGCCCCATCACCATCGGTTGTCGGCCCCTGATCTCCTAGATACCACGGGCTATTGTGTTCACTACCAAGTGCCTTAGATGCTGCGACTCCACTGCCAAACTCAACCGCCCTTGCACCGGGAGTTGACATCAATGCGTGCGCTAATACAGGTTCAAGTCCCTCAAACCATGGGGCTCCAAAGCCCAATGGTAATCCATTGATTACCAAACTGACCTGTGAGCCTATAGAATCACCACTTTTTCTAATACGGATTACTTCAGCAAGCATTTCTTCAGCTACTTCAGGGTCACAACATCGAACTCTTTGAGATGATTCAGACAGTGGAATATCCTGTGGATCAATTTCTGTAGATATCGAACCAATACTGGATACATGTGCCTTGATCATTATTCCATGTTCGTCTAACAAGGGTTTGACAAGACTGGCTGCCGCAACTAGGCCTGCAGTCAAACGAGCGCTATTGGCGCCTCCGCCCCTAGGATCAGCAGCTCCAGAACTGTTGACCATTGCAGGCAAGTCCGCATGCCCAGGGCGCGGTTTGTCCGGAAGGAAAGAATAATCCCTGGCTCTAGCATCTTGATTTCGAATCAAAAGAAGAATAGGTCCACCTGTTGAGCAGCCTTGGTATACGCCTGAAAGAATCTCACACTCATCAGTCTCTTTGCGAAGAGATGCTATTCCAGAACCGGGACGCCGGCGTTTTAACTCCTCCATAAGGAACTCAATATCGATAGGAGTACCAGCTGGAACCCCTTCGAGAAGCGCTCCAACCGCTAGGCCGTGACTCTCACCAAACAGGGTTGTTCGCAACCTCTGACCAAGGGTCATCGCCATCATAATCGACTCTTGCGTGAAGGCGCAGGGATTCAAGGCTTCTCTCAGACNACCTCGTTGGTCTGAAGCGATTTAGCATTGAGTACTTTGGTTTCAATGACTTCTACATCCTTTTGTCTGGATGTGTACCACATCTTCAAACGCTCAAGAGTTGGTTTGGAAACCGCAGGAGAAAACACTACAATTGCCGGTCCTGAACCAGTAATCCCTGAAGCCCTAGCACCATTGACGAATGCATCATTNGTCAACCTGCGGCCAATCATATCATTCAGAACTGAAACCATCGAACGGCCGTTCCAAGTAACGGCAACAAGCTCATTCCCTTCTTCAAGCGCCGACAGTGCCTGTTGGAATCCTTGCTGATGCCAAGCAAATGTCTCATAATCTGGAANTTCTTTTCGCTCACCTCTGACTAGAATTAGAATNTCCCAATCATCGGNTTGTGGACCTGCTCCTTCTAGGATTATCCCCTCGGCTGCTNGTAGATTTGGATCAACTAATTTCCACCCCCCTTCAGCAGCAGCCCAAGCATCGTCAACACTACCAGTCAGCGAAACACCCGCTGCCAATTGAGCCTTAGCAGCCATGTCCACAATATCGGAATTCGCAAGTTCCTTGGATGTTGCATCGGCTAAAGCNCGCAATGCCGCGACAGAAATCGCTGCAGATGATTTCAATCCCTGACGAGGAGGTATGTTACTACTTACACTCCAATGCAATTCGCCTTCTGGAATATCGTGGCCTGCTCCCTTCCAGGCTGTTAAGACTTCATCCAACAAACCATCAGGGTCATTCAACTGCCGTCGAGCTGGTTGATCTAAGAGGGCAACTGTTACCGGAAGGTCGAGAGCGAGACTTGCACCATAACCAAGCCCAGCGGCGTGGAGTAGGCTACAGGCACCATTTGCCTCGCCCTTTCCCAGCCTTGCCATAATTACCTCTCCTCGATATCTGCAGTTACCTTATCACCTATATGTCGTGCCCCTCTATCAAATCTTGACACTATTCGATCTCCTACAATCGCTTCTGTAATAGCAATCGCTTTACCCCCCGAGGAGGATAAAAGTCTGACTGTCTCCGCCTGCTGGAGGAATGTATGATACTGATTATTATTTTCATCAACCCACCTCAATAATATCAAAGGCCTCGTTTCAATCTTTAATCTACCAATCATCGCACCTCTAGTTGTTCCATCGACAGAAAAAATTCTAACTTCATCTCCTGCCTTGAGTTCGCTGAGATATGCGGTCCTTCCATCATTGAGAACGGTATAAGCATGAAGACCACCAGCATTTACTCTGAAAGGGCGTTGTGGAACATATTGACTTTCTATGTTCTCTGCATGGACAAGCACCATAGATGATGAACTAGAACCCACCATCAAGCCTTCACCAGGATTAAGAAAAGAGACCATATCTACACATACTCGATCTCCAACTCCTGCTGATTCGATTCCGGTAATCTGTACTTCAGATAGTTCATCTTGTGCGGAAACATACCCTTCTGCAATTGACTCTTGATTCTCCAATCGCTGCGATTTTGCTATCAAGGCTGCTTCAATCATTTCTTCACGCGCTGGAACAACTACTGCGTCAACTCCGATCTGTAAAGCATGCGCTGCACCTTGCACGTCAACTGGCTTTTGAATCAAAGCGGCGATTTTGGTAGGGGTTCCTTGAGCCGAAGAAACCAGATTTTCCAAAGGAATCATCTTCCAATCAGGTAAATCCAGCAATAACCAATCAACTGAGCCAATCAGTGAGCGGGCTTTGGTTTGTCCTGCATCGTCTAAAATCTGAATGCATACTAGATCTTCACTATCCTCTGTCAAAACCCTATCGAACATTTCAGAGTCATAGTTTAGAGAGTTTTCTGAACGTAAATCCAACCAAACTTCCATTGTAAAAACCCCTATAGAACGTGGTTTACAGATTCTTCTAGGCTAGCACCCTCATGTATCAATGCGCGCAGTGCGCGAATACACTTTGCAGGTTCCAAATCTGCAAATATCTGCCTTCCCATGCATACACCTGCGCCCCCCACAGACAATGAATCCGCAACCATCTTGAGAACTGTGGCGAAATCTCCTGATGATTCTCCACCAGCAATCAAAACTGGAATTGGAGCGGCTGAGACCACCTCTGCAAAAGCTTCCTTTGAACCAGGCCAAGTAGTCTTCACTGCATCACAACCCAATTCCCATGCCAAACGCGCAGCATGAGCGGCACCATTTGTTGGATCTCCATCAACCACAAGACCTGGGCCGCGTGGATAGATCATCCCCAGCAAGGGAATCTGAAGTCGATGACAATCCTCCGAAACTCTACCTAAACGCTCTAACATTCGGTACTCGTATTCATCCCCGAGATTCACCTGTACNCTCACACCAGCAGCACCTCTAGCNANAGCCTCNNCTNCNGAGGCAACCAATACCTTGTCCGAGGAATGCNTTCCACCATNNATCGTTGAAGCNGAAAGATGCATCAAAAAAGGNGGGCTGGAATCATTTGCACTAACNACGCCTTTGTGGGCGATAACTGCNTCACAACCATTCTTTCTCAATGANNACAGTAGGGCTNCCGTATCTTGNAATCCCTGNACNGGCCAAGANGANACTCCGTGGTCTATAGGAACCCATANTGCCTTACCATTGGGNATCAGATTTGAGACTCTGCGCGCACGNTCATCTGAACTGCCCATGCTATCGCTGTGGGGTTAATGTTTCAATACCTGTGGTTCAGACCTGTTCACTACCAACTAGCCATTTCATAATGATTGAAGTCGCCTTCTCTANATGCTCTCCCAAAGTACTCTTTGAAATCCCAGTTANTTCTGACAATTCTCGCAGNTTGATNCTTCTTGGAACATCGAACCANCCCGATGAAACNGCTGCTTTGAGNGCCTGCCTCTGTTTATCGGTCAAGATATTGGCNAGACCCTNGTCANTNTCTCCCCCTGAAATCACTGCAATCCCATCNGGAGGCAATACCTCCTTCGCTAATTTGACNAAAGTTGAGACTCCGGAAGGAAGGCCTCTNACNTTGATCACCATTCCATCNNTNCCNANTCTATAGGGNGGNANNACAGTGATGTCATCCATCATAATNGCNCCNGTNGATAATTCGTGAGTATTACTCAAGACCATGTATCCCTCACCTCCTGTCTCTGGANCTTCAAATGGTGGCAAGGGNCCNTCNANCGACAGAAANTCTACCTCTGCCAAATCTTNAATGCCNTTTTCTGGAAGNAATTTNACCTTNACCAATTGNCNTACTCCACTNCTGGACACATCTAGNTGNCCCAANACCTCCATNCTGCTACAGACNTTGCANAAACTNCCAAATTCACTACTTTCGAGGTTCTCTGAAGACCACGTCANCCTAACCTCGCGCATGAATCCTGANAANGGGGAATAGGTCTTGATGCTNCCGATTGNGTTNTGAAACTGCTACCAAATGACTGAAGAACCAATNAAANCTCGCAGAAATGAGACCCATGGCATTGCTTGAAATTGAAGGATTNAAGCGTTTNTTNGGAGAGGGAGAGGCCGAGGTCAANGCCTTGGATGGTATCGACCTCNTGATTGAAGAAGGTGAGATAATCGCCCTATTGGGNCCTTCTGGTTCTGGTAAGACCACGTTGTTGAACCTNATTGCAGCCCTAGATACTCCAACCGAAGGAAGTTATCNATTCAATGATGAGATGGTACCTTCAAGCAAAGTGGAAGAGATGACTGCTTTTCGACGAAACAATATCGGNTATATTTTCCAATTCTTCAATCTCTTNGCNGACCTTACCGCTTTGGAAAACGTGCTTCTAGTGCAGGAACTTGCGGGNNATAGNGACAAAGAATTCGCCTTGAAACAACTCGAAGANGTTGGATTGAAAGGTCTTGATGACAGATTNCCAGCACAGATGAGTGGNGGTCAACGCCAAAGAGTNGCAATNGCTAGATCGATGGCTAAACGCCCTCGNATGATNCTNGGNGATGAATTAACAGGAAACCTCGATTCTGAAACNACTGTACAAGTGATGAACGCTNTAATCGACAATTGTCGCCGAGATGAGATTACNACNATATTCGTCACGCACGACGAATCATTGANTAGATTCGCTACCAGAGTNATNAGGTTGGATAGCGGAAAANTTGTNTCAGATGAANCNGGAGANATGGCGGGATTGAAAGGNCAGGCGAAGAACGCTGTTCGTGATCTAGCNAAAGGTGGAAAGAAATTGGTTGAATCCATTAANGACATAGCTAACGATATCATTGGGTGAGTAAGTGAACGGCCTATTAATCGTAAGGTTGCGACGCAGTTTACTGCGGAACAAAATACGAGTATTCACAGTCATTCTATTGATTACTCTCAGCGTATATCTCGGGGTGACAATGAGTGAATTCAACCGAAACATGAATTCCGTATACGATGACTTCTATGAAGAAACTAATCTTGCCGATCTACTGGTAACCGATTCAGAAATGCCTGAACAAAAATTCACGGAATTGTGTTTAAATCACTCAGATTGGAAATGCGAAGCAAGACTTACTCTCGACGGGCAGACTAGATTGGTCAACGATACTGGCGAACACTGGATTAGTTCAACTTGGCATGGAATGAGAGAAAATCGTGTTTCTACCCTCTACGAGATAGATGGTAAGATGGCACCAGGTTTGGGCGAAGTTGTATTGGACGCACATGTTGCCAATGCGCATTCAATGAAGGTTGGAGATATTCTCGAAATCGGAGCCGGTCAAGGAATGCACAACTTCACCATAGTAGGAATTGCCTACAATCCTCACCACCTTTGGTATATGCCTGAAGGAAATCTATTCCCTGATAATGCNAATTTCGTTGTAGCCTACTTCGCTGCCGATGAATTGGCAAGAATCGCTGGCTTTGAAGCGGGCACTATGAACAGCCTGCACATCGACCTACCNGGAACTCCAGATTTCGACATCGCTTCGACAACCGACATCAATGAAGGAAAAGAATTGGATNAAGTTAGGGAAGGNCTCCTATCNGANATGCGGGATTCNGGATTACAAGGAGACGTAGTTGACAGAAGCGGTATGAAGAGTCCTGAAATGCTGCGTATAGATCTAGAAGGTTCACAGAAAATGACGCCTTTCGTNTTGGCCATACTGTTGCTTATCAGNGGTCTGGTAATAGCCATCTCAATCGACCGTCTGGTCAAGAGTCAGGCTAGAGAAATAGCCGTACTGCGCACAGTGGGCACTCCAGGGAATGAGATACGTAATGTGTACATGCTAATTCCATTGGTGTTNGGAATACCCGGTATTATTCTNGGAATATTACTAGGGATTTCACCTTTCGGAACTAAAGCATTGACAAAATTCTATTTCTCAGTCTTCGATATGCCTGTTGTCAAGGTTCATCACTATCTGGACATATTATTGNTGATTGGATTGGGCTCTATGGCCTTAATCTTCCTATTTGGTATCAGACCCGCATTCAAGGCTGCCAAAATGCAACCAATGGATGTATTTGGACAAACGAGTGAAAAGGCTCCGAACAAGTACTTACACAAAGTAACTCAGAAGTTACCTCCCGGAATTGGCTTGGCTTTGCGCTCAACTTTTCGTAAACCGGCAAGACTGTTTGTAACCTTAGTCGCCCTATCTCTATCAATGGTGATTCTTGGAGGAATGATGATGATGATGGCCGTNTTCACTGAGGTCTTTGAAGAGAATATGGATTCACAAGTTAATTGGCAAGCTCAAGCAATGTTTTGGCCTGAACAAGTGGAAGATGTTGAGAGTTGGGCTGAGAACAATAGCAGTTCGTTTGAATCAGTCATTATCACAGAAGCCAATCCTATCAATGACGACAGATCATTCGTATTGTATGGATTTGAGCGAATAGCAACCGATGACTCCACAATGCCAATGCATCGCCTGAATCTAGTTAATGGAGACCTACCTCAATCTGGTAAAGCAATACCAGAAGCGCTNATCGATGAAGGAATGTCAATACTACTCGACTGGCAAATCGGTGACACCGTTGAAATCGAATACAATTCCAGCAGCTTACAAGTCAAAGTGAGCGGAATTGTTCAAGAAATCGAACGAATGATGGTTTTGCATCGAAGCGACCTCGAGAATGTTGTTGGCTACAAAGCAAATAGCGTGCGTATGATCTTTTCAAATGACCAAGGTATAGATGATAGCCTGAGAGAAGTTTCGATTATGACACTAGAGAAAAAGAAACTTATTGAAGGATTCAACGCGATATTAGAACAGCAACAAGGANTCATGCAAGTGATGTATGGAGTTGGTGCAATTTTGGCCATCGCAGTATTGTTCAACACTTTGCTGATGAACTTGGCAGAAAGAGACACCGAATTGGCTACTTTGAGAGTTCTTGGCGCAAGTCGGATGCGATTAGCGACAATATTGACTGTTGAGCATGCCTTCATCGGACTTATCGGCGGAATAGCCGGGGCCTTGGCAAGTATAGCNATGNTGCAAGGTCTAACTTCAATAATGACTACTTGGGAATTCTATATACCGATGCAAATCGACTTTATTTCCGCAATAATGGTCATCGGTTTCGTTNTCTTNGCAGCCCTATTAACCACGCCTATTGGCATATGGAGAATAGGAAAAATGAACCTTCTCGAGGTAGTTGCAAGACACGAACGCTAAACTGCATCAACACTTAATCTGAAGAGCAATTTTGCAGGTAGTTATTACTATGACTGACTCCCGTAGGGAGTCTATGCCATGGGCCGACTGGACATTGCTGGGCGTCCTCGGCGGAGGATTTGTCTACGGCGTGGCAACACTAATCATCAGAGAGAGATCTCTTCCCTTCATCATTCAACAACGGGAAAGCGCAATGGATTTCACCCTGCGTGAGGATGAATTAGAAGAGGGTGAAGAACTCTCCTTTGAAGATGCTCGCAAGGAATTCGAAAAACGGCTCTCTGGCCTGATGGATAAAAGACACGAACGNCTGGAAAAGGTGAAGAAACTCGCTGCTGAAGAGCGTATGAATGCCGAAAGGGAAGAAGCGCAAAGAAAGCGAGAAGAGGAAGAGAGGCTGAAAGACGCTTTGGCTCATCAAGAAATGCAACGACAGCGTAAGCAGATCGAGTACGAAGCGCAAAGGGCTAGAGATAGAGCTGAATTAGCGGCATTCCAGGAACGCATGGAAAGGCAGCGCAAAGAAGAGGAAGAACGACTGAAGCAACTCGAGGAAGAAGAACGTCGTGCTGCTATAGAGCAAGAANTTGCAAGACAGCAGCAGATGGAGGCCATGGAGGCTCAAAGGCAGATGGAGATAAATTTCCAAAGTCATTCTGATATTGAAGCAGTTGATGTCGATGAGAAGACAAAGAAAGACCTTGAAGACCGTTTNAACAGAGAAGGAGCAAAAACGGGAGAGGTNCAGATTTCGTTGATGTGGAATGATAGGAATGATTTGGATCTACATGTTCTGTGCCCTAGTGGTGAGCGAATACATGGCGGAAACAAATTGTCGAAGTGCGGAGGGGAGCTCGATGTGGACATGAATGTCCGCGCTGAGTCTAAGCGCCCTGTTGAAAATGTGTTNTGGGAAGAAAATGCTCCAGCAGGAGAATACAAGGCATTCATCCANTTCTACAAGCATCACAAGAAAAGGCGTACTAGAACCTCAACAACATACAAACTAGTGNTTAATGCTGGTGGAGAGATNAAGGAGTATAGCGATAGCATAGCCTTCGGAGAACCAATCAAATTAATTGCTCAATTCGTAATGCCTGAAATGAATCAGAGAGTTGGCTACAAAGAAGCAATGCAGGAAATTACCGATATTGTGAGAAGCNAGATGGCCGCAGCATCCACCATTGAAGAATACGAAGCGATTTCCTTGGAAGAACTGTCAGAAGAACTGGCAAATGAATTCNGAGAGCAGATTTCTAGAAATATCGAACAACTGAAAGAAGACAATGCTNAAAAAGAGCACGAACAAAGATTCGAAGAGACAAAGAGAATTATCTTGATTTCAACCGACTCTGAAGAATTAGAGAATCTCGACCTTAGTGGNTTCAATGAATATGAGACGAATAGACTTGAAGAATTACTGGAAAGTAATCTNGAAATTCAGCAGGCTGAGAAANTCAACGAATTGATGCGCGAANTCGTCATGNCTGAAGATTTTGAAAAATTGGATTCAATTAAAATTGCAGGTGTCAATAAAGAGCAGCGAGAATCCTTGTTGGAGGCAAAGGATGAGGCAAATGAACGTTTCAAAGATCTGCGCTACGAGCATCTATGGCAAAGATTGAGCGAAGCATCTACCCATGAAGAATTGGATTCAATAATATTGGAAGGGGTTGGAGATGAGCAGAAACAAAGTCTTGTTACACACAAGCAATCCTGTTCTGCAGCATTATGGGCGGCGCTAGAAGAATTGGAGAATCCATACGATATCGAAGAAGAGCCGGTCTTGGAGATAGTTGAACAGACTGAAGTTGAATATAGCGATGATGAAGCCGATGAATTGGAAGAATTATTAGAAGCAGCATTATCTGAAATCNAANCTGAGAAAGAAAAGAAGGCTGGACAAGGAAAGCAAATTCTCGATGAAGCGGAAGTCTCTGGACCNGTATTGATGCCTGNACNGNCTGAAGTCGAACCTAAGAAAGAAAAGAAGGCTGGACAAGGAAAGCAAATTCTCGATGAAGCGGAAGTCTCTGGACCCGTATTGATGCC
>PBHQ01000031.1 GCA_002719475.1 Methanobacteriota archaeon | reverse complement strand
AAATCACCAAATAACTCAATCCACTGTTCTTTGATTGGGGGCCATTCCTTTGCATCGATAGTATCGGAGAGATGCATTCCTGTCATCCATTCCGACTGGCTTTGTTCCAAATTGTCTCCTCGTTCAATGTGAATAGGCAGACCCATTCTCTGCAACTCGTCAAGAAATCCGCGTTCCGCTCCTGTGATCAATAAAGTTGGAACTCCTTGAAGGGCCGCCTCACTAGCCAAAGTCACACTTTGCGTCAATACTCCGTCGTGACCGCTCAATGAAGAAGGGAGATTCCATGCTGCATCTACTCCCTCGTCAGCCGCTGAAATATTCAATCCCTCTAGAAATGAATCCGGTATTTCTACTATCTCTGCATCATCATGTATGCCTCCTCCCTGCAACCTTCTAAGCAGGACTTTAGGAGGTTCAGAAACTTCTGATGGACGGATGCTGGGACGTATGTGAATATGCCCATGTAGACCATCATATCGGTGGATTACACCCTTGAATCGAGAAAGAAAGCCGTCATCCAAATCCGTTCTCCAATGATTTGGCAAGAGCGCATGTGTCGCATTTTTGAGAGCGATTCCATGGGCGACGTGATTGACTTCGGTATCGCTGATGTACCAGCGTTCTGGGATTCCTGCTTTACGNGCNGCCCACAATTCNATGGCCGCTCCAATAACTACTACNCGTTGAATCGAAGTNCCNTTGAGGNNCTTGGTGGAAGCCAANANCCTACTTCCTGCTTTCATCCTCTTTCCCTTACCTACTGGTCTGTTCACCCANAGGGTCTGTCTNCGTGGAAGAATGCCCTCTGACAATTCAAACAAGGAACGAACTTCGGGCCTGTCACTAAGAATGAGAATGTCAGATGTACTACCACCACGAATGAATCCTGCCAGAATCTGCATGTGTGCAGGATGGTCCAAAACCCAGCAGGTCGGCACCGCCATGCACCCTCGAGTAGCCTCTCCAATGTCAAGAGAACGGCAATTAACCCCCTACCGCTTGAGTTGATTCATGACGGACAAGAGGAAGATTGAGGTTGAAGGCGGCAAGGTGTACGGACCATACAGTCCCGGAGTTGAATCGAATGGAATCATCTGGCTCTCAGGACAGATTTCCCCCGAGGCTGGAGACGATACGGCGACGCAGACAAAAGCGAGCCTGGCTAAAATCGATGAACTATTAGCTGCAACAGGAGTGACCAGAGATGCAATCTGCTTCGCACAAGTTCTGCTCGATGATATCAACGATTTTTCAGCGATGAATGAAGTCTATTCAGAATGGTTGGGAGGCATGGATGTTCCTCCCGCCCGTGCAGCCTTTGAGGCCGCAGCCTTACCGCGTGGGGCAAAGGTAGAGATAGTGGTTCAAGCAATCAAAGGATAGTTGGAATATGCCCGGCTCGCCCTATTTGGAAAAGCCCCCAAAGGGGTTGCTTACTTGGCCTAGACTGATATTGATCGTATTGCCAACTTTCACTGCAATCACAGCAGTAGCGATTTGGAATGGGCTGTTATTGGAATGGCTCGGTACTTTCACCGCAGCGGTGTTCATCGCCGCATTCATCAGGCGTTGATACCAAGGCATTGATACCATATTGCTGGTGGCGAGAGCGATGAATTGGCCCCTGCACTGCTTCAAGGCCTACGATATTCGTGGCTTAGCAGACAAGGAATTGAACGAAGAATTTGCTGAGCGATTAGGCCGTGCATTGGCCACTTATCTTGACCTTCAGTCCTTTTCTGTAGCACGGGATATTCGCGACTCTTCACCTGGATTGGCAAAAGCCTTGATCAAAGGGCTAAGCGAATCCGGAGTCAAGGTTCTCGACCTTGGAATACTTCCAACTGGTGGCCTATACCATTCAGTGTGGAACTTGCCCGTCGACGGCGGTTGCATGGTCACTGCTAGCCACTTGCCAATGCCTACACATAATGGATTCAAAATTTGCAAAGGTCGCCTACCTTTGGCCGGAGAAGGAATTCAAGAACTGAAGGATGTCTTCCTTGCAGGAAATTTCCGCCATGGAGAAGGGGAAATCATCGACTCTCCACACGATGATGTGTGGATAGAAGACATATTGAAATCCGCTGGAAAACCAAGTCGTCAAGTTGAGGTGGTTGTCGATTGTGGTAACGCTGTCACTGGTCCCTTCATGGAGAGATTGTTGATTGAATTGGGGCTCAATGCAACGACTCTGTACACCGACTGGCAACCGAGCGAGCCTAACCACCCTGCTGATCCAACTCGCCCCGCAAACATGGTTGACCTTGCGGCTAAGGTGATTGAAACCGGGGCAGAATTAGGCATTGGAATCGATGGAGATGGTGACAGAGTTGGAGTTGTTGATGAAAAAGGACGATTCATACATCCGGATCGATTGATTCCTCCTTTGGCTGAAGAGGTATTGAATGAAATACACACAGATTCTGAAGAGGCTAGGTCGATCGTGTACGATGTCAAGTGTTCTATGGCCGTAGAGAAAGCCATCGTTGAATGTGGAGGAATCCCCGTCATGGCAAGAACCGGCCACTCATTCATGAAAGCACATCTCGCCGAGCACCCAGAGACCATGATGGCTGCTGAAATGAGCGGACACATCTTCCTAGCTGACAAAAACTGGTATGGTTTCGATGACTCCTTGTATAACTCAGCAAGAATCCTGCGCATGGTTTCTGAACTAAGAGACGAAACTTTTGGTGAAATGCTAGATCGAATGGTTCCAAGTCTACCAACAACAGGTGAAGTCAAAGTTCCATGCCCAGAATCAGACAAAGATGGAGTTGTTGCTGCCGTAACCAAAACTTTCCTTGAAGCAGGCTTGCAATGCTCAACTGTTGATGGGGTAAGAGCGAGGTTCCTTTCTGAGGAGGGAGAATACATCGGCTGGTATCTATGCAGAAGATCGAATACTGAGGAGGTCTTGGTCATGCGGGTAGAAGCAATAGATGAACAATCATTGGAATTTGTAATGCAACAAGTTCATTCCTTAGTCAGTCCACATATTGGACTCGATAAATTGCAAGATAGCATCGAATAGGGTGTCTGTCAGCAATTCATGCTCATCCATTTCCTAAATTGAGGAGCGAGAAACTCAAGAACGGTTTGATAATGAGCGTAGCATGGCAGAAGGCGGTTCGGGTCAATCAACAGATACTGGAACCACACAGGTTGAATCATTTCTTTCAGACAACTGTCCCCCAATGGGAATTTACGAGACTCTCTACGCCTTCAGAGATACGTTTGGAAAATTCATGGGTACTGAAGGGACGCATCCTTGGTCCCAAGGATTCCCACTCACCACTCCTCTAGAGAAATTCGGAGGGCCGCCCCTACCAGCAAGTGTTGAAGTGACTTGGGAAGACCGATTCTACCCCAAGGCATGGGGGCACCCCGAGTTGCGAGAAGCCATTGTCGAATACTACAATTCACAATATGGTTCTGCGATTACTCCAGAGAATGTCATGGTCTTTGCTGGAGGGAGGCCCGGGATATACACGATTATGGCATTCCTCAAGAAACACGTTAAGGTCACAATTGGCAACATTGAATGGCCAGCATATCTCGATATTTTGACGCAGACCGAAACCGAATACAAAATCGTCCCATTCACCAAAGAAAACAACTTCCACCCTTCCAATGAAGAATACTATGACCGCTCTGGCTTCGACGAGGACGACTGTATCATGCCTGTAATTTCCAACCCTCAGAATCCTTCTGGACAAACTCGTTCAGGAGATGAACTTCGAGCATTGATGGAAATCGCAGAACAGCCCGGAAATGGAATCCTGCTCGACGAAGCATACGAGATGTTCCACTCTCCTTCAGTCAGTGGAATCGAATACGTCAAGGATCTCGATAACAGCAACGTGTTCCTTGCAGGTGCCTGTACTAAAGGACTGCAATCTCCTGGAATTCGCATAGGTTGGGTCATCGCTAGCAAGACGAACATAGAGACCATGGCGAACTACTCCAGTTTCGGCATGGGTGGTGTAAGCCATCCATCTCAGCACTATGCAGTAAAACTGCTAGAGCCAAGTCGCGTCAAACAAGCGAGGAAAGCAGTAGAAGAACACTACAATTGGCAGAGAGAAAGATATGGTGAAGCATTCAAAGAAATGGGATTAGGAGTGTATACTGGCAACGGTGGATTCTACCATTGGCTCGAACTTCCTGAGGGAATGAACAGCAAGGAACTCAATCAACGTCTGTTCAAACACGGTGCTGCGATTCTATGCGCTTCTGATTGTGACATGGCTCGCCCACACTCCAAAGATCCAAGTTACCAGACACCGTATGACAGGTTCTTCAGATTCTCCTTCGGACCATTATTGCCTGAGACCTTTGAGTCAGATATCCAATTATTCCGTGGAGTGTATGAAAAATACAAACGCGATGTAGGAATCGAATGAGCGAGAAACTTGCCCTAAGCAGCCTGATAGATTACAAAGCTCTTCAAAGGAGGGCAATAGATATGCAAATTGATGAGATTTCCATCGGTATCATTTGAGATTCGGTGTATGTCTGGTTCTGAGGCAGCGCAAACAGTACCGGGTAGGTAAATTCGTTGTTCTACTGGCACAGCTAGTCCTGAATCATTCAACTCATACACTGTTTCAGTAGATTCTCCTTCGATAATGTGGAATGCACAGTCACTACCCCTATGGTCATGGATAGGGGTATCTTGGCCAGCCTTCCAAGCGATCAAAACCATCTCATAATTCTCGGTCTTCTTGATGATATTACGCCTGTAGCCCGCTTCAGCATATCCGATATGATTCCTTACTGAATCCGGATGAATCTGAATACTCTCCAGTCTCTGGGCTAAGTCTTTGAGTCCAGGTCTTGAATCAAGGGTATCCAACCAAGTCAACAATTCATTGACCTCTCCGCAGCCTGCTAACAAATCGCTGCGTTCCGATTCAGAGAGACTGATCACTTCGACCATAACAACAACTCATTCCATGACGTTACTAAACGCCTCGAACTCAACGACGAAATAAGTGATTGTCCAAGTAATCTCTACATCTTCATCATTNTCTTGANNNNGANGNNNTNNACCTGATNCNACNTCCATNGTGATTANTGCNTGCCANTCNCCACGGTGCTCATCACCATCATCCCATTGTGCGCGAATNTCATCCATNCTNTCTTGGACAGCAATATANTCCTCACCAGAATAATTTGCAACTACATCCCAACGCATNGTGATTGGNCCNCCNCCNTNNCCNCCNCAATTGGTTTNATCACTCTGTTCTTCCTGNTCTCCCGAAACCATTGANGTNTCNGATTCNACAGNNATNCTATCNCNANCATNNNCCNGNNNCNNNCCGTCATCNTCGTCATNNCANCTGAANGNNGCTTCTATCCAAGCNATTTCCACGCTNGTATCGGGATTACCCANGAATGAAGACACNTNTTGNNCACCATCACCCATGTTTATCGTTTCACTGAATGTTTCTTGAGTTTCATTGAANCCNACGAACCAATCACCTGGTGTCGATGTCGCAGATGCTCCAGANTCACCNTCTTCACCTGANATTACAGCAAAGTAACTTGGAAAGGCGATTGCAAANACAACTATGCATACGANATTNGTCATGAAGACCGGGTTTGAGGTGTACTTCTCGAANCCCATGNATNGCCGAAGCGGTGCCGACATGAATGTCTTACGGCTGCANCACTCATTCTTCTTCTTCGAAAAACGAGGTTTTTGTCTTGAATTCACTGGGGGGCCACGGCCCTAAATCNTCCTCTGATTGTGGCCATTCNCCCTTGCCNGTGGGGACACCAAGACTGGT
Organism: Methanobacteriota archaeon; assembly: GCA_002719475.1. The sequence continues at coordinate 46,071 of PBHQ01000031.1, read as the reverse complement.
GAAAGAACGCTTACTGCGTCGATATGTGGGTAAGAGATAACCAAGGCGGCTTCTTTCAGAGAAAGTCCAATGAAATGGTGCACGTGGTAATCGCGCCGTCCAATGTTGAATCAGCATATGGAAATCTTCGGGTGCTACTTGTCTCGGCACTCTCCATTCGACCTTGTGGATTGCACCGGCACTACCTTCGACATGAGACCAAGTCATCATGTGCAGACCTTGCATAGGTCCACTATTGAAAATCAGACCAAGAGTTCTGGCTGCACTAGTTAGAGGCATGATGATTGCAAACCGATCGACGAGGCGACTTCCTTCGGTTCTTTCCAATTCCCAACCTGCTTCTTGAGCTAGTTCACGTAAGGCTCTGATTTGGGCAGCGGGGCTAACGCAGGTCGATAACTCGAGAATCCCGCGTTGCTTCTTCCTTGCCACAGGCAAAGCAGGCATGACCTCCTTAAGACTTCAACTGGCACAGCCAGTTGAATCAAGCCCGTAGATCCGATTCAGCCAAACAGCGAACCAAGTCCTTCGAACCCAGCACCGTCGTCCTCTTCCTCTTCCTCTGCAGGTGCCTCCTCAGCGGGGGCATCCGAAGCAGCGGCAGCGGGAGCGGCGGCAGCAGCCGGAGCAGCGACAGCGGTGGTCATCGCCTCAGCGATGTCAACGCCATCGAGGGAAGCGACCAAGGCCTTNACGCGGCCGGCGTCGGCTTCCACATCTGCGGCCTTCAAAACGGCACTAACAGACTTCTCATCGATGTTCTTCTCGGCACTGTGCAGCAACATGGCAGCGTATACATACTCCATTCATTTCACCTCATTATTTGTTGTTTTATTTTTTTCAACCGAATAGGTCACCNAGTCCTCCGAACNCGGCATCCTCCTCTTCCTCCTCCTCTTCGGCGGCCTCGGCTGGGGCCTCCTCAGTGGNCTCTGAAACTGCAGCAGCNCTAGCTGCTTCAGCGGCTGCGCCCAACATTGAGCGCAGTTCATCATCCAAAGCCTCGGAGTCGAGTTTTCCTGCAACGCCAATAGCACNGGCGTGTGCACGTGATATCAGCAAAGGTAGAGTCTTNCTGTTNGTAATTCCAGCCTCGATAGCGACGCTGAGTGCCTCGCTGCTCGCCTTGGCAAGCAAGGTCGGCATGGTTTGAGTAGTNAACCAACTGATGTTGCAGGCAAGATTGAATGCGCCCGCTATGGTTCCAATGATGTCCTTCTCGAACTGTTCCTCATCNATATCCANNATCTTCGGNCTGAACACGGTTCCGTCTTCCAAAGTTCCNCATAGNCTCAATCCAGTAACNATTGGGTTGACGCCAATCTTNGANAGTAGCATTCCCAANTCGCCCTCAAAGACTTCNCCNTCCTTGAGAACGGTGACCGTCTTCTGGATGTGTACGCTTCCNCCCATGATCTTNGCAGGAATGTTCACTGAGTTGAGTTCNCCAACCACTGGCCCGGGAGCCATACCGGTATCCTGCTTCTCAACAACGATATCCTGTGGTGCGACATCGCCAGGCTTGGCTGCTCTGCCGGCTTCAGTCTTCTTGAGTTCCTTGAACAACTCGAAACTGTTCATGTTCTCAGTCATGACAAGAGCAGGTTGTACTGCCCCATCGAATAGTTTCTCCAAATTATCTTCTGCATATCCTGATTCTTCCCAGGCTCTACGCATCAAGCGCTTCTTAGCAACCTGAATTCCCATTGAGGGACGCAAGTTTTCACGCATTCCCAGCATTGCACTGGCAGGAACACCATGAATATCGATGACTGCGATAGTTCCCTCGCCACTAATCAAATCCTTGAGTTCTGAAACTGTGTCTTTCTTCCAAGGTGCGACCTTTGGTATCACAAAATCACCTCCACCTTGTGAGATGGACCCATTGTGGTCTTAACGTATAGAGAGCGAATGTTTCCTGAACCGCGCTCCAACTTGTTGGTTACACGGGTCCAGACTGTCATTGCATTATCGATGAGTTCTTCCCGAGATAGGGACAAAGTTCCAATCGCTGCATGGAAGGTGATTCTGTCCCTACTCCTAACAACAACTGTGCTCTCCAGTCCCTTGGCAATCATTCCTGGATCAACGTTGGGCGGAACTGGACGTGGCATCTTTCCACGAGGTCCTAGAACCACACCGAGATAACGACCGATAAGTCCCATGTGAGGAACTTCTGAAAGGAAGTAATCGTACTTCTTTGCAATCTTCTTGGCCTTCATCTTGTCTCCACCCAATTCCTCAATCTGTGTTGGGTCGATGACGGTGATGCCGGCTTCCTTGGCCTTCTGAGCTGCGTCAGCCGTAGCAAACATGGCAATCTTGGTCTCCTTACCGCGTCCAGAAGGTAGACGAACCTCTTCCTGAATACGATTGGCTGGATTCTTCAAATCGACATCCTTGATGGTGAATGCCATGTCGATTGACTCGACAAATGAACGATCAGGTGCTGCCTCAATGGCGGCTTGTATTGCTTGGCTGATATTTTCTTGCATGATAAATCACCTCTGCGGTTAGCGAGGCCGAAACCTCTCCCGCAATCCGTGATGGCTTCAGAAGCGCTCGTCCCAATCTCCTCTTGAGATAACCTCCAATGCCTCCTTTGGCCAAAGCCCGTCGATTTTGACACGCATCGAAACACAAGTTCCGATGACTTCCTTGGTTTGAGCCTTGAGATCAGCACCAGTAAGGTGTCCATCTCCTGCCTTCTGCTTGGCTACCTCGATGGCCTTCTCAAGTGGAAGGTCCTCCTTGGCTGCCTCCATGCTACCATTGCACTTCTGAACACCAAGAGCCTTGATGATCAACTTTGAAGTCCATGGTTGTGGCATGTGCATCTCCTCCTTTACCTACGAACGTGGGCATTCGGCCGACCAGCATTCCCTATTTAATCGCGCCGCGGGCCTTTCGGGGCCTCACTCGACCCTCTCTATGACTCGTACGTGATCTCCCCTCATGTTGAGAGTCATCGGAATATCAGCCTCATACAGTTCCATTGAGACTTCTTCCTTCGACTCGGTGACATTGACCACACGAGCCTTTTCTCCCTTGAATGCACCACTGATAATCTCGACGATGCAACCGACCTCGATTCCGCTGGTGACAGCCTTGGGCTCTAGGTATGGAAGAATATCCTTGAGAGGTGCCTCTGCTGAATCCATACCGCCCAATACTGCCTTTGCATTCTTGATTGGGGTGGATAGCATGACTCCGCGTGTTTTGCGGTCTCTACCTCCAGTTCTACCAATCAAACGCTCGACGTGATGACGGGCGCTTGATTCTACCATAACGTACCCACGCATAGCAGGCGGGTGAAGAACTGCGAATATCTCATTCTGAATAGTAGCAAGACTTCCAGCGCCACTTAGACGTGCCATCATCTCGATAGCAACCCTCTGCTCTGCACCTATTCCTGTTTTGACTACGTAAAGATAGGAGGAAACGTCTCCATACATGTCTCTTAGCAACCAATCTACATGGCCTCCTTCACGATCTTCAGTGTAACATAGACTGCGCAATTCTCCTTTCTCGAGATTGATGTTGACAATGCTTCCCGGGTCAATCCAATCAGCATCTCGGTATAATCCACCTGGGGCAACCTCATCGGTATCCGAAACCACCAACCAAGGAGTTACATCGTGAATCCTATTTCCGATAGTTACACCTCTATCTGGAGCGAAACGTACAGCAGTCAAGTGCTCCGCTTCTATCCCAGTGCATTCGACTACTCGTCCAATAACTTCTTCTTCATCCCTACCGATTCCGAAGACACCATCCCACATTTCTGGGAACTCAAGGTCATCGGCTGAACGTTGTAGTAGGAGAAGTTTCTCTCCATGTCTGACATATGCAACAAAAGATTCCGTCATTTGAACACCTCAAAATCCGATTCCTAGCCATGAGAAGAAGCCAGGAACCCAGTTATCCATGACTACAAGAATCACGAAACCGATGAATCCGAGTACAAATAGGCCGATTCCGCAGATAATACTGGTCTGCTTGAACTCTTGGCGAGAAGGCTTGCGTGCCATTCTCAAAATACGGGCCCAAGAGCCCTTTCCAAGACGGCGGAAGGTCGCCTCAATACGGTCTTGTGCACCTTGCACCTTATCCTCGAACGTACGCTGCTCTCCAGCATCCGCATCCTTGTTTTCCGACATGGTATAACCTCGGGCTTGCCTTGCGACCTACCCCTCCCATTTAACCGCGACGGAGGTGCTCAGACCGCTACAGGAGTCGTCGGGTTCTTGACATCTGCCTGTTAGGGCATACCGAGGCGGATGTCTGATATTGACCCATACGGCACTCTTGGAGTATCCAAAGATGCTAGCGATGCTGAGATCAAAAGAGCATGGCGAAAGTTAGCCAGACAGTACCATCCTGACCGAAATCCTGGTGATTCTGCAGCCGAAGACCGATTCAAGAGAATCCAAGAGGCAGGGGACCTGATAGGCAGTCCTGAGGCTCGAAAGAAGTACGATGAAGAGAGCCAAATGCGCAATATGTTCGGTGGAGCTGGCCCGGGGGGGGTTCGATTCGACTTCGGAGGCGGCGGCAATCCATTTGGCGGTGGCGGAATGGGTGGCATTGAGGACATGCTAGGTGCAATGTTCGGAGGGGGTGGCAGCAACCCATTCGGAGGAGGGATGCCACGTCAAGCGCCCCAGCAACAGAAGGCCGCCCCGAAAGGTAAGGACCTGAGTATCCATCTTGATCTCTCAATACAAGAGGCACTTGAAGGGGGGAAGAAGACCATCTCATTCACGCGTTTAGTTCGAGGGCATGTTGGTAACATGCAGAAAGAGAACAAGAAAATCAACGTGAATATCCCTGAACAAGCAAAGCATGGACAAAACATCCGTCTGAAAGGCATGGGCCACGAACACCCCGAAGGGGGAAAGGTCGGAGACGCCCATATAGTAATCAGAATAGATCCGGGGGAGAATCGGAGATGGGAGAACGGTTCACTTATCCAAGTGGTTGCCGTACCATACAGCACCTTGTTGTTGGGAGGCAAGGTGAAGATAACCACTCCAAGCGGTAAATCCGGGAATCTAACCATTCAGCCAAATTCACGGATTGGTGATAGAAGGAGGATGGCAAAAATGGGATTTGATGGAGGAGACCTCGATTTGGAATTGACCCTGATGGAAGTCGATGAGTTATCTGAACAGCAAAGAAAACTTCTCGATTCTCTCAGAGAACAAGGGCTCTGAGCAGGTCAATCCCTCCGTGGCGCTATCCATCCATTCAAATATACAAGTCAACAGCCGTACTCGTGTCTGATACTGAGGCTGAAGAACGTGGGTTCTCGGCATTGGCTCGATGGTTGGTTCCACGCCGAAGGAAGGTACACATCGCAATTTTCTTCCTAACCTTGTTGATGATCCCTGGAGCCATGACTGCTCTGGAACCTATCGACATCGAATCGTATGAATTGGATTCTCCCGAAATTCTTGCATTACAAGTCATAGAAGATGAATTTTCAGCATCTGAACACATCATGGGTTTCGTTGTTGCAGTCAGAGATCCATCATTGGTGGAAGAGGACTTCACCCCTAGACCATTGATGGATGGTGGCTCTCCCGACGTGACGATTCATCCTCCAGTCACAGAGATGGTTGAATTCGGTGGAGAAGTACACAATCCAGCAGGAGGGATACTCAATCTAAGCGTACTACGCGAAGTGGACTACAAAGCAGAAGTTGCTAGAAATCATTCTCTTGGTTCATTCCTCAAACCGCTGATCGATGATGTTACAGGAGGGCAAACCGATGGAGTGCTAACCATTGTTGACATCTTTCGCAGTTTCATGACAGATGATTCAATTCTAACCCGTGAAGGTTCATCTCCTTGGGGCCCAATCCCTCCTTCGACCAACTGGTCTGATTGCGGAGAATTGGAATGTTTGCAATTCGATGATGAAAACCTCACGCAAGCACATATCGACCTTGCCGCTGCAAGAATGGCCGAACACTCAGATGGAGATTTCATTCGATGGTTGTCTTTGGATAGAGCCTTCGTAGAGGACTCTAATTCCTCTGTCGTTGGACCAGACGGAACTTACGGGCGCTGGAGTGCCACATCAACATGGTTACTTGTGCAATTCGACAAAGCCGCTATGGAAGATGCAGGTTGGAATTTCATTTGGAAAGACTCGACACAACTCGACGAATTTGGCTTCGTTGATGGCGAGTTGAACATTGGAGGATACCGTTTGGTAGATGGTGAATTCCAAATGAAGGCTCCAGACTACAACGCTGAACAATGTTCCAAGATGGACATTCCCTGTTCTGCAGAATGGTCGATGATGCATCTAGAAGGAGTACTCAGAACTACTGACAATCGAGTAGTAACTCTATCGCTTGCTGAAGGTATCAATATCGAAGTCAACAGAGAGATACAATCCTCATTTGGATTAATCATTCTCATGGGAATAGCAGTTATGATTCTGCTTTGGTTGAGCCTGAGAAGGGTGACAGATGTCGCGATTGTGGGTGGGGCCTTGGTGCTATCCCTACTATGGATGCAAGGGGCAATTGGACATGTTTCAATTATTGGTGATGCCTTAGGTTTCAATCTTATACATAGAAGTCAATTCTCCAATCTTCTACCTATCCTAATTCTCGCATTGGGAATAGACGACAGTTTACACGCGTTACATCGTTACAAAGAAGAGAGAAAAAACGGCAAATCTCCCAAAGATTCTGCCGAAATCACTGTGGCTAGAGTTGGAAGAGCAATCATGCTGACTACCGTTACTACCATGGCAGCATTCTCATCCAATTTCTTTTCCGACATCGCAGCCTTGCGTTCTTTTGGACTGGAGGCAGGGATTGGAGTTGCCTGTGCTTTCATCCTTACTGGAATCTGGGCTCCACTAGTTAGGTTGTCAGTAGATGAATGGATGGATGAAAGAAAGAAATTGAAAGAAGAGAACGCTAGTCAGTTACATCTAGTCCCAACATCTTGGTTGAAATGGACTGCGACAAACTCCGCTGGCCGAATCAATCGCTTCGTTATCGCGGGTCTGGCCTTATTGATCACCATACCAGCGGCCTATGGTATGGCTAATTTAGAAGGCGACTTCAAAGTAGAAGATTTCCTTGAAGAGACCTCCGATGTCGCAGTTGGAGTAAATCTGGTACAAGAGAGGTTCACAAGCGAAGGAGAGCCGGCGGCCCTACTAATCGAAGGTGATGTTGCAGATCCGCGCGTTTTTGCAGCCATCGATGAAACTAGATTAAGGATGGATCAATACGAAGAAGGGTTTGACACTAAATTAACAAGAACTCCAAACGGAAAGGTCGACATCCATGCAATCGATGAAATCATCCTATTGGCTGTGGCTTCTCTGATAGAAAATTCTACGCCATTCGAAGAGGCTGGATGGAACAACTCTGCAGAAGGGTTTGGTGTTGGATGTAATTCAACAGGAGGATTCGTCGTAACGCCTGATTTGACTCATCGAGGTTGTTTGGTTTACTTCTACGGATACACTAGTCTCTATGGGGTACCCGCCAGTAATACCGTTCCAGGAATTCCAGAGTCGGTAGTAGCTCTATACATCTATCCTGAGGAGGAACTAGACCCTGAAAAGCCGTGGCTGACCACTTCAGGAAAGGAACCTGTTTACCCGAGAATGCAACTTAGATTCGGAATCACTCAGCCAGAAGATTTCCCTTCGATGGCACCTGCATTAGAAGAACTAGAGAAAGATTTGGAACCTTTCGCAAATCTATCATCGGCTGATTCAGTACGAGAACGGCTTGATTCACATAGCGATGAACATCCAGTATCTTGGGTCATGTGGACTGACCGCCCCATAACCCGGTACGTCGCTGCTAATTCGATGCAAAATGAGATGCAATCAAGTCTCCTGCTTGGAATCTTCTTTGTCATCGCAGTGCTATGGATTGGGTTCCGATCCTTACCACAAGCCCTATTGACAACTGTGCCGATTCTTCTAGTTGTCATTTGGTTATATGGAATGGTCTACATGTATGGATATAGCCTGAATCTGGTTACTGTAGCCATAGCTGCTATTTCACTAGGGGTCGGCATAGATTACTGCATACATGTGACTGAACGATATCGCGAAGAGAGGGCCAAGGGGGCTACCAAACATGCCTCCCTGCTCGCGGTAGGTGGTGCCAGCGGCCTTGCTTTGGTCGGTAGTGCTGCCAGTGACGCAACTGGTTTTCTGATAATCGCCATATCGCCGATGGGCTTGTTTGCATCCTTTGGATTGTTCAGCGCTATGATGATTCTACTTTCCCTTATCGCTAGCATGGTATTGACAACTGCTGCCATAGGTTTGTTGAGAGATGGCGATGCATCTGAAGAAGAGTAGGTTCTTGAGTGGGGGCCGCACCGACAACATGTCCTGAAGGGCAAGTCCTGGCATTCGAAGCCATTCTGAGGCATCGGACCCAGACCTAATGTCGAATAGAGGACAGGGTGAGAGAATGACCGAAGAAGAGGAAGACTGGCAGAAATATGCCAGTTCCGGATTTGGTAGCACAGATCTCGATTTATGGAATGACTTGGAAGTCGTTGAAATTGAAGAAGAAAAAACCGAAATTGACGAATTTGAACTACCACAACTCAACACCCATCTTCAGGAGATCCCTCCTGCTCCAGCACCTGATGGACTCAAACACATGGTTAGAATTGGAATCTGCGATCACTGTCTTGGAAGGTTAGGAGGGCGCTCCACAGTCGGACAAGAATTGTCAGAAGTCGGTGCTTCTCTGCGCATTCAGGTTGAGGATAGAGATGTCAATATGAAAGGGGCCAGAGAAAAGGAGCCTTGGTGCCCATTCTGTGAAAATCTCTTTGAGGAAGCAAAAGTATTGGCTGAACTGATTGCCAATGGCCTAAGTGAACATGAATTCGATAGATTGCAATTAGGGGCACAATTCCCCAAGGACCAGACCGAAAATGAAGACCAGTTACGCAAGCGTTTCGGCGCTACCGGTTCCGCGCCACTCAAATCTTCATTGATGGATGAAGTGGCAAGATGTTTGCGCGCAAGTCAAGATGGTATCAATCTGGTAAATGACAAACCTCAGATTCTTGCGTTGATTGATTTACTGACGCTGAATGTAAATCTCGATATCAGAAGTCACTATATCTACGGAAGATATCGTAAATTGGAACGAGGTATTCCTCAGACTCGGTGGCCTTGTAGGTCCTGCAAAGGTAGGGGATGTGCAAAATGCAGCGGTACCGGTATGCAGTATCCAAACTCGGTTCAAGCTCTAATTGGAGACCCGTTACTAGATTTGTTTGAATCTAGCGATCATGCATTCCACGGGATGGGTAGAGAAGACATAGATGTAAGATGTCTCGGACGCGGTAGACCATTCATTATCGAATTGAAGAATCCACGCAAGAGAAAGGTACCAATGCAAGAAATCATGGATGCTATCAACAAGGCAGCAGAAGGAAAAATCGAAGTCGATTCTATGCGCGATTCACAAAGGTCTGAAGTCGTCAGAGTCAAAGACACACCTGCTGAGAAATCTTACCGTATTTGTTTCACAGTATCACCTCTAAAAAATGAGGAGGAAACAAATTTGAGCAGTTTGAAAAAGGCAGAATTGGAAGAATTGTGTGTCCAGCGCGGGATTAAGAAGGGAGGGAAAAAGGCCGATCTAATTGAGCGTCTTCAGACCGCACATGTTCCTGATGCTGAATCCATAACCAAGATACTCCTTGGGATGGAAGGAACTGTTCTTGAACAGAGGACGCCCAAACGTGTTGCACATCGCAGAGCCGACAAGGTGCGCAAGAGACGTGTCATGCAGGTCTCCAATGTCAAGGTGGAGACGAATGATGGAATTCCCGAAGTACAAGTGGATTTGCGCTGTGAATCAGGGACTTATGTCAAGGAAACGGTCCACGGAGATGGCGGAAGAACCGTGCCAAGCGTTGCGGGATTACTGCAATCTGAATGCAAGGTTTTGTGGCTCGATGTAGCGGATATCCATGCAGATTGACAGATAGTGGCTTTCTTCTTCACATCGGCGCGCTTAAATGGGTCGGGTAGGTCGGCGGGCTGCTCCAAGTGAGCATTTGAGGTGACAACCGTGAAGCGAAGCAAGGGTCAACGTCAGGGAACTCGACAGATTCTCAGGCGTTGCAAGAGCGAACGCGGCAGACTCAACATCGCTAGAGTCATGCACGAATACGAGGTTGGGGACAGAGTTGCTGTAGTCCTTGATGGAGGACAACAGAAGGGTATGCCTCATCGCAGATTCAATGGCCGAAGCGGCCGTATCTCAGGTAAGCAAGGACGCGCTTGGGTAGTTGAAGTCAAAGATGGAAGCATGAAGAAGACCGTGGTAGCTCGCCCTGAGCACCTACGTCATCTAGAGTGAGGTGAGAAGATGTCTGACGACGTATTTCTAGATTATGAGACTGTAAGAAACACATTGGTTGATACGCAGGAGCGAAGAGGATTCCTAACCTACGAACAAAAGTTAGCACTACAGCACGCCGAGTGGGCTGCCAGCGGCAATCGTAATGGCTACAAGACTGAAAGCAAGGTGTTCAAGGATATGTTTGCTGCTTTCTTGGAAATCGAAAAGTTGTCCAAGTATCCCGAACTGGCTGCAAAGTTAGCAGAAGTCATGCCAGTACACCCCGAGGATGTTCGTGCGGTTCTGGCAAGTCGCCGTATCGCTGTCGATGCTGCTGAAATCGAGCAGATGATCGACATTGTCCGACAACATATCGGTATCGAATGAAACCACCGTCTTTGGCCGAGGAATCGTCATGCAACCTAGAAGAGGAATGGGTCGAGAGGATGTCGACCCTCTTGATGGAGAAGAGTGGGCTCGAATCCTCGATCATTCTGGTAGTGGAGTCATGTTTGCTCTTAGCGAGAACAAGTTGCACCTTATTCGTCTACGCGAAAGGCCTGGTGTTGCTAATCAAGCATTAGGAGCCAGAGTTTACTTCGGTGAAGACTTGAGTAAGCGCGAAGTAGTGGCTGAACCACTTGGAATGACTCGCTACAGAGACCTACCCAATCGTGCTCAAACCGATATGGCTGAAGTCATCGCTAACATTATTCGGGACCTACCTGAAGCCTACCTATCATTCTACAATCGTGCTGGAAACCTATCCTTGAAGATGCACGCCTTTGAACTCCTACAAGGAGTAGGACCAAGAAAGGCCAGAGAAATGGTCGAGGCTCGTGGTCGCAAAGGATGGAGCGATTTGGCTGCTCTCGATTCTTCATGCAATATCAATAGTGCTGAACTGCTCGCTGAACGGTTGGCCATGGAACTGGCAGACAACAAACTCGAACCACGATTGGTCGACCTCCTCCTGCGTCAGGAGGGATAGGGTGACTCTTCGGGAAACCACTTGGTTGGTTGATTCGCTACTGTCCAGAAGTTCTGCTTCAAAGGAATTGGGGCAGCACTTCCTAATCGATGACTCGATACTCGATAGGGCAGTTGAATTGGCCGACCTTAACGAAAATGATCACGTGCTTGAAATCGGACCTGGGCCGGGAACACTTACCCAGAAAATCCTTGCAAGTGGAGCCAAAGTGACCGCNATCGAGNTAGACNCCGTAGCATGTGANCACCTACNAGAAAATCTACAACACGAAAATCTGCATTTGATTGANGGNGATGCTTTACAAGANAAATTNCCTCTTGATTTGAGCGCAGTAGTCGCTAANATTCCCTATCAGATNTCTAGTCCATTGATNGACCGATTAGCNCANCACCAACGCCAATATTCCAACTTTCATTGCCTAGTCATGCTTCTTCAGGAAGAATTCGCCGTAAGATTATGCATGAGTGAAGGGATTTCTAGCCGAGGTTCACTAGGAATGACAACTGCNATGGAATGGNANGCNGAAATGGNCCTCAAAGTTCCACCCCATGCCTTCGTACCACANCCNAAGGTACACAGNAGGCTTGTCAGTCTCAAACCACATGATGCCATCGAAGACATGNAAGAAGGAATTCCAANACCGGATGGGCGCCTNCCTAGGTTATTGGTTGGAACCGCATTCTTNGAAAGAAGAAANAAGATGAGNAATCGCNTCAAACATACTCCAAAACGAATCGCCNGAGTGAAGGGATGGCATNCATCNGGATACAGAGANGTNGCAAGAAAACTGATCGAANANCCTGACAAGGATGGCCTACCNCTTGGGTGGCTTGATGCTAGGCCNGAACAACTCGATTTGGAGTTCTGGTTGGCCTTNGCAGGATGGATGGANCAAATTCACAACGANTTGAAAGAACAAGGCGNTTGAACGGGGGGTTCACATAGGGCCCCCTCCTCCGAAGGATTCGCTCGGGTGACTCTATGGCAAAGAAAGACACCTATCTGGCCCTACTTNGAAGGGGTATTGACGAAACTACAGCCATGCATCTTGCAGATGCTGGATTGAAGATTGGGGACTTGAAAAAGATCGACAAGCAGAAACTNNTCGATAACTACGCTTTGAAGAGTGACATCGCTGAAGGTGTGCTTTCGATAATCAAGGCCGGACCACAATCACATGGTAAGGAACGCTACCTCTCGAAAGTTCTAGCNCCAGAACGCAAGAAGAAGAGCAANATTGAGGAACAGAAGTTTCGNCGTGANCAGAAGGANATTCTCGCTGATCTTGCAGAGCAAAAGGATCGCTTGAAGATGGCAAAGGTCGAAGCCTTCAGNGCTCANAAACTGGTCATGAACAGACTCGGTAAGACGGTTGAATTAATTGTCAAACTAGAGAANAACATGNATGATGAATCCAAGGATGATCAAAANGTCAAGATCAGGGATCAATTGGAAACTCGNGGNCTGGAGGCNGCTCGTGATCATGAGATGCTGGANTTGGCNGGAACNCCACAAGATATTGTCGACTTNCGCCGAACNGTNGTTCCAACCTTGGTACTNCATGCTTGCCCAGAATGCAATGAAGANATGGACCCTCGTTCAAGCAGAAATACCGATGATTCCGATAGCTGGTCATTCATATGCTGGGAATGTGAAACCGCGTTCACATCTCCATTATGCGACGTAGTAGATGNCCGACTTGAGAATGGGTCAGCCATAGTCATCGATGAAGAAAAGGCACCTCGGGAACCTGTGCCGGCGAAGCCGGCTAGCAAGGATTTCACGACAGTGAGTGAACTAATAATCAAGGATATGGAACAGACTGGAGCAACTGCTGACCAAATGGCCGCTGCAACTGAAGCCAGCAACCTGTCAAGTGGTTTGATGTCAATCAACGATTGGATTGACCAGACCTTAGCAGCAAAAGGCTACATCCAAGCCCAAGAAGATAGAGAGGATTTCATCTTGAGAACGGGTGCTGGAGCAACCAAGTTCAACAAGTGGATGAAGAAGGCNGGATTATACTTCAACAAGCAGACTGGACGTTGGACCAGATACGAAGACCGTTGAGGGGATTGAGTGCCTCCGGTACTTCGAATATTCAAGGGGAGTCTCCTACTGGGAACTGCACTTGTGGATGGAGAGTCAACATTGGTTGAATTGGCTGAAGATGCAGGAATAAAAATCCCCACCAATTGTACCTCAGGAACTTGTGGCACCTGCATTGTCAGACTAATAGAAGGAGAAATCGCACTAGATNATCCTCTTCCCCCTGGTCTCGATGATTATCTTGTAAAGCAAGGTGCTCGGCTAGGCTGCATCGGCATTGCCAATGGTGATGTCTCAATCGACATCTTGCCGCCACTCTGAAATCACAAGCCTTTGTGCACTGCTCATGGGAGTCTCAGACTGGGGCGCTACAGAATGGGGTTTGTTCGCCTTCAATGTGGTAGCACTCAGCATCATTATTTGGGCNGTCCGCAAAAAGATACTATCCAAATTAGCAGAGGTTGAAGAACGACATAATCGTAGCACTGANCGCAGAAATCAGAAATGAGGAAATCTTTCTTGAATCAAAGCNTTTGAATGAAAGAAGTAGAAGCCGATNCATGGCCGAGTTGCGNTTCCAGACAAGAGAGTCNGGANTNCTGCCNAGTGANCNGNCCACTTTGGAGANTGTTGCGGCAGCAGCCAAAGAATCGAAGTGTGCTTGGTTGGATATTCTTAGGCCGGATGANGAAGTNAGGAAATTCCTGCTCGANTTGGGNATAGATGAACTCGCNGTCGANGATTGCTTCGGAGATGCNGCAAATACCGTTCAGAGTTTCAAGGNACACAANCTGATTATCGTCAAAGCAAGNGATGCCGATGGTCGCTTGGACACNGAACCGGTCGTNATACTAGAATTGAAGAACCTNATGATNACAGTTAGNCATACCAAAATTCCTGCAATCAAATCATTCTCNAGTCGTTTCAAGAGAGCNAATCCTGANCAATTGGATTTAGGCACCGATTATCTGCTCTACGAATTGCTNGATTCTATTGCTGATGACTGGGTTCCGATTCTCAATGAATACTCAGATGAACTCGATGAATTGGAATATCGAGTATTNGACCCTGCCAAGAAGTACGATAACCTACTCGAAGGATTNCACGAACTAAAGCAACATCTCAGAGAGGCTTTCAAATCAATAGAGTCTCTACAGTCTGCTCTGCTGAAAATGCTCAAACCACAAGAGAAAATGGTTTCAGAGAAATCAATGCGGCTGTTTGAAGACCTACAACAGATGACCAACACTCTAGTCAAGCGAACAAACAACTACTCAGCAGGTGCTACCAGCACTCGGGATACNTATCTTTCACATGTCAACCTAAGGTTGGCTGAATCTAATGCTCAATTGACCGAAGTGATGACTACCCTGACAATCATTGGTGCNATCATGCTNCCACTAACCCTCATTGCTGGNATTTTTGGCATGAATGTGGAAGCATTTGNAACGGGTAATGGGGTGATGGATCTTTGGCAGATAATCGCCCTTATGGGAGCCTTCAGTCTACTCATGTTGATCTATTTCTGGCGTCGCGGATGGTTGTCTCGCCTACGCAAATAATCAGTGGTATTTTCTCGGACCCATTAACAAAACTTGAACGAACAATAAGCCAGTCCCAGCAACTGCCATCCAGAATCCCGATGCGAGTTCCATCTCAAGTTGCATTGTCATACCTTCTCCTTCGAGTGGATCAANCTCNGGATATGATTGCTCGAATGGAAAAGTGAGATACCACCAAAACAAGATACTGATCAACATCAGTACGACCAAGAAATTAGTTGCTCGTATAGCTTTCCTTCCTCCAACATATCCCATAATNCTGGATGAGAACGATAGCATCAACGCGCCCCATATCCCATAGCCAGACTTCTGACCACCACTCGCCACTTCCTCACAAGAACCGTTGCCGAGATTGAAACGCGCACTTTCCCATGCTTCAGTAGTCGCCACATCTACCTGCATGCTAGGGTGCCCACAAGCCCTTGCACTACGAATCAACGTCTCACTATCTCCATTCTCCCAATTTTGAGTCGTCGACCATTGCCAGGGATCTTGAGCGATACCAAAGTAGCCTTCGCCTTTGTTCACATCCTCTCCAGTAGAATATATTTCAGTATCTTCNACCCAAGGGAAATTCAATTGGCAAAGCACCAACAACATGATGCCTCCGGAAAAACAAAGACGCCGCATCAAGCGCTTGCTCATGCCTATACGTAAAGGAAGGGTTTCTTGACCTGTTCGCTCGGCGATAACTTTGAACACCTACTCATGTAGTCAGGGGCATGGTTTGGCTACAATTGGTAGGAAAGGGGGCCCTCAGCGGGGCTATTGTAGTAGTAGCGAGTGAACTTGCCAAGAAAACAACATTGTTGGGNGCGTTGGTAATTTCGATACCGATTACCAGTATTATGGCAATGATTTGGCTNTACAGAGATACTGGAGATATGGAAAAGATCGCCTCATTCTCTGAATCGGTGCTTTGGTTAGTACTACCTTCAATGGTTCTGTTCATCGTATTATCAATCCTACTCAGGCAGGGGTGGGGCTTTGCTTCGGCATTATCTGTTGGAATTGTTGGAACCGTGCTNGCTTACGGTATCGGACTCTGGGCCGCATCGTCCTTTGGCACGGCGGCCTAACGCGGAGTTGATGAACCCCTGACGTCGGTCCATGTTCGATGAGCGAAACCTGGCAGGTTGGCGAACTGGCCCACCACCTGCGCGATATGCTGCGAAACTCCGATGTCAAGTCGGTTGCAGTACAAGGAGAATTGACTCAATACAAGGTTGCAGCAAGTGGNCATGCCTACTTCTCACTCAAGGACGATGACGGTAAACTAGACTGCGTTGCATGGAGNGGAAAGGCTCAGTATTTCCCTAGCGACCTTGAGGATGGAATGCAAGTAGTAGTAATCGCCTCCGTTGATCTCTATCCGCCCCAAGGGCGCTTACAATTGCAGGTTGATCAACTCAAGCCTCTGTCAACAATTGGTTTACTAGAGGAAGTCAAGCGTAAACTCATTGAGAAATTGCGACAAAATGGAGACTTGGAACGGTTGAATCGTCCCTTGCCATTCCTACCCAAGCATGTAGCGATTGTGACTGGAGCCGGTTCTGCTGCATTAGCCGATATGCTGCGCATTCGAAATGAACGCTGGCCGAATATTCGNTGTANCGTNATTGAGACCGTTGTTCAAGGAAAAGAGTCGCACGCCATGCTGCCACGAGCATTACGAGCAGCGTATGCTCTGAATCCCGACGTTGTTGTAGTTGGAAGNGGNGGNGGAAGNCCAGAAGACCTGTGGTCCTTCAANCTAGAACCNATTATCGAGGCCATTCTCGAAAGTCCTGTTCCAATNGTTTCTGCNGTGGGNCATGAATCAGACCACTTNGTCAGCGACTTGGTAGCCGATNACAGGGCCGCAACTCCTACTCATGCGATTGANATGGTCATACCNATTCGTGGCGATNACGACCTATATCTCGATGAATTCACCGANCGTATCGGTGCTGCACTGAATCGTTGGGTATCCCGACGCAAGGAAANACTGGGGTCATTGGCTGCTCGCTTAAGGTCNGCTCCACTNATCGGTTTGGCCAANGCACGTCAAACNCTATTGATGCTCAANAATTCCTTGACNCGTAGCGCTGATGCACGCCTACAGAATGAAAGAAGAAGNGTTGAGAGNTGTGGNGCAGTACTACATTTGACCAACCCNGAAGCAGTGCTNAAACGCGGCTGGAGTCTGGTCAAAGATTCCGAAGGAAAACTGGTTAGAAGCAGAGATGACGCTGCTGGACAAGCAAGCCTCAGCGTGACATTCCATGATGGAGACCTATCCGTCAAACCGATGGAGGATGATTGAAATGAACTACCGAGAAAGAATGCAAAGNTTGGAAGAGATTGTACGAATATTGGAGACTGGAGAAAGTGAACTCGATGAAACTCTGGCTCTATTCGAAGAAGGCAGAAAACTGCTTAGCGAATGTAGCAAAGAGCTCGAAGAAGCAGAAGGAAGTCTACGCCAATTGACCGTCGAAGAAGCGGAGCAATCAAACGATGNATCCTGATGGTGATAGCATGAGTCAGAGAAAACAGCAGGCGGCCTTGCGCCAAGTTGCTTCCACTCTCGACTCTTGGCCAGAGCCTCATGGGCACNCCGAGTTGAANATCAAAGGNGTTGACCTCCAGAATGGTCTATTGAGAATCGCAATACAGCCGCATAGGCCTCAATGCCCATGCTGCTTGTTAGATCTTGCAGCACTACGAGATGTATTGCTGAAAAAGAAAGGTNTCGAACAAGTTCACCTCGAAGTGATGGGGGTTCCNGCCGCTGACAGATGGACTCGAAGCATCAACTCATGATACTCAGTAACTTTTCCTCCAAACGANTGGTTCCNGAACCGGCCCATTGTTCAACAATATCTCCATCGTTGAATATCGCGTTGAATGGAAGAATTTGGATACTTGCAATCCAAGGATGTTCAATCTTGAAACGAGCAAGACCGGGTTGATCGAGTTGTACCTCTAGAATAGCCAGTCCTTCTGGAGGCGTCCATTGAACCAATTCGTTCTTCCATTCTGCACATGCTTGGCAAGAACTATTTCCAATCAACAGTAATTTCCGCCCTGAATCTAGTTCTTTCTCCCAGTTTTCTGATGAAAGACTCCTGACTTCAGCGATTGTATCACCATCTCTTGCAAGTGGCACNCTCTCTTGAATCACACTATCTTGCACCTTTCTATTCAGACGAGAATTGATAACCAACAACTCTGGGCGAGCATTTGGTGGAAAAATGGTAGAGATAGGAGAGGACGCACCTGACTTTGAGCTTCTTGATGGTGATAGNAACACGGTAACTGGAAACGAACACAAAGGGCGCAAGGTAATATTGGCTTTCTATCCTGGATCATTTACGGGCGTATGTACCAAGGAGATGTGTACTTTTCAGGATTCATTGGGACANCTGAACGATGCTAATGCAACCGTACTTGGCATCTGTGTNGACTCCCCATTCAGTAATGCTGCCTTTGCAAAAGCAAATGATNTCTCATTCCCAATATTGTCNGACCACACCCGTTCAACGGTNCAAGAATATGGAGTTGCTCTCGAAAACTTTGCAGGTATGCAAGGTTTCACTGCAGCCCAGAGATCGGTGTTCATCGTCGATGAAAATGGAGACGTGGCATGGAAATGGGTTGCCGACGTACCTTCCGAAGAACCGGACTACGATGCTATCATCGAATTCGTGTCTTGAGCAGATGAATCACNAAGATTCAAGCGGCATCGAAACGGTCTGAATCCATGACCTTGGCCCATGCTGCAATGAAATCGTTCACGAANTTGTCCTGATTGTCATCTTGAGCATAGACTTCAGCGATGGCTCGCAACTGAGAATTGCTTCCAAAGACTAGATCGGTTCTAGATGCTCTGCGCTTCATCTCTCCTGAAGTTCGGTCATGAGCCTCATACGAGTTGCTTCCAGTAGCCTTCCACTCAACACTCATGTCGAGAAGNGTGGTGAAGAAATCGTTAGACAGATTGCTGGTATCATTAGTGAAGACTCCTCTGTCGTCGGAACTGATTCCAAGGCTCCTGAACCCACCTACTAAGGCGGTCATCTCAGGTGCTGACAAACCGAGCAATTGTGCCTTGTCCAACATCATTTCTTCTGGTGTCACTGCGTAATTCTTCTTGAGGAAGTTGCGGAATCCATCAGCTAGAGGCTCGAGTACCGCAAACGAATCTGCATCGGTCTGCTCCTCGGAAGCATCCCCTCGACCTGGAGTAAACGGAACTGCCTTNCCACTCGCCATCTCAATACCCACNTTTCCGGCNAGTACGATAGTATCTGCAAGACNGGCACCGTTAGCATCAGCGATTCCNCTGAGTGTACCTAGAACGCTAGATAGTTGGTCTGGCTTGTTTNCCTCCCAACCATTCTGTGGAGANAATCTGATNCTCGNNCCATTTGCTCCACCGCGCATNTCGGAACCACGNAATGTGGAAGCGCTTGCCCAAGCAGTCTCNACCATCTCGGTGACTGANAGTCCTGAGGCCTTGATNGCNTCTTTGANTNCGTTNACATCGTAAGAAGTGCTNCCTGCTGGAACTGGNTCCTGCCAAATGAAATCCTCNTCNGGGACATCCGGTCCAAGATANCGGCTCTTTGGNCCCATGTCTCGGTGGAGAAGTTTGAACCANGCTCGTGAGAANGCGGTAGCGAAAGCATCNGGNTTNTCATGGAAGTTCTTTGANATCTTNCGNTATTCTGGATCTCTAATCATCGCCATGTCGGCNGTGGTCATCATGGTTGGAACCTTCAGAGAGGAATCCTCTGCATCTGGAGCCANGTCAGACTCATCNGGGTTNGCNGGAGTCCACTGATTTGCACCGGCTGGGCTCTTGACCAATTNCCANGAATCNTCGTACTTGAACAACANGTCAAAGTAACCGTTGTCCCATTGTGTNGGGTTTGCAGTCCAAGCACCNTCAATTCCACTAGTGATTGNATCTCTACCCTTTCCAGANCCNTGGGTACTCNTCCAACCAAANCCCTGCTCTTCCAAAGNNGCGCCTTCTGGNTCTGCNCCTACATGGGCTGCATCTCCNGCTCCATGCGCCTTACCGAATGTGTGTCCGCCTGCNGTNAGTGCAACNGTCTCTTCATCATCCATNGCCATTCTAGCGAAGGTCTCTCTGATATCCTGTGCNCTGAGTAGCGGGTCTGGATTTCCACCNGGGCCTTCNGGATTAACNTANATCAGACCCATCTGTACAGCAGCAAGTGGNTTCTCTAGATCTTGGCGAGTATCTCCATATCNNTCNTCACCNAGCCACTCATCCTCACTACCCCAGTAGGTATCTTCCTCAGGNTGCCAGATGTCNGGACGNCCNCCGCCNAAACCTTCCACAGGACCACCCATGGANTCGATTGCNANNATTCCAGNAAGAATCAACAANTCTGCCCAACTGATTTTGTTCCCATACTTCTTCTTGATTGGCCATAGCAAACGGCGGGCCTTGTCGAGATTTCCATTATCTGGCCAACTGTTCAACGGAGCAAACCTCTGAGCTCCAGTCCCTCCACCGCCTCGGCCATCGCCGATTCGGTAGGTACCTGCAGCGTGCCAAGTCATCCTGATAAAAAATGGTCCATAATGACCATAATCTGCTGGCCACCAATCTTGGCTATCGGTCATAACGGCATGAAGATCTGCCTTGAGAGCATTGTAATCTAGTGAACTGAATGCGCTTCGATAGTCGAAATCTGTACCTAACGGGTTTGACTTGGAATCATGTTGATGAATAATTGTCAAATCTAGTTGTTTAGGCCACCAATCTCTGTTTCCTCTAGTTCCAGTATTGGCATGGTTGGCGTGCTTTGCTGTGAATGGACATTCTCCCGTCATTTTTCCACCTCATTTTGTTATTAGTATGCAGTCTCATCGACTGCACCCATTCCTTGAAACCCGCGTATAAGGCATTTGCCCCAAACTTGTTGTTTATATGATGCAATTTGCAGTTTTGAGTGAACAATAATGACAAGTTTGGGCTTAAATCTGGAATGGATCCAATTGCACTACTTGCTCGATGTCTATTCGTTTGTAACCTCTCTCCTTGGCATATTCTGCACTACGTTTGAGCATTCTTTTCATCCAGCCAAGCATCATCAAGGATTTCATCTCAGATAATCTCTGAATGAATGCATCAGCACTATTTCCCAAGATGATAGATTCACGTATGCCTGCTTCAGTTTGGTCAACCACATCATAATGCAGTTCCAACAACTCATGCAAGGCTGCGTCCGTCACAGACATGCCCGCAAATTCTCTAGCCATACGTCGTAAACTTGTAGGTGTCAGCACATTCTGTCCTCCACTTGACATCGCTGCACCCAAGGGGTCATCTTCCTCTATCTGTTGTTTAGCATCTACTGCAGCAGCGATATCAACGCCATGTCCTTGTAGCCTCATAACCTTCTCTAGATGTCTAGGTTTGATAGTACCCGTGCGGTCTACTGCAGCAGCCTCACTCGCCGCTCTGACAGTATTGGAAAGAAATGTCTCTAGGTGCTCTACGCCCTTCTGCACAGCTGCTGAACCTACGGAATCCAATTTTGAAATTCTCTCGATCATCAATTCTCGTGTACGATTGTAATTCAGACGAGTACGTTGTGGGTCATCCAGTGTCTTACGCTCGGGATCCTTGGACAAAGTCTCATCCTCCATACTTGGAACCAACTTGTCCAATTCAATTAGCATCAACTTAACCAGTTCTTCCTTTACAGCTCCCGATATTCGTAAGTCGGTGAATTCTGATGCAAGAAAACCGATGTGGCTGGTAGACCAAGGCTTCGCCATATTTGCCTCGGATACTTCATCATCAATGAAGATGGCTAANCGAATGGCTCACCATTGATACAACCAAGGGAANGCACCNTCAGCAGTAATGGGTTCCATTCCAGCATCGGTCATAACCCACGTATCTTCACTACCTATGCTGCCTTCTGGATGCACTACTTTGGGCTCGATTGCCATCGTNTTTCCAGTTANCATAGGTTTGTCAAATCCTGCTGCAANAACTGGGCTCTCATCNAATTCAAGACCGANGGAATGCCCCAAGAATCTACTCTGGTCNGGTTGCATGCCCATNAGATGATCNGCNTGTCCTAATTCTGTNGATAATTCAGAACCTTTGAGCCAAGCCNCCGAACATGTNGCGCCTGAACTCANNTCATCAACCACCGTNTCCTTGACTGNNAGCATGTCTTCCAATGCTGATGACCACTTTTCNGAAAGACTGCCGGCCACGAACATNCTAGTCATGTCCACCANATAGCCNCGNTGTNCGTGNAATAAGTCGACNAGNACCGGTTCATTTGCCTTAATTTTGGAAAAGCCNGCGCCCATTCCTGCCCCAGGNTAAGGTCCAGTTCCACCTACNGCGGCATCGAAGAANGANGGNACCCCNCCNGCTCTACCAGAAACTATGACGCCACGATCNCACTGCATTGGGAAGCGNCGCAAATTGACATTNCCNCCGAATCCTGCTTNACGTGATACCGACTCTGCGATGGCTNCAACCTCAAGTTCGGTCATTCCTTCACCCCCTTTTTCTGCGATAGCATTGAACATCTCCAATTGAGTATCTGCTGCNCAACGCATCATTTCTACCTCCCAAGTGGACTTGTCTTCTCTCAACGAGTGTANTAATTGAGTACAATCNCCTCCATCACCGAGCAGAGAAGAGAACCTCGAAGCAAATGAGGAAGGGATTGCTCCATGTTGCAATGCAGGGGAGCATCCTAGAACATCTGCAAANTCTTTCATTCGNGGAAANGCGNTGACATCGTGAGGGGAATCNTCNGCCCCNGCCTCCCATTTNGCNCGCCTTAGAGANCTTCGAACNTATTGTACAGGGCGCNCATCCTCATCGGCGGGAATGAANAGCGAAGCNTTCTGNCGGCCTCCTGCGAAGTAATACAGGTCAACCGGATTCTGAATCAAGGCNCCNGANAANCCCGCTTCAATGAGGGCTNATGACAGNGNTTTCTGCCTNTATTGCAACTCTGCAACTGGNACCCTCCAATCCTCGCCTTCGGGCCCGCGNAAGTCGTCCTCAGACCACGCCATAGTAGGTGCAAAGGTCNNGCGGTGATGAATGCTGCTGAGATTCAACTCGAGATAAGGGCATCAGNGACCTCTGCCGATACTCGCNTCTCAGCNATTTGGCAATACTCTTCCGAGATATCTACGCCCACATATCTTCTGCCNGTTCTAATTGCAGCGATAGCAGTGCTACCNGAACCTAGGAANGGATCGAGAACAACATCACCTGCAAATGTGTACATTTCGATACAACGCTGAGGTAATTCAACAGGGAAGGGAGCAGGATGATTGACNCGTTTTGCTGATTCTGTATTGAAAGACCATATCGACTTGGTTTGTTGAATGAAATCTTCCTTGCTGATGGTATCCACTCTACCATCTTCTTTCTCTTCAGCTTCACGAGGCATCTTGTATTGCCCNTTACTGTAAATTAAGATGTATTCGTGCACATCTCGAAGACAGGGATTACTAGCACTCTTGAATGAACCCCAAGCACATGATGAGCCTGCACTGGCCGCTTTGTCCCAAATTACCTCACCTCGCATTAGGAACCCTATTTCCTGCATTATGAGATTGATGTGGCTAGAGAGAGGAATGTACGGCTTCCGCCCCAGATTGGCGACATTGATGACTGCTCTACCTCCNGGAACAAGAACGCGGTAGCATTCTTCAAANACTTCTCTGAGTAGGCCAAGATATTCCTGCAAGGTCAAATCATCATCGTATTCCTTAGCAGCATTATACGGTGGTGAAGTGACCATTAGATGCACGCAATTATCAGGAATGTCGATCTTTCTGCTATCTGCACAAAGAATGGTATTCTCTCTGTCCTTGGGTAGAGAGTTCTTGATTCCCGTATCGCTCTCTTGCAATAATTCTTGGTACATCCTTCCTGAATAGTATTTACTGGAATCATGTCCTTCGCGCTTACTGACACCGAACGAACTTGTGACAGTTTTGGCCCGCTTTCGGGCGCCTTCGATTCCCTTGGAATCGGTTTCACGCGCCATGAAAGGCGCAACGGCTCGACTCATCACCTATAATCTGCCACTATCAATACAACAAAGACCGCGATTTGGCCACCTGAAAGCCTACGCGACTCTGCCCAAGCACGTTTGAACACAATNAATTGGAGGGGAACGACTGAAAACCACCAGTTGTCCGCGAGAGTCTGATGGCAAGGGTCGTCACTCTGGACGAGGTCCAGTTAGAAGGCAAGACGGTCTTGTTACGAGTTGACATCAATTCACCCCTACATCCTGACACCAAGTCGTTCTTAGACGATACTAGAATTCGTATGGTTCTGCCAACTTTACGGAAATTATCCAAAAGCAAAGTTGTCATAATGACACATCAGAGTCGCCCCGGTAAATCCGACTTTACTGCAACTCTAGGGCACGCTCGAGAATTAGGCCGTTTGCTTGGAAAGAAGGTCGGTTGGGTTAACGACATTCATGGAAGTAAGGCATTGAAAGCCATAGGAGCACTGAAAGATGGGGAAATTCTGATGCTGAACAACGTTCGTATGGATGAAGAGGAAGTAGGGATGACCGGGAAGGGATTAGAAGTTCTACGTGAAAGTAAGATGGTCTCAACACTTTCTGGAGTCGCAGATGTATATGTCAACGATGCCTTTGCCTGTGCCCACAGAGCCTCTCCTTCTATCGCTGGCTTTGCAGATTCTTTGCCCTGTGTTGCAGGGGAATTGATGAGTATGGAAATCAGAGCACTTCAGAAAGTTAGTGAAAACCCCGATAGGCCTTGTATTGCAGTTTTGGGGGGAATCAAGGTAGATGATTCTGTCAAAGTCGCTGACAACATGCTACGCAATGGTATCTGCGATCAAATCTGGGTCATCGGGGGAGTCGCCAATCTTTTCCTGATGCGTTCAGGAATTGATATCGGTACTCCAAGCAGTGATTTCCTGCGCAATGAATTGGCTTCAAAGTGGGATGATGTCGTGGAAATAGTGGACAATATGCTCGCCGAATTCTCTGATAGAATTATCATGCCAGATGACCTTGCCGCGAATATTGGCGGAAATCGAGTAGATACCGCTGTTTCTGAACTGCCAATCGAAGCTCCACTACTCGACCTTGGCGTCGCTTCAACGATGAAGTTGTCCAAAGCCATCAAGGAGGCTGGAACAGTTATCCTCAACGGACCTGCGGGAGTTTTCGAGATGGAAGACTTTGCATTCGGAACCATTGAAATGCTGAATGCATGCTCCGAATCCTCTGCTTATACTGTAATGGGCGGTGGACATACAGCGACGTTGGTGTCACAAAGAGGAATTGCNAAGAAAATGGGGCATGTTTCGACTGGTGGCGGCGCCTGTATGAGTTTCCTTTCAGGAGAGAGCCTTCCTGGACTGGCTGCACTAGCAACTAGCGCTTTGCGATTTGAAGTAGAAATCGTGATGCATGGAATCGAAGAGCTGTGAGCGATTATCGCTAGCCTTTAGGTCGTAATTTCGAGTCTCCCCTGTGGCTCTTTCTCCGAAAGCCACATGCCATGAAGCCCTACCCAGACGCCATGGGCGAGGACCTGGCGGTGCGCTACCGCGATACTGTTCTCATCGATGATGATCAGAATATTCAGTATGGGAGTTTCCTATTACACCCTGATGGTTCATGGTCCAAATCAAAAGGAGATGAAGATGTTGCGGAGGATATCGATGGCTCTTCACGTCTATTGACTCGTACCTTTCAAAACTGGCATACTCACCTTGCTATGCAATTGAACGCACGAGATTTCAGCGATGGTTTTCCACTCAAAGAGTGGCTGGAACAAGCCATCTTTCCGACCGAAAAGAGAATTGACGTCAACATGGTTAGGGCTGGTTCCACAGCAGGTGCTGCCGAATTAATTCGGACCGGTTCTTCTTTCTGCGCTGACATGTACTTCTATCCTGCAACTACTGCCGAAGTACTGGATAAAGCGGGTTTGAGAGGATTGGTAGGGGGTCCAGTCTCCGATTGGGCTCTACCCTCACACCCAGATTCTGGCTCCGCGTTGAACGAACTGGATGGCCTATTGGCACAAAATGGCAAACACCCACGTATCGATTATGCCATAGCCACACATTCTGTCTATCTTTGTACTCAAGAAACTCTTGAGCAAGCTAGAGACCTCGCTACAAAACACGATGCAGTTTGCCATATCCATGTCAGCGAAACTCGCAAAGAAGTTGCAGACTGCAAAGCCAAGACTGGACTGTATCCCTTTGAGTATCTTGATTCCATAGATTTCCTGAGAGAAGGAACGATTTGCGCACATTCGTCATGGGTCAAGAAAAGCGAATACGCAATGATGGCAGAAAGGGGGGTAAAAGCAGTGCACTGCCCATCCTCGAATATGAAATTGGCATGCGGAGGAACCATGTCATGGTCAGCGGTCAAAGAAGCAGGAATCGATCTTCGCATAGGCACCGACGGAGGAGGAAGCAGTGGGAACGGACTGGATATGCGTTCCGAAACCAAACTCGCCAGTCTAGTTCAACGACACGACCATTGGGATCCAACGATGTTGCCAGCCAAGGAAGTCTTCTCAATTGCCAGTAAAGGTAGCAAGGATTGGGCGGCTTGGAATCTTGATGACATCAGAATGAGGCCTGTTGGAGCATCATCAAATCGACACCTATCAAATCTGATTTTCTCGGGGGCGGATTGTCTTGACATGTTAGTCGAAGGCCGATTCTTGCGCCGAGATGGCAAGACATTGAGTCTAGATGAAAGCAAGGCCATCGATGAACTGGATAATGCTGTATCAGAATACTATGCTGACTTGGAATGAATCAGATATAGAGGAATGACAAACCAATGATGACATAAGTTGCCAATAGCATGACCCCTTCCAGCCAATTTGATTCACCATCTTGCACGATAAAATTGACTATCAATACCGATATCAGTGTTACAACCGTCTCAAAGATTCCAAAATTGAGGCCTAAGCCAATTCCCATAGCCCATGCAACTAGAATCATTAACGGGGCTATCAACAAAGCGATTTGGATGCTTGAACCTACTGCAATACCAATCGAGAGATCCATCTTATTCTTCTTCGCCACTACTACTGCAGTCATATGTTCAGCAGCGTTCCCAAACAAAGGAACTAGAATAACTCCAATGAATAGATGAGGGATATTGTATTCAGTAGCTGCATATTCGATTGATGCAACCAAAATGTGGGCCATCCAAGCAACTAGAACTGTAGCTGTTACCAACATGGTTAGAGCCTGCTTAGCATTCATTTCAGGTTCTTCATGATGGTGACTTTCTGTGGCATACAAATCAGCATGTGTGCGCAGTTGGAACAAAAGGTTCAGACCATAGATACCTAGCAAAACCAAAGCAGTCCAACGGGATAGTTCTAGTATTGATTGCTCAGAAGCGGATTTGTTGGCAGCAGCAAATGCAGCAGGAACGACCAAGCCAATCAATGCAAGCAAAAGCAGAGAGCCATTGGTCTGAGAAACTTGAGAGTTGAACGACTGATTCCTATGATGGATTCCCCCCCACACGAAAGCCAATCCCAATACCAACAACAGGTTACCAAGAATTGATCCAATTAATGATGCTTGAACCACTACAACCATGCTTTCCACCAAGCCTGGATTGCGATATGCTGCATACAAAGCGAATAGCGAGATAATCATCTCAACGGCGTTTCCAAGAGTAGCATTCAACAGACCTCCGATAGATTCCCCAGTTCGTAACGACAGTTCTTCAGTTGACTTACCCATCATCCAAGCCAATGGCATAATAGCCGCTGCAGAAACGAAAAAGGCCAATGCGTGACTGCCATTGTACTCAAAAAATACAGCCAATGGAACCGCTACTACCAGCCACATCAACGGATTCTTAGTTGGCATCAAAAGGGGCTTGAGATCATAAGTTTCCGAACTCTCGGCCGATTGTTCACTGATGTGGACCCCTCCTCATCACTTCTTACGGCGTACCGATCTGCGTTTCTTGCCGCCTTCATCGTCGTCGTCATCAGACTTTTTCTTTCGGCGTTCTTTACGCTGGAGTACATTGACTGCGAATGGATCGTCTTCGTCCTCCTCTTCCTCTTCTTCCATCGACACCTCTTCCTTCTTTACACCGGCAATTGAATCCATATCTGGTTGCGCAGAAGTGCCAATGAATTCTGACATCCAATCGTCTCCAGCATCCTCCTCATCCTTCTTCTTAGGAGCTGACAAGGTCGTGAACAGAGTCATACCAGCAACGATTAGGGCAATTAGATTAACACCTAGTAAAATGAACACAAAGAGGAATGGTCCCTGTGTGAGATTCATCTGCTCGTGAATAGGTTCAGGGACCGCGCGGTTGATATCTTCCAACAAACATCTAGTGGTGCCATTCACAGTATGATGACAACTATCTGTACTAAACGAGACTTGAGATGTTCGTTGATTGCCAGCGGCATCGGTAGCCCGAATTTCAGCACGTATCACACCAGGTGGGAAATCTCCAGCAGATACTTGATAGGAAAATGCCCAACCTTCATCACTCAAACTGGATTCATCTGTAATGTCAATCCATCTGCCTGAACTGGTTGAAGATACTAGCCTAATCTCAATCTTGGCGACTCTGACATCATCATCCACTCCGCCACTGATGAGGATTGAATCACCTTGCATGTATGTCGTATCCTTCGGTGCACCTGGAGTATAGAATACAATACTGGGTAACTTGGAATCTATCTTCCATATGCTGGAGGAGACATTACCAATGTTCCCAACAGAATCGGTCATGGTAACAATTACTGTGAGAACATCATTCTTGTCGATGTCAGTCACTTCAAAGTCAAAGTAGAATATATCTCCAATTGTATCATCTTGAGGTGTTGAAAGCAAAAGATTAGCCTCTTCTCCAGAACCTACTGTAAACACCCTTTCAGGTGTAGAAATGTTGACCATTGGTCCATCTGTGCCTTGTAAATCCTCGGAGAGATTAATCAGCAAGCGATATGATCCCTTTACTAGAGTCTCCGATACTTCGACATCATCTTTGTCTAATATCATGATTGT
Organism: Methanobacteriota archaeon; assembly: GCA_002719475.1. The sequence continues at coordinate 17,013 of PBHQ01000031.1, read as the reverse complement.
AGCGATTGGAGAGGTTGCGTCTTCACGCACCTGAGCAGCATTCTTACCCGAAGTTCTCCAAGCATCCGAATAGGTATTGCCAAATTCGTCAGTTACTGTGATCGCGTACCAAACATCTCTTTGAACCCCTTCTGGAACAATCACTGCATCAACAATTGTTTCTGTAGTGAATTCATCAGTTTGGATATCTGTAATGACCAGTTCCCAACCGTCTGCTTCCGAAACCTGTGTCTTGAAAGTAGCATTGCCTTCTTCATCTACGAATGGCTCACCAATATGCCTCCATACTTGATAGGACTCATTCTCTTCTTGTTCATCATTAATCCAAGTCAAGACTACTTGATTTGTAATTCCNATCATCTTTACATCATTGAGATTAGGTGTCATTGGTGAAGTTGTATCCTCTGTTATTGGNCCGTAGGAATTCTGCACTAGACCNCGGTATTCGTATGTACTGTCGAGATGACCATANCTAGCCTCAGAGGTGACNAAATAGTAAGAATTTTCCCTGTAAATACCGTCTGGTACATCGACNATCGCCTCACCAAAACCATCAGAAACNGTGGTCAAGTAAATCATATTGTCACCTACTTTGAATTCGGTGGGGTTGGCAGGATTATTGACCTGCACAGGATAACTGGACCAGTAGATATTGTAGAACTCNCCCTCTGCTCCAACTTGATCCGTCCAAGAAACTCGCGTTTTTCCTGCCCCGATATATTCTGCATAGACATTGGTGGGTTCTGCAATCCAGATTCCGAANGTATCTTCATGAGTCGGTTGAGAGCAAGCCGAGGACGCCAATTCCTGCGAAGTAATACCGTATTCATCCACTATTGAAACGCAATAATGCGAGGTGCCAAGCCTACCTGCAGGCAATGAATAATTGAATTCTCCAACTCCTTCTAATACTGTTGCAACCAACTGAACATCACTTCTCGAGGTGTTATTGAAAGCGCTACCTGCCATCCATACTCGGTAATATTCATCCTCTTCACCTACAACGTCAACCCAATTGATTAGAGTATANCCTAAACCTTGTAGGTTTTCCTCACCGACGAAAGTAGCGGTGACTCCTGAGACCGGTTCCGCAGGTACATTATCCTCCTTCAACGGTTCTTCAAGAGAATTCTTTGATAGAATTCGAACATCTTCGTAAGTCTCGTTAACTCCAGTCCAATTCTTGATGATATAGGTCACCGTGTAGTAAATTTCGCGATTGGTGGATGGGGGAATTTCGATGTCTACTTCCTCAACTCCTGCTTGGAGAGTCAATATCGGGTCCTCATCTAACAAAATCATTCCAACGGTGCGATTGACCTTGTATGCGTGCTGATAGATGTTTATTTCGTACGCATCAGGGCCTGTTTCAGGCAACGTATTGTTGATAATGTTGTAATTGACCCAACTCAATGTGGTAATGCTGGCAGTTGGATCGAATTCAGCCTGTAGATAGTAAGGCGATCTTACAGGAGTGGTAACCTCATCGACNGGCTCATATAACATCGATTCATTCAAATTCAATTCTATGACTTCGGTACCATTGGCTAATTCTGTAGTTATGGCATAATAGAAACTACCATTCACACCTGGTTCCACTTGATATACAGCTGAATGACTGCCATCTGGCTTACTACCAAGACAATTCAAAGGATTAGGAATATCGATTTGATCACAGGCATCAACCGAAGCAACTGGTGTCATTCCCTGAATCATACTTTCATTCATCGGTTGACTGTGACGATATACGTGAAAAGTCGCATCCCAGAGATCTTCAGCGTAGTTTGCATCATCAATACTGCGCCAAGTGATTGAGGTTGATTCAGAATTCGAATCATAGATTGCTTCGATGTCCTGCGCCTGCAGAGCCCAATCCTCACCAACGTCTGGAAGAGCCGCACTTACACTGCCAAAATGGAGTATTGGAAGCAGCAATAACAGCACTAACATCGTGCTGATTAAGCGGCAGCGTGACAGGTCGCGCATCTCATCCCCCGCGATGGGTGTAATTGTCGCGGTTATGAGCATGACGCCGTAGGCGTCCTTGAGCAAGGGATTGTTCTAACCCTCCGATTCCTGCAAAACGGCTCTTTTGTGAGAATGTCGTCGCCATCATTCTTGTTTGCACANCCTCACAATTAAGACTTAGCAATCTCGGTAATTTTTTTCATTCTTCAGAATCTAGTGCTTTTTGCTCTAAAGGATCGCTCAAATCCATCTCAGTAATGCGTTTTCNGGCTTGNGNGAAACGCTTGAAGAANGTCCAAGCGCCACCAATTCCGGAAATTAGTAGAATTGCAGACATGGGATTCAATGCAACGTGACCAAAAGGTCCTGGTAGATGACCCCAATCCCCCCAACTAAAGAATACATGTATTGCGGCCAAAATTAAGCCTATTCCGGTAACTGCNAGCCTATCTGCTCTACTGAAACCACCATAATCCCTTGAGCCTGTGACCGCTTGAGCCTGCGTTCCAAGATAGGAACCAAACATTGTCAACATCGCTGCGGCCCAAGCGAGGGTAGCGGAACCAACCCAAGCCATGTTGTATCCGATGGCCACCATCCACGCGATATCCAATACTCTATCGAGAGTGTGATCCAGATAATCCCCCCAACGACTGACCCTTCCTGTCTCCCTAGCCAGCGTACCATCGAATCCATCGAGTATTGAGGCAAATGCCAACAATGCGGCTGCTCCTAACAACATGATGCCGCCAATTGTATCCTTNCCTGCCAATAGCATAAACAATGCAGCAACCAATCCCACAGGTAATGTCATCCAAGTTATTGCCAAAGGAGACATCCAAGATAGACGCTTGGCCATAGGGATGGTTACCTTTTCAGACAAGGCCCTTAGATTCTGTAATGCCATGCACTCACTGTACCACGCTGTCGCCATCTACTGTTGACCCTTGCGGCTGTATTCACTCCTCAGATGCCATTTCATCGAGCCAATCAATGACTTCANCNAAGGATATTGACTTGCATCCTCCATCGAACCACTGAACGACGGATTGCGCGCATTCTTCTGGACTAGATGAGCCACTATCTAGTTCGAGTACTGGCATCTTGATTTCCTGCATCTCCAACCAAGGTCCAGACAACATTTCATACTCCACATTGTCTCTGATTTTCTCCTCAGAATATTCCCGCAAATGCAACCTTGCATCTATGACCAAAGGATGAGCCCTNAACACCACTACTGCATCAACAGGTAGCAAGTGCGAAAGGTGTCCATCGATAACCAAACTCTTCGATGGAGGGGAATCCCATGACTCCTGCAGTCTTGCTATCATCTCATCGATGTCGATCTCTCGGCATCCATCTTCGCCGACTTCTGAAAGTAAATTCATTTCCTCGGCTAATCCCTCGANGCTCATTATCTCAAAGTCTTCAGCCAACTCTTGAGCGAGTCTAGACTTACCGCTCCCTGGCGTTCCAGACAAGGCGATACGCATCGCTACTTGTGCCGANTCCGAGGGCTGCATCATGCTGCGCAGATGATTCTGCTTGAATAGCATGTGGACCGAAGTCGGACGCAATGCCAACGCCTTCATGTGCAATCACGTCGCGGAAAGAACGAGGCTGACCATGTTCGGGATGAGCGACCCCGCAACCGTGTTGACTCAAATGCGCAGATATGCATCTGAAGCAAGATTTGAGATGGCTGAAGTGATGGCCAGTGAATTAACTCAAAGAATGATTACTGACAAGGACCGGGATTTGGTCAAGCAAGACTTGTTAGTCCAAGGATTGAGGGATTTGGCAAATNTCCTTGAAATCAGAGGTAAAGAAAAGGCTGAGAAGTTGAAATTGTCACTGAAAGCCAATAAGGAATTGGCAAAACAACGTTCCAAACTCGCTAAGATGCACCTTGAAGCGTCTGATAGCGCAAGTGCACAAGCAGTTTCGGCAACTCGTCCAGATGATGAAGTCCAAGCGGGAAGAGTTCTGACTCTNATGCGNAAGAAGGGAGCNGCNATGAAAAGATTCGCAAAGGCGAACAAGTTGNTGACGAATCACATCGAAGCCTGCACTGAAGCTGTACATACTGAATTCACCATCAGTGGCAATCTGAAGAAAGGTNCCAAAGTGGTTCAAAGGCTTGTATCTGCAATAACTGCGGCTGGGTCAGTGAATCGTTCTGGGAACAGTTTCCTATTGCTTGCAGATAAACAAAGACCTTCAGATGTTTCAGTCCTGATCGAGAAAATGCAACCATGGTGTCAATCTACATCAGGACTGGCAGAAGCCCAAAGAACAGCGCTGGAGAATATTGTAAACAACCTACAATCTCAAATTCAGCGTATTGAATCAGGAGAGCAAGCCGCCAATGCTGCACTCTCAGCCGCAGTTGACAAATTGAATCCTACAATGGACTACCATTCCTTCTCCGGTTCGTGAATCAGAGTAGCGAGGGATGGATTTGAACCATCGATCTCCGGGTTATGAGCCCGACGGGATATCCAGACTACCCCACCTCGCTGGAGCCAGCGGCTCGGTTCCCATACTTGAATCAGTTGGGGGCGCATGAAGAAGTGCTGAATCAATTGATTAAATTCAATTTTCATGGTTGGGTTCATACTACATGTCCCTCTGCGTCACCCCATGGTGAACAAGTTGACCAAGAAGCCCTTCCTTCTCGGCGTCGTCGCCGTTATGTTGTTNGCACCCCTCTCTGGATGCCTTGGAGATGACGGAAATGGAGAAGAAAATGAAGGACCAATAGATCTCGTAGTGTACTATGAAAACACCTTTGCAACAATTGAGGAGATTCACAACAATGGACAAATGATTTCNAGAGATGGGGCNGAGTTTAGTTTTGATTTTCGAGAGACTCGTTCTGACGATGGAGATATTGTAACCTTCAGTTTTGATCCAGGGGATGGTACAGATCCAATCTCCATAGACGCTGCTGAAGAATCGATACTAACCTATGAATATCTAAGCCATGGAATCTTCACAGGTGAATTATCAGCAGAAGATGAAGACAACAACACAGCCAGCATGAAAGTGACTCTCAGNGCAGAATACCATATTTCTGACACACAACAGAATACACAAAATCCTGATACAACCTCTTTCGACCTCGCTCCCGATGATGACAGNATTGAACTACCTGCGCAGATGCGTTTAGTGTCCACTGTGCATAATACAGAAACACCCGCACTATGGTCTGACCAAGTGACTGTAACTTGGAGTTTGAAGGATTCGAGTGGAACCGAAATAGCGAGTAAAACTGAACCTAATGTACAGGATGGCCAAAGTGTTACATGGGAACATCAACAAGTAGTTTCAGATCCAGGAATGTGGACACTGGAGATTACAATTGAAGTTCCAAGTGGCAACACAGAAGAAGTTGATGTGCAATCAGATCTATGGACATTGTATGAAGAAGATGAATCAGATCCAAACCCAGAGCCTCCAATTTCACCATAAACTGATAGTGAACTGAAAGTGAAGAATGAAGGACTGAAAGGTCCAGCCACGTACTGTACACATTCAGTTTTGGCGGCACCCTGCTGCTTCTACTCATATAGGTTGGATTGACAGGACATTGCACAAGAGGAGATGGAAACATGGCAAGCAAGAGTAAATCAAAGAGTACAGACAAGGTCGCTGAAGAAGCAGCCGATGAAATGGCGGAAGAGGCGATACCGGTGACGGAAGAAGTTGAAGCAACTATCGAGGACCTACCAGGAGTTGGCCCCGCTACTGCAGAAAAGTTACGCGATGCGGGCTTCGAAGAATTATTGGCAATCGCGGTAATGACACCTTCAGCATTAGCTGAAGCTGCAGAACTGGGTGAAGCGGTAGCTGGCAAGATCATTATGTCAGCCAAGAAAATGGCAAACATAGGCGGATTCGTAAGCGGAGATGCACTGCTGGAGAGGCGCAGAGAAGTGATGAAACTATCCAGTAAAGTACAGTCAATAGACGACCTGCTCGGCGGAGGATTCGAGACCCAGGCGCTGGTCGAAGTCTACGGAGAATTCGGCTCAGGCAAAACCCAAATTGGTCATCAATTAGCGGTCAATTGCACCCTACCGATATCTGAAGGGGGATTAGATGGCGACGTATTCTACATCGATACGGAAGATACATTCAGGCCGGAGAGAATTACTCAGATGTCCAGAGGACATGGTTTGGATCCTGAGCAAGTTCTGAAGAGAATACACGTAGCCCGCGCCTACAACTCTGCTCACCAAATGTTGTTGGTCGATGAAATCAAGCGCATGTCCTCCGGGTTGAATGTCAAGATGATTATCGTCGATTCATTGACCAGTCATTTCCGTGCTGAATACATTGGGCGCGGTATGTTGGCTAATCGTCAGCAGAAGCTCAACAAGCACCTAAAGGAATTGAAGCAACAAGCCGATGTTAACAATGCTCTAGTGCTTGTGACCAATCAAGTACACAGCAAGCCGGATGCAATGTGGGGCGACCCGACAAAGCCGATTGGAGGACACGTGCTAGCACACGCCAGCACCTTCAGACTATACTTGCGCAAGGCCAAAGGTGGACGCAGAATCGCTCGTTTGGTTGACTCCCCAAACCTACCTGATGGGGAATGTATCTACCAGGTCACACAAGATGGTCTACGCGACTGAGATTCAACAAAATTTGGCTGCTCAGTAGTCATATTGTTGGCAAGATGAACACCACTTCCACATCTGGCCTTCATGTTTGACTTCCTGAATGGTCCCACCACAGCGGGTGCAGACGGGTTGATCGGCAAGAGGTAATACGTTCGAGGATGGAGTTGCAGACCACGGATCAGATGTATCCGTAGGCTTGCGGTGACGCAGAACCAATACCACAATCAAAGCCAGCAACCCGGCTGCCCCGCCCCAAATCAACATGTTAGAAGATGAACTCGTTGATTGAGAAGAAGTGTCTGAAGTCTCATTCTGACGGACTTCATTATCTGTATTCTGTTCTCCATCTATTACGGTGTTATTATCTTCAGAAATAGAATCGCTAGGCAAAGGTTCAGCAGTTTCGTTCCACCACATATCGACCATAGTATTGTGTTCACTATTGATGGATCTGATGACAACTTGAAGTCGCAAAGGACCTGTCCTGTCGATGTAAACTACCTCATCAGTATAACTCGCAGGAGCAGGATCGTGAGTGATCAAGGGGTTTTGCCAACAGCGTTGGCCACATTCTTCACTGGCATTCAATTCCACAGCAAATATTTCGATAATGTCGCTATTCTCTCCGCGTTGATGCCAACTGTAGCGTAGGTTCCAACGTTGCATATCAGAAGTCACGAATACATCGACATTTTCAGGCATGCTAGGAACAGGGTCTCCTTGGCAACGTGTTGCATCTTCAGGATACATGTCAATCTCATCCTCCCTGATACTATCCGGAGCGCATCCATCGCCATCTAAATCTGACCATGCCAATGGATTGCTAGGGAAGGCATCACCATTCTCGACCCTTAAGCCATCAAAATCCAATGTCCATGAGTAATTATCTCCATATCCGTCGCCATCCTTGTCAACACACTGTGTATGGTCAGTAATGAAAGCGTCTCCAATCTCGAACTGCTTCAAACCATTTGATGAATTTGTGAAACTGTAATTATCACCACAACCATCTCCATCGCTATCATTCCACTGTTGAGGATCATTAGGAAATGCATCCCCTCTCTGATTCAGATGCTGATGTGGGCTTCCTTCCCAGAGATAATTATCTCCATATCCGTCCGAATCACTGTCATTCCATTGTTCGGAATCTAAAGGAAATGCATCGGCTGAGCCGGCCGGATGTTTAAGCCAATCAGAATCTGCATCGGACCATCCATCCGCGTCGCTATCAGGGCAACCCAACCTATCCTCAGTACTACTGCCCGAAAGGTAGGGGCAATCATCTCCAGATTGTCCTTCTGAATTATCTCCGTAACCATCCCCATCGCTGTCCGCCCATTGGCTTGGATCTTGTGGCCAAAGGTCTGTAGAATCTGGATGGCCGTCTTCATCTGTATCCGGTAGCCAGGTCATCCAACCCCCGGTACTGTTTGCCACAACATACCGCATTCCCATTGGAGTCTGCTGAAGTCCAACGCCGCGTGGAATCCCAACCATGCTCCATGTATCATATGTCTGACCGGAAATTGGATCCAGAACTCTGACTTCACCAACGCTCGAATCTGATGCCACGCCTGAACCGATGATGATATGTTGTTCATCAGCAGAAAACCCTGCAGAGAATCCTTCGTAGGGAACTGATGATTGCCAACGCTCAACTTCATTGTCGACATCGTAGAGAATCACCTTACCATCCCACCCAACACTCAGAAGGGTGTTGCTATTCGGCGCCCATTCAACCACTCCAGTATAATTTGTATGACTGTAAGGGCTGGGTAATTCATACCATTCATCTGTAATATCGGCTTCAGTATTCCACAACCGTATCTGCCCTGATTGATCGGCACTAACCAATCTGCTACCATCGTAATTGAACTCCATTACCCAACATGTATCAGCACATGTCCAATTCCTCTGGGGCTCCCACTCAGTTCCAACACTGACCAAAATAGTAACTTCCCCATCAACGTCGGTATCACTTCCATCGGGAACCGAACTTACGGCCATAACCCTGCTATCCTTGAAAGCTAATCTTCCAAACACATCGATATCCATTACCTCTCCAAGATTGAAACTCCTTGTGGAACCCTCAAGAGAGCACCATATCACCATACCATCAGTAAATCCTGCTACAACCACTTGTTCATCTTGCCACTTCACACTCTTGACGTATGGGACTTCATCGACATCACGCCCCCAATCTGGATGTTGACACGTATGCATTCTTGCCCCAGATTTCAAATCATGTACATCCAAAGTTCCTGAGCCCTGCGCTATTGCTACTTTGTTCCCAGATGGATCAAACTCCAATTCACGCATAATGCTACTATCATGAATTGTAGATAACTCAAGATGTCCTGTAGGTTGTATATTCCACACTTCAACTGTACCATCCTGACCTGCACTAGCAAGTCTGCGCCCATCGAAAGTAGCAGCCAAGGCTCTGATATCAGACTTGGTAGACCGGTATGCATGCCAACCATTTCTAGACACTTCTTCTCCCGCTGCATCAAGAACCACTACTTGACCCTCTCCGAGTAACCCGACATACAGAGTATCGCTGTGTAATGACCATTCTAAACGCGAAATATTCTGTTCAAGTGGTTGATACCACAATACCTCTCCACCCGACAAGAAATGAGTCACGACACTCTCTCCACTGCTCTTGGTCCAAGCGACGCTATACTCCGAATCGCCTTTCCAATCAAGATGCCACGCAGATGAAGTAGGAGCGATATTGTGCTGATGCGTTTGCTCAAGAGTTGATTGATTGAAGATACGAACACTGTCCCCTCCTGAAGATCTCTCCAATGTAGCAATGCTGTTTCCATCTGGGGACCATCTGCAAGCCTTTACAACATCTGGAGTATGCATAGCAATGTTGTTTGCATCACCTATGCCAAGAAGATAGGAAGTATCCAACACTACCAATTCTCCTCCATTGGCTGGTCGGCCGCCGCAGAATGCAATGCGACTACCGTCGGGGCTGACCTCCATATCATGCCCCCAGTTCTGTTCAACTCCACTCAGGTTGCTGCTCCAATATCCCGTATTATCCTCAATCATGTCCTTAGGACGCCCAGCCCCATCATCCACGACTCGGTAGACATTCCAGCGATGTCGCTGCTCTAGTGTAACAACATGTTCATCGTCCAACCAAGCAAGACCAAGTAACTGCATGCTGTGTGTCAAACGCAATACAACTCTGTCGTCACTGACATTCCAGATCGATAACCCTCCATCGAGACCGACTGCGGCAAGATGAGTTTCACTAGGAGACCACTCCACGTCCCAGAATACCGCAGGTAGACTGGGTTGCCACACACCGAGTGCCATAGCTGTAGGTCCATCTGGAAAATCTTCACGCTGCCAAACCTCAGATACCTTGGAGGACTCTTCAAGTCCGTGATTAGACCAGGGGACAAATAACATCATCAGAACGAAAACCAACGTTGTTCGTCCCTTGACCATGCCTTTGCCGTACTCGGCCACCGCTTGATACTGTTGCTATTTGGTTCGCAAAGCAATTTGGGTCAATAAATCCCCATTCAATACCTTGCGACAAGGGTCATCTTGAAAGAGGCAGGATGTCGCACTCCGACTATGAAGCACCTGATTGAACGAGTTCTCAGCCTTGAAGCGGATGATTCAACCACGGTAATCAAGCCCTCGAATCAAGATTCCTCGGCGGATGATACTGAATTACGCCAATTGTTGGAGTCACTACAACCCAGAATACGTGTTTATGGTGTCGGAGGCGCTGGTTGCAATGCCATCAGCAGACTATCCAATGAAGGATTATTTGACTCAAAATTCGTTACAGGATACGCAATAAACACTGATGCACAAGCCCTGTTACTAACTCAAGTAGAAGAGAAAATTCTCATTGGAAGAAGTGCAAGAGGCAGAGGAGCAGGAGGCGATCCTGCCAAAGGTGAAACCGCAGCACTAGAAAGTGAGTTCACTCTGAATAGGATTACCGAAGACACCCAATTAGCGATAATTACCGCAGGAATGGGGGGTGGTTCAGGAACTGGTGCTGCTGGACATGTCGCTAGACTTGCCAAGAAACAGGGTGCTCTTACAATAGCAGTAGTCACTTATCCTTTCGAATCTGAAGGGGCATTGCGTAGACAGAATGCAGAATGGGGATTGGAGCGATTGAGGGAATACTGTGACACAATCATCGTCATCCCGAACGAAAGATTGCTTGAGATTCAAGGAGTCAAAGACTTGCCTCTAGCGGCAGCCTTCAGAGTAGGAGATGAACTTCTGGTCCGTTCGATAAAGGGAGTAACTGACTTGTTGACTTGCGATGGAATGGTCAATCTCGACTTTGAGGATCTACGTTCAGTTATCACTACCGGAGGTGGTGTTGCGATGATCGGCATAGGTGGGGCTAGCGGTGATAACAGAGCCGAGGAAGCAACTCTTGAAGCCCTACACAGCCCCTTATTGGAACTCGACCTTAGTGATGCAAGAGGGGCTTTAATCAATGTCGTAGGTGGTCCAAATCTAACTTTGGGAGAGGCTGAAGCTGCTGCTCAAATTATCAAAGAACAGATTAGTGAACATGCACGTATCATTTGGGGAGCAGCTGTTGAAGAGGGAGCCGGAGATGAGATGCGAGTCATGGTCGTTCTTACCGGTGTGAAAAGTAAACAGATTCACGGTGCTAGTGAAAACAATCAACTCAAGGCTTTACGTTCTAGACACATAGAATTCGTCAACTAAGGCGCCTAGCAGCAAGTGCTAGAATAGCCACAGTTGCGGTTGCACCCAAGAATGGGATAAAGCCGGACTCTTCACCTGGAACCTTGGCATCCTTTAGATTACCAGAATAATTTTGACCGGCGATACTGACTACCTTACTTCCCCAAGCATCACCACTCACATCGTCATTCCCGTTAACCGCATTGACATACAATTGAAAATCGACTTGAATGTCATCTTCTTCAGGTGCAGTCCATTGAATCACCCAACCTCGCTGAGCATTTCCTTGCTCAGTATGGGTCAATCGACCTTCCATTATCTGGACATCATTTCCACCGGAACTAACTCCAGCAGAATGCCATAGCATGAAACCCCCTTGACTAACTTCATTACCTACGATGCTACTATTCATCCACAGAGTCAGATTGTATGTCTGACTAGAATTGAACCGTTCGGGAAGACCATCTATGTGTGCTTGCGTTTTCAACTCCCTCTCTGCACCGTGACATACGCAACCATTGTCCGCCTGCTGACCGATTCCTTGTTTATGGGCTAGTCCAATAGGGTGTAGCAAAAGAAGGACCAATAACAGAACTGATGAGGCCCTGCTGATTCGCTTCATAGATAGAGGGCGTAGAACCTGTTTGAAGAAGTTTACAGTTCGTTGAAGTCATAGATGCTGACTGGATTGTAATGCCGCTTGAACTGCTTCCGATAAACTCCATTTACGCGCTTTACCACGACCTTCTGCCTGAACAAAACCACATTCGCTCAACTGCTTCATGTGGCATGACATCAATTGTCGCGATGTTGCTAGTTTTTCACGTAATTCACCTGTCTTGATACCCAAAGTTCCCGTCTCGGATAAAATCTCGAGGAACACCTGTTGCATTCCAGCAACCGGTTGTTCCAATTTTGACAAAAGTTTAGAATCTGTTCCGCTCGATTATAACGACGCTTTGAACCATACTCTTCGTTGGCATGTATGATTTCCTCTCTTTCAATACCTATCAAAGAGGTCGTGAACTTGTTTGACGAATCAAAACTCATCGTGAATGGGTTGATGAGGGAGAGGGATAGTCCAAGTCCGGTGAGCAAGCCGATGTCGAGTGATGAGAACGAAGAAGAAGTAGATCCATACGAAGCATTGGATGTCTCTACCAACGCTCCTGCTGCTAGAGGCGCGGAACTTCTGGATGCTTTCGGAGAGGAGGAGGACGTTCTCGAAGAGGAAGGTGCGGTCGAATTAGCAGAATCTAGTTCACTTGAAATAGGTGAAACCATCGAATTAAGTGGTGAATTTGAGAACTCTTTCATTACAGATGAAGAAATCGTGGAAGAAGAGGATGATGTCGATCCATTTGAGGAACTTGGGGCATCAAGACCCGCATCAATCAACCAAGAAGACCCCATGGTAAGCGATGCTTTGGCCGAGTTGATGGATGATGAGGATGAAGAAGAAACCGAAGAAGCGGTGGTAGAAGAAGCCGAAGAAGAGTATCAAGAGGAAGAAGCGGTTGTGGAAGACAAGCCAAAAGCAGACCCAGAAGAACTCTATCGTTTTCTCTTGGAAGGTGTCTGGGTTGACGATGTCCTCGACCCTGCAGAAGTCACCTTAATGGCGAAAAAGAGACGGGAGTTGAATATCTCATTTGAGACTCATCTTAAGATACTCAGAGAAGTACTGCACGAGTAGGTATAAACATGACAATTCTGTTCAAACATGCTCTCGATCTGGCTTGGAATGATGGCAGACTTTCGCGTAGAGGAGCAATGCTGCTTGAGCGATTCCAAGAGACTCTTGAACTGACTGATAAAGAACGTTCTGAGATCGAAGAGCATCACTCCTTACGCCAAGTACCATATCTGATAACCAGAGGTTTCGGTTCAGGAGCAGATTTACTCGATGAATGGATTGCTACCCTATTGGATTTGGATGATGAATTACCTGCTTACCTCGCCTGTATGGGCCGATTAGCTCTTGAAAAAGGTATTAACAAAGAAGACTGGATTGCAGTCTACAGAACTGCGGAAAGCATAGGTTGTGCCTTTGATTTTGCACGCGGAGTTTGGGAAACTGAGTTCGTTATCGATAAACTGGACTGGCCGGATGTACTCAACCCTGTAGCTGATGCTTTAGGTTTAGTCAGTGAAGAAGAATAATCATTCTTCGCTCAATTCAAGACTCCAAGTGATTTCAACATCATCGCTGAATGTATTGGAAACGGAACAGTACTTCTCATGTGAACTCTTAATCAATCGTTCAACCATCTTCTGCGGAATATCGTTACCACTAACCTTGTAGATCATGTGAATCTTGGTGAATGATCGTGGTGGTTCTGGTGCTCGTTCAGCTTGTAATTCCACACTGGCTGATTTTACTCCTCGTCTTTCGAGACCATGTACTACATCTACCATACTACACGCCCCTACCATCTGCAAACAAACTTGCATTGGACTAGGGCCCTTGTTCCAATCGTATGCAACTTCTTGTCCCGCATCATTAATTCCAAGAAATGATGTCTCTCCAGTCCACTTTACTTCGCCACGCATAACATGAACAGAGGACTCCCCAACTTGAGCATGTCCCTTGGTTGTGGGAGACATCTGTGACCGTGTTGTTCATGAAGGGAGTATTGGTGGCCCGCCAACATGAACACTGAAGGTGTAGCAATTAAGATGAATGGTACCAACTTAGAAGTCTCCGATTCGCCTCTAGTTCACTATATCGAAGGAGATGGTATCGGTATCGACATTACGCCGGTTATGCAAGCGGTTGTCAACGCTGCAGTAGACAAAGCCTACTCTGGTCAGAAGAGTATCGTGTGGAAGGAAGTCCTTGCTGGTGAGAAAGCCTTCAATGCAACCGGAGAATGGTTGCCAGAAGAGACTGTTGCCGCAATGAAGAGCGGTTTGGTTTCAATTAAGGGACCGTTGACTACCCCTGTTGGGGGAGGCATCAGATCGTTGAATGTCGCTCTACGCCAAACCTTGGATTTGTTTGCCTGTGTAAGACCAGTGCGTTGGTACGAAGGTACCCCTAGCCCAGTACGTTCTCCACAAGATGTTGACATGATTATTTTCAGAGAAAACAGTGAGGATGTCTACGCTGGAATAGAATGGGAAGCCGGCTCAGAAGAAGTTGCCAAGGTCATCGATTTCTTGCAGAATGAAATGGGTGTTTCCAAAATCAGGTTCCCTGAAACAAGCGGTATTGGAATCAAACCGGTCAGTCGTGAAGGGACTGAAAGAATCGTCAGATCTGCTATCAACTATGCATTAGAGAATGACAAGCCAAATGTCACTTTAGTCCACAAAGGGAATATCATGAAATTCACAGAAGGTGGTTTCAGAGATTGGGGCTACGACCTTGCAAAGCGTGAATTCGGAGCCGTTGAATTAGATGGAGGGCCATGGTGCACCTTGACCAACCCGAATACTGGAAATGAAATTATTATCAAGGACGTAATTGCCGATGCTATGCTGCAACAAGTATTGACGCGCCCTGCAGAATACAGCGTTCTGGCTACAATGAACCTCAATGGAGACTATATTTCAGACGCTTTAGCCGCGCAAGTTGGTGGAATTGGAATCGCCCCAGGTGCAAACATCAACTATGATACTGGAATCGCTATTTTTGAGGCGACTCACGGTACTGCACCCAAATATGCAGGTCAGGACAAAGTGAATCCAGGTTCACTCATTCTGTCCGCCGAGATGATGCTCAGACACATGAGTTGGCAAGATGCGGCCGATTTGATTGTCAAGGGTATGGAGAACGCGATTTCTGCGGGAACAGTAACTTATGATTTTGAGCGATTGATGGATAATGCTACACTTCTTTCGTGCAGCGAATTCGGTCAAGCCATAATCGACAATATGTGAAAGCTTCACTAATTTATCGTAGCCAAGAAGTTACTTGCTGAACGCTCTTCGCGACTCCAAAGCCGAAACGCTCCTCAAGGGCTCTAGCAACCAATGTGAAGTCACCATCTCTAGTGGCAACCAAAACCGATCCTATACCATCATGATATGAATCTGCTATTGCACATGCTTGTAGCATGATTCTGAGGTCGCTTTCTTCGGGGAAGATAGCATCGTCTTCAACTAATGAAGTGCGGAACAACACCTCACCATGAGTTCCTTTCTGTTGGGTAAGGCGGTCGTATACCTCAACATGTTCTAGCATGAATTGATTCAATCCTTCTCGGTATTCTTCGCTTTTATCCTCAAAGCCAAGAGTTGGGTGCTTCCAATCCTTGAATTTAGAAATTATCTCCTCGACCATCTTCTCCAACGACTCCTTGAGAATGATGCGTTTCCATGATTCCTGTTCAACTATTACATCCCTAAACATGGCCTTCAGTCGACGTGGGTCTTCAGCGAAATTGCGAATCTCACTCTGCACTATCAATGGCATGAATATTCGAATCTTGTTTTCTCTGCGTTGCTTGAGAATTGTCCGATGAAACATTCTGTGCCCTACCAAATCAAGCCTGACTTCACTCGATAATTCCAATTCCTTGGCGATCTTCTCTTTCAATGCATCGATCAAAATATTGGTATCAACAATGACCAAAGGCTTGAGAGAAAGATGACGAAGATGTCTTCTCTGACGAACATTGAGCTCCTTGTGATGATTCTGATAAACACCTTGCTGTGCATTCTGCAAACGACGTATCTGTCTTGGTTTGAATCGCCCGCTATTCATCGCACGCTCAAAAATACTCAATCCTCGCAATGCATTTTCCTCTGCAGCGTCGCTAGCAAGATTGTATATTTCGTGGATTAGTGGATCGAGGTCCCTATCTTGTGAGCTTTCATGCATCAATCTTTGATAGCGCATCTCGTCATCCACTCTACTACGTCTGCGGTCCTTGCGTACATTGCTCAATGCAGCTCTTACTCGACCTTGGAATGGTTCACTCGGTAGTGTAACGGGGTGAGAACGGTGATAATTGAACAAGTAATCCAACTCCTCTTCGTCATATTGCGCCCTAGTTTCTTCAACCAATTCCCCTTCTCTATTCTCTACCATGACCTTCTTTTGAGAGCGTACAAAGTCGAGAAGACTCAAGGTGGCTGCTTCCTGTTGTCCACGGCTTGCATCATGACTAACTCTCAGATATAGTTGGAAACGCTTTGTCAAAGCCGACTGCAAAGCCTGCTCTTTGTTCAGCAAATCAATCGCTTCACTCCATGATTCTGAATGGGCGAAATGAATCAGAGCTTTGCGGTACAACATGATTCGCTGCTCATACGGGAAATCCGGGCGATCTGCAGCCTGTTTCCAACTTCTGGCCGAAGCCAGCAACTCTCCTTGTGCAGCGTGCATAGCAGCCTTAGAAATTGTAGACCAAACCGAAGTTGGAGAAGTCTTTTGGTACCATTCAACTAATGTTGGTAAAGCGATGTCATGTTCCATCACCATTTCTCTAGCAGCAACAACTACTCGCAATCGCGGTTCATTGGCGGAGAGAATGTTGTCGAATGATTGCGAATCCATTTCCTTGTTAGAAGAATCCTGAATCTCAGTTGCAACGCGATTGAGTCTCAGGCTCTCAACAACTGTTTCTAGTAAACGGCGCTCAACAGATTGCAAATCGGCGGAAGCAATACTGTCTTCCAACTTCTTCAGATTAGATTCTGACACCAATCCGTCACCATCATCACTCATTGCCCTTCTGACTTCTCTCAT
>PBHQ01000030.1 GCA_002719475.1 Methanobacteriota archaeon | reverse complement strand
ACAGCATTCTTCTTGACATCTGGAAGTCTTGTCAGTAACAGTACAGCATTTGTTTGGAAGAGCTTTACCGATTACTGGAACATAGGAATAACTTCATTCATACTGATGTCTATATGGTGGTGTTGGGATTCCAAGTTGGACCCTTCAGATCCTTTCTGGTTCATTTTTTTCTTCCTCTCTCTTGGTTCGTGGTTGTGGTGGACGGCGCGAGCATCTCAGGCTTTGGCCGCTGCCTCAGGACGTTGGTTATTGCCTGTAGATAGGCAGAATCCTTTGTCAAGAGAGATTCTTGAGAAGGCAGGATGGACATGGCTTCAGCATCATTCGATGTGGGCCCCTGCGGAATTAGGAGAGTTGAGATTAGGCGGTCAGGGAAGATTGATTCTCAGCGGTATCAGCATAGAAGGTACAGATTTCTTGAGTTTGGCTTGGCAGATGCCCCATGGCTGGAATTGGGACCCGTGGCAGGACCCTAAACAGCCATTACCCATGGAGGGGCTGGTCTCATTATTTTCTTTGACGATTGATCGGGAATCGGTATTGATGGCTCTGCGTAGCGTTGACATTTCTTCACTTTCACAAGGTCGAAATAAGTGGCCGGAATGGTGTAAGCCCAAGCCGTTACCGCTTCTTGAGGAAGAATGAACACTTTCACTTTCGACATTCACCCCGTTGGAAAGTGACTACCACCCCCCGACAATCAGAGGGTCGGGGATGGGATGGAACTGGAACTACCGCTCGATATCAGAGGAATGGCTGCATTATGGTTGACGAGAAGAAAGGGTAAACGCCGAATTGTTTCTTGGCACGCCCCTTGGTCTAGAGATACCGATCCGTTGCCACCTTCAGTGCTTAATCGCATACCAGCCATCAAGCGTATGCGACTGCTTCGCCTGCTCGGCCTAGATGGTGCAGGACACGGACCTTGGTTAGCACAAGCGACTGGAACCGCAGCAAGGTTGGGAAGACATCGTTTGGCATGGAACCTGATGCATTCGTGGTTAGATGGTGAGAGTCCAAGTCCCGAGGACGCAACCGCTGCCCGACAACTATTGGATGTAGAGAAGAACAGGGTAAAGAGAGTCATGCAATGGAATCGGGAATGGCCGAGTGGGATTATCCATCTCGAGGACATGCCGGCTTGGTTGATACCTCCTGCAATTAGGCAATTGAGGCGTCTTGGACGTAAGGGTTCAATGCATTTGATCAGTGGGGGACATCTGCTAGAACCTGGCAATTGGAGATGGTATGTTCCAGCAGGATGTAACCTGCCTAGTAAGGTTCAGATTCTATCGCCAGCACTATCTTGAGGTCTGAGTTTCGAATAGGCACTTTGATGAACCGATTTTGCACCCATGCACATCATGGACATAACCATCATGCTAGGTTCCAAGTCAGACATGCCAGTTGCTCAGAAGTGCACCGATGTGCTCGATAGATTCGATGTTAAGTATCAGTTACGGGTTGCTTCGGCTCACCGCTCTCCTGCCTTTGTCGAGGGTATTGTACACAAGGCAATAGAAGATGGGAACAAGATATTCATCGCTATGGCAGGCCTAGCAGCGGCACTTCCTGGTGCGGTTGCTGCATTGACCACCCGTCCAGTAATTGGGGTGCCCTGTGGTGGTAAGGTGCCCTATGATAGCCTACTTTCTATTGCACAATTGCCCCCAGGAGTTCCAGCTGCAACTGTAGGAGTAGACCGTGGCGATAACGCTGCTTGGTTAGCACTGCAGATTATTGCATTGACCGATGATGGAATCGCTGCTGCCTTGGTCGAGGAGAAAGCGGCAGCGGTTGAGCGCGTCAAGCAGATGGATCGAGAGGTTCAGGGGTGAATCCATGTTTGATGTTGCGGATTTCGTCGAAGAATCCGTGACTATGCTCAAGCAAAGGATAACTGAAACTGCAATCATCGCTTGTTCTGGTGGTGTTGATTCGTCGGTCGCTGCTGCCCTTGCCAACATGGCGGTAGGTGATTTACTCCATTGTGTCTATGTTGATACTGGATTCATGCGTAAGAACGAGACTGAAGAGATTGAGGAAATGCTTGCTGGCATGGGCCTGAACTTGACGGTAGTTCGCGCTGCAGACCGCTATTTCGAAGCTTTAGAAGGCGTGACAGAACCGGAACAGAAACGCAAGGTCATCGGCGAGTTGTTCATACGCATCTTCGAGGAAGAACAGGAAAAGGTAGGTGCCAAGTGCTTGGTGCAAGGAACCATCGCTCCCGACTGGATTGAATCAGGTGGCGGAGTTCGGGACACGATCAAGAGCCATCACAACGTTGGCGGCCTACCAGAGGATATGACACTGGAAGTAGTGGAACCATTGCGAGACCTCTACAAGGATGAAGTCAGAATGGTCGCAAGGCATCTGGAAATCTCGGTTGCGGACAGGCAACCCTTCCCAGGTCCGGGTTTGGCGGTACGTTGCTTAGGAGAGATGACGCCTGAGAGAGTGGAAGTTGTCAGGGAAGCGTGTCACATAGTCGAAGAGGAACTTGAAGCTGCTAGTCAGAGGGGAGAGATGGAATTACCTTGGCAATACTTCGCAGCGCTCCTACCTGTAAAATCGGTTGGGGTTCATGGTGATGTAAGGGCCTATGGAGAGACCGTGGTAGTAAGGGCAGTAGCCAGCCTTGATGGTATGAGCGCGCGCTACTCGGAGATACCACATGCAGTTCTTCAGAAGATATCGACTCGAATTACAAACACAGTCAAAGGTGCGGTAAATCGAGTTGTCTATGATATTACTCACAAGCCTCCTGGGACCATCGAATGGGAATGATTACTCGATCATTTCAGCATCAAAGACTTCGGCCTCAAGGATTGTATCTTCCTGTTGGATTTGCTGTGCTGCCTGCAATAGTGATGTCCTGACAACTGGTGGTGGAGAGGAGGCAGTCGAATGAACCGGTTCTGCTTCGATGATTGTTGCATCCACAACTTCTTCTTCCACAAAATCTCTTCTTCTATGTTGGCGCCAGTTTTGAAAGGCGCTACGGACTTGTTCATTCGTCACAAGAANGAATCCAAGCAATAGCATTGCCAATAGTAAAGGAAGCCACCAGTTTTCCGACATCCAAGCAAACATTCCTGCGAACCCTTCATCATCTTCTCCTCCTGTATCTACTGAATCTATGTGTTGGAAGAATGATCTCTGCATGGTTACTGAGGTAGATGAGGCACCGGAAACGGTCCAGTCTCGGGCTTGCTGCTGATTCATCTCTACTTCCCCAGGTGCTAACCATACCTCTACCTGAATGGAATAGGGTGAGCGGGGTCCTGGAGTGCTGGGATTCGGTGTAAGGCAGGTTCCAATCGCATTACCCTGAACATCGAATCCCCACCAAGAACCTTCATCGATACCACCGACAAATTCGATTTCGTCGCCATTGACGTCGTTGTTTTCGTATTCCCCATTTCCATCTGCGTCTAGAGCAAGCCTCAAATTTGCACCAGTTGGGCATAGGATATTGCTCGACAAAGGCGTGTATGACATCGTTGCTACGACGCGTGTTGTTCCGGCAGGTATCCAAATCTCCTTGCGATGAGCGCTAGCGGGAGGGAAGTCGCTACCTGATGCGAAAACCGCNAATTCACCTTGCCAATCAGCATTGAGTTGATCTCCTTTAGTGGTCTCGGCCTCATCACGTATCACGTCTTGAGAAATGTTGTACGCATCCCAAACTGTAGCCTCTGAGTCCTCTTCTCTGAGTTGTTCTAGTGTCATAGCCAGAGCGACTGCTTCTTCAGAATCGATTAANCCGTACCCCTGAGCATAATCGAATTCTCTACCATCNAGTCCAGTTTCAGAATAATCCGCTAGATTATCCCCTTCGACAATTCTGTTTGCAGTCAATTTGAGAATCAGTTCAACTTCATGTATNGGCCTCTTTGCGAGTGCTGGTTGTGCGAGGCCTGAAGGGTCATGTAATTCNACATCTCCTTCTACTGCGAGGTCTTCATCGACATCGCTCATTGTCAATGAAGGTGCGGCNTGGAACATCAGAGCAGCGAGCCCTGCAACGTGAGGTGTTGCCATGCTGGTGCCGCTTATCGACAGGTAGTAGTAATCCAGATCTCCACTGGCGATATCTCCAGCACCAGTGCCTCCTCCGATCATGGTGGTTCTAGCAGCAGCACTCCATATGTCGACTCCAGGGGCTGCGATGTCAGGCCAAGTTCCTATGTCGCTTTCGATACCTCTGCTGGAGAAATCNGACATTCCGATTCCATCTCTATTGGAAGCAGCGACGCCTATGGCACTGGGAACTTTGGCGAATATGTTNGACCTATCATCCGAACCATCTCCTCCATCATTACCATTGGCAAAAATGACAGCAACATCATTGTCATGCGACAGTTTCTCGATAATCTGTACTGTCAAGTCATTTGGGTCATATGAGTCGAAAGGAAATCCAGGGCCCCATGAATTGGNGACCACACGAATGTTCCATGCTTGTTGGGTNGGTGAACCGGGTGCTGATAANTGGTAGGAATATTCCAGTCCGGAATATTCGTCAATGGTGAATGCTGCTTCACCCATGGATAGTCCAATCAACCATGCATCTGGTGCGACTCCAAGCTTATCTCCTGCACTGGCATCTCCATTTCCAGCAACCGTCCCTGCACAATGTGTTCCATGCCCACTTGTAGTGTCAGTATTCTGCATCGGAATCCAAGCAAGACCGGGAGTGGAGGAGCCTGCACCTTGGTCGAGTTTGGCATTGTAGATGACCTTATCACCTTCATCTGGAATGCTTGGATTGTTAGGATTCTGAGGGTTATAATCCAAATCGGGGTGAGTCGCATCGATTCCCGAATCGAGAACCACAACNGTTACTCCTTCACCGGTTATCGTAGGGTGACTCGGGTGTTTGCCACCTGCTTTGGTGAGAATCTCTCGGTCCCAAACGTCTCTAGCCCCGATGACCTCAACCGTCTTGTTCATTTGTAATTCGATAGGAGCGTTCCATTCCACCCATAGGATTTCGGATTCTTCAGCCAACGAAGAGATCGCTGCGGCTGGTCCTCTGGCGAGAATACTTGGCACAACTTCAGTCTCTCGCAGACTGACGATACCTTTGTTTGCTAACCACTGCACATCTTCAGTCTGAATTTCTCTATCGGCGAACTGAATGATGACTTCCAAAGGTGTTTGGTCACTGGATTGGTTGAGGATGTATGTTAGCGCAGGATCGATGTTTCGATCTTGTTCTATGAATTCATCATGTTCNACGAAATCTACTTTCTCCTGTTCGGACATTACGGGAACAACTGCGGCAAACGACGAAGATAGGAGACAAGCGAGAACAAGGAACATGCCAGTAGTCCTTGCCCACATGTCCGCGGCCTGCCACCCTTTCGTATTGAACCCATCGCGTATACGCATGCGGGCCGTCATAGACGGCCCATGTGCTCAAATACGCNAAAATNCGGTCTTTTNGCGTNGAGTTCTCCGCCTTTTGNCAATNNACTTCAGAGCGCCGCTTGTCGGGTTCGAACCGACGACCTTGGGATTAACAGTCCCACGCTCCACCAGCTAAGCTAAAGCGGCAGCGAGTCGCCGAGCCGCAATCCCCTTATGACCACTACGGCCCTTGCACAGGCTCATTCAATGACTTCAATCAGCCTATCTACAATACCAACTGAGGATTCAGAAATACTTAGACAGGCCTCCAGTCGTTGCATCATTTCTTCGCTCAATTCTTCTTCGCGATGATCCAGGCTCAGAACCAATTCGCCTTCAGCGACGCGTTTACCAACCTCAGCGTGTATGGTTACTCCAACACCATGGTCCACATCCTCTTCTGCACTACTTCGGCCAGCCCCCAGTTCACTTGCAACTTTGGCCAACTCAAGAGCATCGATGTACTCAACCCATCCATCGATCGCTGAATGCAAAGTGAAGGAATTTGGTGNGATGTCCAAGTGCGAACGTATGTCCTCAAGAACAATTTGCGAAACTCCTTGAGCCGCACACATACGTCTGAATGTTGCTGCTGCAGCACCAGTGCTGATGCTCTCGAGAATCTTAATCTGCCCTTGTTCTACACTATCTACAATACCGCTCATCTGTAGTAGATGTGCTCCTTGAATGGCGATCAGGGAAACAGTATCCCAAGAGCCACCTCCTTCGAGGACATCTAGTATCTCGATAATTTCGTGCGAATTACCGACGTGAGAACCAATGGGTACGTCCATACTGGTCAATAGGACCCTGACNTTCATTCCCAAACCCTTGCCGACTTCAATCATCGAACGAGCAAGTATGCGCGCATCGGCAACATCTTCCATGAAAGCGGCTCTTCCAACTTTAATGTCTAAAATCAGGTTGGCGATTCCTTCAGCAGATTTCTTGGATATTATTGAGGCGGTAATCAATGGGACTGAGGGTACAGTTGCAGTCACATCTCGGATGGAATAGAGGACTCCATCAGCGGGAGTAATCCTTTGGCTCTGNGCAAAGATACAGCAGCCAACCGAATTTACAACTTTGTGAATGTCTTCTTTTCCCCCATCTGTATTGAATCCTGGAATTGCTTCTAATTTGTCAATGGTTCCACCTGTGTGCGCAAGACTACGGCCAGCAATCATTGGAACTTTCANGCCACATGCAGCCAAAGCCGGAGCGAGTGCTAAGCTCATCTTGTCACCCACTCCTCCAGTAGAGTGTTTATCGACATAGAGATGAGAGTCGTTAGGCCAGTTCAGGACTTCGCCCGAATCTCGCATCAGTCGCGTGAATTCAGTTTTCTCTTGCAAAGCCATCTCGTTGTTGTAAACAGCCATCAGCCAAGCACCGATTTGTTCTCGAGAGATTTCTCCCGAAGTTATTCCAGAAATTATGTATTGCAATTCCTCGCTGTTCAATTCACCGCCATCTCTCTTGATTGCGATGATGTCAGGCATCCACATCAGAACACCTCAGGTGGTCAAACCAATCTCGACTAGTCTTTGGTAGAGATATTCTCCTGCNGTGATNGACTCAAACTTTGCTTCGCCACCTGTAATTCGGACTAGTTCATCATCAGGGGTTAGGTCAACTTCATCGCGTGGATGAACGAACATAGGCATTGAGAATCTTCTTNCGCGTGAATTTTCAGGGTTGACCACGCGGTGCGTAGTGCTCTTGAACAGACCATTGGTCAAGTTCTGCAACATGTCGCCAGAATCGACGATTATGTGGTTATGATTCCCAGCAACTTTNATCCAAGTNCCATCGTGATCCATCACTTCTAGACCATCTGCNGTCGCCCCTACTAAGAGGGTGATTAGATTGATATCTTCATGGGCTGAACTCCTGACACTGTTTACGTCTGCATCATCCGGAATAGGTGGATAATGTATCAGTCTGAGAATGGTATTGCCGTCATTGGACATATCGGGTAACCAATGCTTGTCCTTGTCCAGATATATCGAGGCTGCTTCAAGTAATTGCGTCGAGATATTCTCCATTTTGAGAAATAGTCCATCGATTACTTCTTTGAATAATGGGCAATCTTTGTCAGGCCAGATATTGCTAGGGTAGGTTTTGAATTTTGGATGTTCAGAGTCTAGCGTCCTTCCAGTCTGCCAAAATTCTTTCAAATCTGGTGCAGGGTTGTCCTTGGCATGCTCGACTCCAAAACTGGTGAATCCTCTCTGTCTATTGATTTGACGTTGTTCATAGGATGATTTGGTATCTGAGTCTAAAGAGAAGAAATTCTGTGCCTCTTCGTATGCAGCTTCGATTTCAGGTATAGGAATCCCGTGATTTTCAAGCGCGAAAAACCCAATGTCCTTCAGAGCGTCGCCCATTTGTTGAATGAATCGCTTTTTCTGCTCTGGATCTTCACTGTTCAAGTCGCGCATATCGCAAGTTGGAATGCTTCGGNCGCTCATGACATGCTCCCTCCTCAGTTGTNCTCATCGCGTCCAGAATGGGNGTTCCACATGAAACTTGGCAATAATCCANNTAANTCATTTNGACGCATTGTCATACCATTCTTTGAGTTGTTCNACTGTCCACCCTTGGTCNAGGTAAGTTTGCACAGTTTCNTGCGTCCAACCTGGGAATTGNGACATATCGAGTGCAGGAGATTTCGCTGCCGAGCCGTCTAATACCGGCATTACCGAAGTCGAAGAATCTAGGACAGGCAGGCTTGTTTGGTCCAATTCNTCCATACTACTTGCCATTCCAAGAGACTGTGCAAGAAGTTCTTCTTCTCCTTTCTTCTGAAGTGCGTTGATTAGTAGCCATCCTCCCAAGAGGATTCCTGAAGAAATCATTACTATGGTGAATACAGTTCCAGCAATACCCTCTTCGGCATCATTGGAATTGGCTTTTGCTTTGTCTGCAAGTTGTTCGGCGGANCAGCCGTTGATGTTCACGCTTTCATCCGTAGGAGTTTCAAGACAGTCATCGAGTTCATCGAATATTCCATCTCCATCTTCGTCTAGTTGTGAAGGGCTACAACCCCTATAGGATTCCTTAGCTACAGATGCGCCACCTGTGCCTATGGCAATTTCAGAGACAGGCGTGTCTGGGCAATTATCNAGTTCATTCTCTACTCCGTCATCATCGAGGTCGTCTGCTGTTCTCTGCTCTGCTGAACAGCCGTGAGAATTGACAACATGTCCAATCGAAGTTCCCGGACAACGGTCTAAGGAATCTTCGATGCCATCAGAATCNGAATCNGGCCCAGCAGCAGCGCCACAATCCCATTGTTGTCCATCATCTACTCCATTCTTGTCGAAATCATTTTTTGTCATCGCTTCTCGAATGTTTGTTTCAATGATATNTTGCGAAACTCCTACTGAATTGCTTTGAGCAAGGCTGATTTCGTATGCATCGCTAAGGCAATCCCCATCAGTATCAGCGGAAAGCGGATTACCCCAGTATCGGAATTCATCAAGATTAGAAATTCCGTCTCCATCAGGATCATCGCCTTCTTCTCCGAATATACCTGATGTGGAGTATGGACTTGTTCTGTTCAACCCGTATTGCACTTCCCAGTAATCCGGCAGGCCATCGCCATCGGTATCGGCTGAATCATTCAGGCGATTCCAATCATTCATCCAATGCATACGCATGTGTGATGCAATTTCCTCTGAATCGATAATGACCCCCATCTCTCGATTTCGAATGACTGCATTGGCTCCCCAGTTTACTGAAGAAAACAGGGTCAATTGCCCATCGACGATGACACCTTTGTTGTGATTTTTGGTGACTTCATCTGAATCTGCCATAATGACTGCCGCTGCATCCCATCCATTGGTCGCATTCCAAATGTTGTTGAATTGGTCTACTGCTTCTTGTATTTCATCATCGTAATAGTATCCATTGATTACCATGCGAACTGCCACACCGCGTTCTGCAGCATTAGATAATGCCTCTAGCAAAGGACTNGGGCCCCANCCCCAATACCAGTCCATGTCGAGGTATTGAAGAGATAACAACAACTCCTCATCGGCTTGATCGATAAGCCATACCAAGCCCTCCATGCAATCATCAGGGCAGGTAAGTAACCTTCCTTCTATCTGGCCACTAGTAGTGAATACAGAATCGGGTAGAGAAGGTGTCTCATCTGCNGGTGCTGGTGTGCTCCATCCGCTAGGCGTTCCTTGAGTAGAGGATGTGGAATCATATTCCTTGATGTGCATTTTCGCAGGGTCTTCATCCCATAGCAATCTATCGAGTACTAGGCTTGCCANGTCAGCAGAATCGATGATTACTCCCCAATCGATATTTCCAGCGCTGTCATCTAAGGGCAGGGTACTGCGGCCCCAGTTTCCAGAACCAAGCCACACGCTGCTATCATCCTTGACTGCTACCTTGCTATGCAGATAGGAATAGGGNCCATATGGTGCTCCAGAATAATCAGGTTCTCCAAACCAATATACCGTTGCTCCAGATGCTGCGAGGTCGCTGGCATATCCACGATGGTTCCTTAGGGTATAATCAGTCCACCATGTGTCACCTTCGTCGAGAACTACGGTAACCTCAATTCCATTACTCGCCGCTTGTCTCAAAGCAAAGGATATCTCAGGACTACTAATCTGGTACATGTGGACATGAAGGCTGCTNTGCGCAGAANCGATCCATTCGATGATTTGCGCTAGTGAACCGTTTGGGGAGACGGTTGGAGTAATGCTTCCACTACTAGAGAAGGTGGGCGTGGAACATATGTTACTCGCTCCTACTCTACTCCAACGAACCATCCAATCCGCACTGGTATTACTATCCGGAATATTGCTGCAACCATCACCTCTAATCATAATTAATCCAGAACTCGAGCCATTGGGCTCGCTCAAAGCCNCTCCAACCCATCCCTCAATAATTGGGTCAGCATTGCCGTAGACAACAGTATCTGTCACGCTTCCATCAGGCGCAATCAATTGCAATGCNGCTCCCGAATTTGTCAGATATACTGAGGTATTCATGACGCTGTTTGCAGAAGCCACATCCATACCTGAATCCTGCCGCAAACTGGCTGCATCCGGACTGATAATGATAGATTCTCCTGCATCTAGAATCAGACTTGTAATACGCGCATCGTAGGTGTCTCCTCCGACTTTGGTCCTCCGGATAATGTGATTAGCAAGGTTGACTGTTGATTCACCGAGGTTTGTTAGTTCAAAGAATTCGTTGTTTCTATTTGTATAAGATGTCTCATCATACATCAGTCGAGTGAACAATACCTCGGTTTCAAAGTTATAATCATCTGGATTAGGGTTTTCTAGACCTGGTGTAGGCCAAAGCAATGGCTGCCATTCGGCACTTGAATCATCTAAATCAGGACCAAGAGTTCGACAATCTGTGGTAACTGTCCATTGAATTGATTGTCTAGAGACATCATTGGGGTCGCGAAGTTCGATACTGTCTCCATATCCACTAACGAACCAAACTGGGGCGAGAATTACGATGTATTCTCCGGGTTGAACAAGTGTGGCATCAGGTGAATCAGCACTGATATTCCAGATGCGATCATGTCGAATAAGCAGCGAGTCTCCATCCTTGTCAATCATCGACCACCTTGAGACGTTGATAATCTCGCTACCATGATTATGAAGTTCAACCCAATCATCAACAGGTTCCACAGAATCATCGTAGCAATGTGGTAANACTTCATTCAGAAGTAGGTCAGTAGAACCGGTGTAATTTCCGAATTCTGGATTAGGCGCTCCGGGAGTTGGCCACATCGATTGTATCCATTCTGATTCTGAAGAACTGGGGTGTGCTACAAGGGATTCCCCTTCGCTGGCGTTGCTGCTCCATAGTATTGAATGCATGACGTTCTCTTGTGCATTTATTAGTGCCAAAGAGTCTCCATTGCTGTTCCTCAAATAGAATGTGGAAGAACCGTTTGACATGACTAATGCATATCCTCCCGCTTCGAGAGTAGTGTTGTTCCTATCGTACANTCTCTCAGCAGTCAGTGCGAAATTCTTGTACCCCCCGGCCTGCAACTTCCAACCAGCCAAGTCCACAGATTCGTTACCTATGTTGAGTAATTCTACCCATTCNCCATCAGGCCAAACTGAAGTATCATTTCCNTGTGGATTAGGCATGACTTCGTTGATCAAAATTTCAGCCTCTCCTGAGACGCCTCCGCTCGGGTTCTCTTGTCCCGGTGTTTCGTAGGCAGAAGGCAGCCAAGCATCCTCAATGTTCTGTTGTCGAACAAGCGATGTGTTCTGTCCGTGNTCATCATCCCAGTGCAGTACGTCAACGATATGNCCTGATGGGTCTCTCAGACAAAGATGATTGAAATCGTTGAAAAGAGTGGTATCNCCAACGAATTGTAGTAATCGGTAACTCTTGGATTCAATATTTGTTCCAGTCCCTTCTAGTGAACCATCAAGCAGAGTGACGTTTCCTATGCCGTCAATGACTGACCAACCAGTCAAGTCCTTGTTCGCATTNCCATCNTTGTATAGTTCCAACCATTCTCCACCAGCCGCAAATACTTGTCCATCAGCGCTCGAGTTGGGCATAACCTCGTTGAAGGAGATGTCAGATGAGGCATTGATAATTGAACCGATAGGTGCTGCGTTGGCTTCTTCCTGAGTTGGGAATACAGCAGTCACCATGTTGCCTGCAGAATCTTTCACCAAACTCATTCCGGAATGTGATTTAGACCAAGATACCTTTTCAGAAATTGTTCCGTTGGGCCAAGTCAGGAACAATTCTTCCTGACCATTGTTGAGTACCCCATAACTACTGCTTGAGTTGATTGCGACAATGCCATATTCACCTGCTTCCAAGGTCCAAGTTGAGGAATCCGCNGGGTCATAGCCAACCATGTGATTCTCATTCAAAGTGATGATATTACCTGCCGAATCGCTGAGATTCCAACCACTAACATCGAATGGTGTGCTACCATTGTTGTAGACTTCAACCCATTCTCCCCCTGGCCAAGATTCATTATCATACGAAGGCCATGGGTTCGGCATCACTTCGCTAATCTGTAAATCTCCACCATAGTACACTGGAGGTTGAGCACCACTGTTGTTGGAACCGGGAGTTGGTCCGGCAGAACTGACCCAATCAGCATATGCATCAGCAGGGTCTTCGACGTAAGAAGTCCCAGACTGAGCACTAGACCATGATGCTTCATCGGAGAAGGTGCCAGTTGTATCATACAGGCGTAGAGTATCAGCAGTATTTGTCATGTGGAAGTTGGCCGAAGCGTTCCTTGCGATGACCATGTAGTCTCCAGCCTGTAAATTCCATGATGCTGAGTCACTAGAGTTGTATCCGACTATGCTGATACTGTCCAATGTCAACTGCTTTCCATTACTATTCTCAGCATACCACCCAAGGATAGAAACTGTCGAGGTACCGATGTTGGTTATCTCAAACCATTCTCCTCCTGGCCACGCGGCATCATCATAACCTGCTGGATTAGGCATTACTTCGTTGATGCAGATGTTTCCTCCACATGGCTGAGCCCTTGCAGAATGCGAGACATTGTCATCGGATTCTAACAGAGGAGGTGGTAAGNTGGCTAGAATGCTGGAGGCTAGCATCAACAAGACTAGAGATAGAGATATTCGATGAGACAAGGCGACACCCGCGCTAAGCGCAACTCGCCGACTTGGTCAAGGGACATCAAGCATTCNCGTGCTTGCAACATCAAATGAAACCAAAGGCATCGAATTTCTGGGCGAATGTGTATATCATAATCGGCACTAGAATGATGCCCATTCCATGGCTTCTACGAATACCCATTCTAGGTGGCATCAGACCCATGACTACACCTACGATCAATACCCCAATGCCAATCCAACCTGTCGATAGATAGACCAAGACTGTCACGAAAATAATGACCGAGAGAACCATAGTTTGCAATGGAATCAATTCGTGAAGTTTGAGGATTCCTTTNCCCACTTTGAACATCAATGGAACTGCAACCAATCCTGAGGCGATGCAGACCGCTAATAGTCGCACGAAATCAGCACTTGGTTCGTTGGCTGACCACTTGTCAATAGGGTACATCATCTTGAGAGCTAATGTCGCTCCAGAACGAGAGCGTCCGATGATGTAGAGGAATCCAAGGACCATGACAGTCACCGCGGTATTCACAGCAGAAAGAATGGCAATAATCTCCAAGTCTTGTTCTGAATGTGGGTCTTCGATNTCTTCTCCAGCGGCTTCTCTACGGGCTCTCTCAAGAATTTCTTCATGGGTTAGTACGGGAATCATCCCACTTTCAAAATCCATCCCATATCCTTCCTTGCCCTGAACCTTGGCCACAACATTGCGTCCACCCATAACCAGAACTGTTGCTTGAGCAGCGGTCATTCCAGGTAGAACTCCCATNCAACCTCCNGCTACNGCAGACCAGAAGCAAGGAACCANCAATGGTCCCGCNGGGGGTAACTCCCAGTCGTCTTTCTGCGGTGGTAATTCGCTGGTAGTCGAATAGATGTCGATCAGGTTAGCAATTCCGAACAATCCCGCCAAGGATGGAAGNAGTAGGCTGGCATTTGGCATGCCTACTGGTGAACGTGCAGGTAGTGCGAACACCGCCCAACCATACATTCCTGCCAAGAAGAAGAATCCNGTAGCGGCTAGAAACCCTGCAAATCGAGAATCCTCTCCGAGCCTGCCTCCACTCAAAGTTCGCATCCATTGTGGCCATGTTAGGCGGGTTGTCTCGGTGACCAGTAGTAAGATNGANATCACNAGCAGAATCCAAGGTAGTGCATCNCGCATTTCTTGATACAGGCCCATTTCAGGACCAAACACTATTCTTGCAACCACAATTAGTGGTAGGCTTAGCAAGAGTCCTAATTGAGACCCGCGTGCAGAATATGCAACACCTTTTGCCGCATGGCCAGCAATAAGCATTCTATGCCCTGGTAACAGCGACAGTGCAGTGTCTCCATCAGGAGCCCCAATCAATGCTGAAGGTATGTAATTCAGGAAGGTGTGAACAGTTCCACAAGAGACGATTAATGCTGCAACTGAAGACAAAGGAATTCCGAGGTCTAATAGCGCGGGGGATAGAGCCAATAGAATCANAGCAACGTTNTTGACGTGAAATCCCGGAATCAATCCAGTCAAGGTGCCCATAATCATGCCCGNAAACATTGAACCGAGCAACCATGCGAGTTCAATTTCCCAAGACATAGAGCACCCTCCTCATGTATTCGGCGTGGATTCAGNCAAAAGNGGGTCNCTATCTGCAAGTGCTTCTTCAGTATCTGTGAATCCGTCTCCGTCGCTATCAACTTCGTTGATATTTGTTCCATATACTTCTTGTTCGGAATAATCTGAGAGTCCATCTCCATCGCTATCTTCTGCACCTGCTGCTGAGAGGCAAAGGTACGTGGCACGGTTGTTGATATCTTGCTTCTCAATCAGTCTTCCAAGCCAAGGCTGGCTGTGATTCATCGCTTGCAAAGATAGATTCTGCAAGTTCTGAGTTTCAGCACATACCCTATCAGATGTTCCCGGACGAACAATCCATGTTTCTCCTGAACCATTAGCATCGATCATGTTGCCATCAATATATACTAGATTGTTCNTCGAATAACCCCAAATCGTGACGTCGCTGTCCCATGACAATGTTTCAGGTGCGATTGGATCTCCTTGTGAAGTCCATTGTTTGGCAACTAGATTCAGACTTCCATAGGCAGGATTCCAACCGACACTAACTGTCATCTCTAGGCGTTGTCCCTCCTCAATCCATTGCTGCCGTGAAGATTGAAATTCAACAAACACACTTACCTTATCATCTCTCCAAGATTTTGCATCTCTTACAGATGCGGAATCATCCTCAGGAGNTAATGATTCAGCGAGATAACCTGTAACATTCCATTCCTTTGATTCGTCGTCGATGTATTGCGCTGGATATGTCACAATCTGATACAACAGATCTTCCACTCCAATTATTGGTTCACTGCTGGCTTCTCCACCATCATCTATGCATACATCATCGATTGCTGATGACCAGACGAGTCTACCGGTCCAAGTTCCATCTATGCCGTCGAATGTCGAGGCATTGTCTTCCAAAAGTCGGTCTCCGGGTAAGATACAGATTTTCTGATGGCTAGCCGGCCCTTGAATCCACCATGAACCGGATTCATCTTGCGATGGAATACCATCGATCTGAACGAGTTTATTCATCTCGTAGCTCCATGTGTCTCTCNCATTCCAATCAAGTTCTGCCAGAGTGGGGATTACCGTGTAATTAACCATTATTTCTGGACCTTGAGTATACATGACATAGCGGAATTCACGCTCTTCAAAACGTACCTGTCCTTGGACGGTTATCTTGGAACCCGCTTCAATCCATGTTCCACTGGAACTGGATATGAACAATCTCAATTGGTGTTTTGAATTGGCATAATTAGGGTGGTCTGCAATGTATGCTGAAGTCCAAACAGCATCCGGATGTACGGTTTTGGTAATGTATCCCTCTACGGTTATTGTTTGATTGAGATATGGTTCTGCATCCTGTCCGATCAATGCCAGCGGCACTTCTTCGGTTTCGGCTACATCAGATGCTTTCCACTGAATTGCACCATTACCCAAGGACTGAATCCAGAATCGCCCTTCCCATTGGCGTACATCTCCTACCGCTGAAATGGTTGAACCGATAGTTGGAACATCTCCGAATTTGAACCACCTAACCTCTGCGACTCCAGTATCATCCTGTACGATGATGTCCAATCTTTGAGAACCATCTGAATATGGATCCTCTACCCAAGANACCATTTTTCCTTCAATGCGCACCACTTCATTCTCGTGTTCGTGCAATTCCCCGATCATAACCCTGTCAGGTTCCCTGCTGACTGCATAGAAATTCAGGGCGGCAACCAGTAACACAGAGAAGAAGAACATCGGCCATAACTTGCCATCTGCCCCTGACAAGAATACTTTGCTAGTGCTCCATTCAGCNGGAGCCTGGTCCTCGCCCATGCCCCCTCCAGATATCGGTTGACTTTTGATATACGCGTTGCCATTCAAATATGTTCAAGAGTGACATGCGGGGGTTTGAAGTCATTCAGCGAGGCCCAGCCAGTTGAGGGGTAGCCGTGCGAGACANGGTGATTCGCGATGAAATANATCGTGANATTCTAGTTCCAGCGCATATTGCTCGCATTATCGATACCCGTGAAATGCAGAGATTGCGATTCATTCAGCAATTGTCAACATGTTACTACGTATTCCCTGCTGCTAATCATAGCAGGTTCATCCATTGCCTCGGAGCCTATCACTTAGCAGGNAAACTTTGTGCACAATTNCAGGANATTCATCCTGGGCGCCTGAGTGATTCAGATGCTGAACTGGTACAGGTGGCTGCACTACTACATGACATAGGGCACCCTCCTTATTCCCATCTNCTCGAGACTCCTGATGTCTTCGCAACATTTCATCCCCATGAGAAATGGGGATCATTGATGCTCGAATCAAGTGAAACNGAAGTGGGCGCTGCTACAAGAGAGGTTCTTGGAGAAGAGAGGTTTGGTCGTTTGTTAGCCTTAATGAATGGAGAGAAGGAACATGGCGGTAAGGAGATTGAACCCTTCCTCAAAGAGATGGTTTCCAGTCAATTAGATGTCGACAGGATGGATTATCTTCTCAGAGATCAGGCGAATAGTGGGGCTCAGATAGGTGGATTCGATGTGGANCGTGTTCTTNGAGCCATGCGCGTTGACGATGAAGGACACCTATACATCATGAATTGGGGCCTTCCCGCTATCGAGGCATATTTAGTGTGCCGTTTCCACATGTACCAACAGGTCTACTTCCATAAGGTGAATCTACTCACTCAGTCATATCTGATTCGCATGTTAAAGAGGGCTAGAGAATTGCATAAACTTGGGGAACTGAAACTGGACAAAGGGTTGCGGAGTATGTTGGCNGATGACAATCTGAGCGTTNCAGAATACAGTAGGCTGACAGATGCAGATGTTCAGTTNGGAATGATGCGGTGGTCCGATCATTCTGATGATGAGTTGTCNTCCTTGGCAGCAAGACTGTTATCGCGCAGAGAATTCCACAAATCATTGCGAATAGAAGGATTATCGGCAGAGATGGCTGAGCGTTTGTCAGGTCCGCTGGGAAGGCTGGTTGCAGAAGCAGGTTTTGATGCGAAAGAAGATGTCATAACCGCATCGATTTCCAAGCGTGGATATCTTCCCTATAGCGAGGGAATTATGCTTCAAGATGGCAGGGACGTTAGTCAGGCCAGCCCTCTGGTATTGTCATTAGTCGAACCCGATCAGCGGGTTCACGTTTTTGTTCCAGAATCGGTTAGGGATAAGGCCGAAGCCGTAGCAAGGGATATCGTAAGGCCCTATCAGAGTAGCCTTGCACAATTCAAAGATTGAGGTGGAAACAACGAAATCCTTGTCATCCTGATGCACCGGCCAAGCATGAGGGCCTGTAGCTTAGTCTGGTCAGAGCCCCCGGCTCATAACCGGGTGGCCGTCGGTTCGAATCCGGCCGGGCCCACTATCACTGCAAAGTTTTGAGAACACTACTAATTGTCATCAGAAACGACGAATCGTAAGAAGGAATACTCTTTTTCCCGTAGGGAACATCGTGTTTTGTCAATGCTACAACCCATAATGGTTATGAATGGGGGCAGAGTGGAAAAATATGGAGATGAAAATATGAGGCGCACACCAATGCTGCTTTTTGCAGTATATCTTGGCTCGCTCATGGTAGCGCTTGCTCCTGTGCCAACGGCCCAGGCTCAAGGAAGCGTAACCCCGATGATCACATTGACTTGCAATGACCAGATCATTTCTATCGATGTTGCACCCGGTAAGACCCGTGATGGTTCTACAATGTGCTCGGTACAGAACCCGACTGCCTATGACGAGACTGTCAGTATTCAGATCGTCTCTTCCCCTGGAATTGCTGTCGCAGCCAGTGGTACGCTTTCGATTGGTGCTGGACAGACCGCTGATTTCCCGATTGGTGTTCTGGCTCCGGTGAAGGCGGAGATGAAGGATCACCCAATCACAGTGACTGCAACAGTTACCCACGTGAATGGCATTACCAACACTCAGTCTACTGTTCAGAACATGAACATGATTGTCAGTATCAAGCAGTTCTCCATGGTTCAGATTGTAGCTCAGAACTCCTTT
>PBHQ01000029.1 GCA_002719475.1 Methanobacteriota archaeon | reverse complement strand
CTCAACAAGTTGATTTCATCGATGAAGAGTACTCCGCCATTGGCCTTGTGAATGGCTCCAGCCTCGACTCTCTCATGAGCAGGAGTCTCCATGCCTCCGGATTGGAAAGGGTCGTGCCTAACNTCGCCGAGTAAACTCCCCGCCAAGGTACCAGTTGCATCNACGAATGGAGGGTCATCATCTCTTTCATGTTTGACTAATACCTTAGGAAGGCTGGCTTCATCCCCCGAACGCAACCTGTTGGAGATGAACATGTAAGCGAAAGCAAGCAACAACATTCCAAAAATCAATGTCAAGAGGTCGCCGCTACGAATGGCCAAAACAGCCAAGAGGAAAGCTACTGCAACTACTGCGATGAGCAGGGTTCTCTGGTGTTTCTCCCTCTGTATGCGAATCTGTTCGCGCTGAGTCTTCACGATACGGTCTCCGCGACCGGCAGGAACTGTTCTGACCCTTGGTTCATTGTCGTCGTCATCATTGGGGTAACATAGAGTATCCTCCAATTCATCGCTTGGCAACAATTCTGTCATTGAACGTGCTAGCATGGACTTGCCAGTACCTGGATCTCCAATCATCATCATGTGTCTTCGCTGCTCAGCAGCCTTACGAATTACTACCGAAGCATCCTCTTGTCCAATGACCTGATCAACTAGACGTTCGGGAATTGGAACCTCAGCCGTAGACTGAAAGTCTACTGACTCCAACCACTCATCAACATGGGTATCTAGAGGAGAATCTTTCTCCTCTGGGAGTTCTTCTAATGCNTCAGATTCATCTGACATAACAATCCCTACCATTCAACCGCCTTATGGGTTCGTCCATATTNGGCCAATAGGTTCCTCCACCAATAACTCAAACGAGATTGTTCTTCTGCAAGTACTCAGCACCATAATGCTGCCACTGCTCCATGGTCCANCCCTCTGGAAGACCTGCTGCNGGAACAGGNGGAACACCTGCAACCGGTGCTGGAGCAACNGGAGCGGCCGCTTGAACTGGAGGCGCTGCAACCGGTTGCTGGAAGAGGTCTTGCGCTCCACCATACATCGAGTTTGCAACAGCGTCATTGGCAGGAAGGTCTGCGTANACATGACCCAATTCCACGAATCCATCTGAGCCACCATTGCGGCCGCCCATCAAGAGAACAGTCAATAGAATGAGAATAATTACACCCATTCCAATTCCTACTATCAAAGTCATTCCCATGCCCCCTGATTCGACCTCTTCGTTCAAAGAGCCGCTNTTGGTATCAGACTTACATTGCGCTCCATCAACAGCACATGCATCAGTTAAATCATCTTCAACAAGTTCGAGTTCAGATTCCATTTCAGCGTATTCTTCACTGGAGGAATCCAAATCTTCCATGGCTGCTNCCAAAGCTGCGATTCGGTTTTCCAGTTCTGTGATGTGAGCGGACAATTCCTCTGAAGTCATCTCTGCGGGGTCAGCAGGATACTCTGTAATGTTCCAATAAATTGGTCCGTGGAACTTGCGATCATTACCATCAGCATCAACTGCAACAACACTTGCCAACTTTAGTTGGTCGTTGTACAACAAACCATCGCCGCTGCGATCAAATGGCAGACCAAAGGTCCATGAGTCCTGATTTCCACTGTGATCGATATTCATGAATTCATAGCAAATTCCATCGGTGATGGAGCATATCTGCCATTCGCTGACTACATGATTCAGACCTAACTCGCCATTATTCAAGACCAAGGAAACACTAGGAGTACCGCCGACCAAAGCATTGTCAATTGTAACGATGATATCCGCACCAGTATCTGTTGAAGATACATACAGTGGCAAAGCATCGTACACGGTTATTGTCAATGAATAGGTATTCGAGTCATCATGGCGGTCGACAACAGTAATCATAACCGTTTTTTCACCAGTTGAATCCCAACCTAGTGTCAAGGTGTTGGATAACATATTATGGCGCGCTGCGTGTTGTGGACTTGCAGCCACAGCGACTAAAATCTGGTTGTTATCATCGTCAACATCATTCATCAATTCGTTCAGAGAAACCATCAATTCCTCACCCTTCTTGAGCATCAATCCCTCCAAAGATGAAGTGTTCAGCGTTGGTGCATCATTGACATTGTGTATCTCGATCACTAGAACAGTATCTGAGAACTGAGAACCATCACTAGCCCTAAGGGTCAACCTTGCCTGACCGAATAGATCCGAATCAACGGTCTCGACATTCAGAGAGTGGCCAGAGATACTGGCATCAACAAGTTCAGGGTTGTCGTTGTCGATAACTGCAATAGACAATGTCGATGCATCTACTGATGCACCTGTATCATCTGTATCTGTAAGATATCCTGTAAGTGTCAATGATTCACTGCTGTCTTCGTCAATGTGCATGGTTGGAACTGCGCCCCAACGTGGCTGACCATTCTCAATGACATTGAACAGCAAAGTACCGCCAGTGGTATCTTCGCCATCATTCACATTGACATAGATTCCACTTGGCATTGGTGTGCCATGAACATCCCTTTGGATGCTATTGAATAGAACAGTCATCTCACCGGTTGATGCATCCCATGAAACGAAATTCGGACTTGTGCTGGTAACGCTCAGACCATTGATTCCACTCTCTGAATCATCTAGATGCCCAACCATGCTGACCACGGTTTCAACTTCTACCTTGACAGACGGATAAGGCTCAACGACAATAGTTGGCTTTGCATTGTTCAACGAAAAGGCATCTTCCTTGATTACCCAATCACTAACCAATCCTCCTGCGTCAACGAAACGCACGCGGATATCAATGGCGCCACTCGGTAGACTAGAGTCTGGTTCAATCTGGAATTCGTAGCGTTCATTCGAGGTACCCTCGCCCATCAAGGTCTGACCACCCATGACCAAAGTAGAACTCCAAAAATCCGCATCTGCTACTGAAATCTCCAATTCAGGAGTCATTGTAGTCATATCATCAACTCCATCAGCAGGATCTCCTCTTACTTCCACTACAACTGTCTCTCCACGGTCTACTTGAGGGTCTCCGATAACGGTTGGATTGGAACAGACGGGTGGCATATCATGCAGAATATTCGCATTTGCAACATTGTTTCCAGAGTTTCCATCGCCGGTAGTATCTGTCAACTTGACTCTCAGAGATGCATCCCAAGCGGTAGCAGACAGGGAACTAGTGTCGAATGTTGCGGACATGGTCTGTGTTGAGCCACTACCGCTCGTCGACAAGGAATTGATTATTCCATTGTCAATCTCGTTCTCAGTTGCGCCAGAAACGTGGTAGAAACGAATCATTCCACCATCGTTGTAATTATCGATACCATTGTTGCTGATGGTCACTGAGAGGTCCAATGTATCTCCGGTAATCCATGAATCTCCTCCATTGGAATTGGTCACAGTGAAGTCTTGGATACCGACATCAATAGGAGGAGTCATTGTTCCATCAGCGGCCACATAAACATCTTCTCCGAAGCTGCTAGTACTCCATCCAGAGAACAGGGCTGATACCACGTTCATGTTGGAAGCACCTCCACTGACTAGGTTGTTTGGAACGGTCCATGAGGTGCTGGACCACTGGTTTCCAGTTAACGAAATCGTCTCAAAACCAGTACCGCCACCAACACTTCCGCTGTTGCTAGCATATGCNCCATTGTTTAGTAGCCATGCTTCCCAGCAATTGTGTCCCTTAGAACCATCAGAGTAAGCATGTGAATGGCAAACCTTCTCAGTCACCGCAGCGTACAGCTTGAAGGAGGCAGGAGGAGTTCCAGAACCAGTGTACTTGACATTGACACTCACATCAGTGGTTCCGTCCCCATTATCGCTCTGGCCTACTGTCATCGCATAATCAGCTGCGGTAGAATGCATGTTTCCACCGCTAGAGATGTATGAATCCCAACAGGTGTTTGAACCGCAGCCAGTGTTCAGAGTTGCATCACCAAAGGAAGTCTTCGGGGCGCCGCCGGTCTCCTGAAGATGACTGACTCCGTAGATTGGTGCAATGTTTCCGGATTCAGCGTCGGCAGTATTTCCATAACTTGCACTGTGATACGAAATGTACACGTAATTATCGGGCAAACTGTTCTTTGCTTGATCATGAGCAGGACTTCCGTGCTGATAGCAGAAACCACAGTTATCGGAGGTTATGTACTGTGCAAAAACGGTGTGCCCAGGGTTTGAAGGGGCCGCCATAGGCTCATCATTCATTTCTAATTCAATTCTCAGATCTTCATTCTCGGGCTCAAACCAACCAACCCCTAATGCTGAAATAAGCATGAGAAAAGTCAGGCCAAACACTGTTACTGGCACGCGACGCATGGCTTCGCGTCATAATGTCCGTTCATAAACGTACGCGGTAAGTGCCTGATACTACGTATCAGCCAATAATAACTTCAAANGGTGTTGCAGACTTGTAGATGGTTTCTTCTTCANCAGCGTTTTCGACAGTTCATGTCTGGACTTGAAGAAGGCCGAAAAGTGATATTGCGTTCAAATCATGGAGACTGCATTTTAGTCGATATCCAAAGTGGGGCACGCAAGATTTCCGGATTGGGTATTATCGACACTTCAGCAATGCTGGGAAATTCACAATTCGGCGACGTATTCACATTCGGAACCCGTGAATTCACAATTCTAAAACCGCGCCTTGCCGAACTTATCACCAGCATGAAACGTGGTGCTCAAACCATCTCGGCAAAGGATGCTGGATACATTATTGCCAAGTCAGGAATTGGTGCGGATGATGTCGTGGTTGAAGCCGGTTTAGGCTCGGGTGGATTGAGCATGCATATTCTACGGGTGCTCGGAGATGATGGGCTCCTAATTTCTGTTGAGAATAGACAAAAACATGCGGATACTGGCCTTGAGAATATACAGAACGCTATCGAATCTTGGGCCTCCAAAACAGAACATCGCTGCATCATCGGAGANGTNTCTAAAGTANCCGATCAGATACCTGAAAATGTCGATGCAATCATTCTAGACCTACCTAACCATGTTAGTGCAATCAAGGCTCTATCCAGCAAATTGAAAGTCGGTGGAAGAATTGCCTGTTATTGCCCAGTTAGTAGCCAAATGGAAGATGCATGGCAGGCCGTAGAATCCGCAGGCCTTGTGGTTGATTGGGCGGGGGAATTAATGCAAAGACAGTGGGGTAGAGCAAGCAAAGGGGGGATGCGCCCAGTTAACGGCCCATTCGGGCATACAGCATTCCTGCTCATCGCCTTGAAGNCCTAATCAGAGAACNACTCGTATCGAAGAATCGCAACTTGGGCAAGTGAATCTGAACGGCGGTTCGCTACCTCTTGGCAANGCCAGTCGCATAGANCATGANGGGCAGGCTACCTTGCGCTCAGAATCCATTCTCACTTCTCCCTCAGCAAGTCCTCCGNGAGTTGCTACGGGCGTTGGAGGAACTTGAACGGCAATCTCAGGTTCTTCTTCTGCAGGAAGAGGAGGAGGCAAGAGGTCCATGCCAGTGAAACTATCNTTGCGCGACTTCTTGGACTTGGCCCTCATGTAGATGAACAATATCAGAAGTGTCGATAGTACCCAACCCCCTGCCATAATTGTCAATCCTTTTTGATTATCGAGTTCGTATTCAAAAGGCAGAGCCAAACCAGTAGGTGATTGTTCGGGACCNACGATGCTGATACTCAGAGATTCACTNCTATCTACGATTGAAATNCCCGAGAATGTAGAAGTAGCGACTAGAGNAATAGTACCGGTTGAATCATCATTTGTCATCGAATCAAGACGTAGCATGAAATTGACCGATTCACCGGGACCTAATTGAGCGTTCTTTGAAGGAGCATCATCAGAAGTTCTAGTCCAAGAGGGATAGATTATACCCACATCATCTCCATCTTCTGACATCGAGACATTGATGACCTGATTGAGATTGTTGGTCACCATAACCGATACGCTACTGGCACTATCATATTTCATGCTCAGTTCTGTTTCTGAAATGATGATATCAACAACTGCAGTTCCTGCAGTATATCCCGAAGTCAGTTCCAAAGGATATTCAAAATTCAGTTCAGCAGAGGGGTCGGAAAGAGAATGNACACTTGCATCAATACTNACCNNCAAGGANGAGGAGACCTCCATGGCCTGACAAGTGAAAGGTATGGCTTGACTGGATTGACCCGCTGCCAATTCAACTCCCGCCTCAATGTAACAATCCATTCCACTCAATGCGATCAGATAGGAATCATGGGCATTGCCTATATTGGTCAATACCATGCTACCATTGAATTCCTGCCCTGGAGAAACCAAGTCGGGGGTATTGATGAATACAACAGAAACTCCCACTCTCTGTTCAAGGATACTCAAATTCCATGAGGTAGATATCGAAGGGTCATTCACACTAGTTGCGGTGAATGCCAATTCTACACTCTCTTCTGGCCCATCGGAGATTCGCATCAACTGTAGACCAATACTACCTGATTCTCCTGGAGTAAGGGTGATGGTGGAATCAGACAGTGAATATGACAAGGAATCCTCTGCTCCGGAGGCATCCAATTCAATCAGGAATGTATCCTCAGAATTGCCAAGGTTAGTAACATAGATGCTACTATTGACCTCAGAGCGTGAACCTACAACTAAGGAATCAGATGAACCAGAAATAGCAACCCCTGAAAGCGGCATTATTTGAACGACAAGAGTCAAATTTCGTGATTCACCCTCAGAACTGATTACGACATCGAATAGATGGTCTCCCAACTCAGCATTTGAATCCGCTTCCAAGGTTACTTGCAACTGTAAACTTCCCAAAGCAGGCAAGGTCATGTTAGCGGAAGAATTCGCTAAAGACAATGAGAGATAGGATGCCAAACCTGAACTGCCCAACGACAATTCCTGATCAACAGTTCCTTCACTAGAAATCAAGAGGGTGAATGTGGTATTGGAATCGGGTAGAAGTTGCACGCGATTATCCGCAGGACCGGTGAAGGTAAAACCCGATTTTGCTTTGATCTCAAGGTTTGCACCAGCGCTGGCTGTTGCCTGGCTAAAGCGGCTCTTTGCACTCAAAGTGAAAGTAGCTGAGCCGACCAAATTGCTGGATTCGTTAATTGACACGGTGACTTGGAATTGTTCACTTGAACCACGTTCCACAGACAACCACGTTTCAGGTGCTGACACCTCCACTCCGGCAGGAGATTGACTCTCAAAGTAAATCTCCTCATCCTCACTGCCATCATTCGAAACTACCCACATCGCAGTCTTGGATCCCCCTGGCGCTAGAGACATGACCTCCGATGGAGAGTCCAATCGCAAAGCATGTACAACCGAAATTGTAAGGTTGATTGTACCACTGTGCAAGGCACTGGATTCCGCCACATTTGTAGCCAGCAAGGTAACTGAACAGGTATCGTTAAGGTGAGATGAAGCAGGAACATCAACTTGCACTGTGATGATTTCACTTGAACCTGAAGTGAGCAAACCACCGTCTGGATTCAAAACTTGGAATGAACAAGCACCAGTGCTTGATTCTACTTCATGCAGATGTTCGGCATCATGAGTTCCTAGATTGATGAATGAAATGCTAAGATTGCCACTCTCCCCCGGTAACCACTCATGCGCTGAATCGGTGATATCGACGTGGCTGCCATTGTACTCCTGACTTACATTTATCACTAGCGTGGTTGACCATGTCAGATTTCCTTTGGTGCTACCTGCTTTGAGACTCAGTCCCTGATAGGTAGGCGCGATTCCTCCCGGCACGGTGATTCTGAGAGTGCGGTTTCTACTCTCACCGGGACTCATATCGATTAATTGGTCATTCAACCAACGAACTTGCCATCCATTTGGAACCGCTCTACCTAAGGATTGAATCATACTGGTACCATTGCCAGTGCCATTCCCTGTTCCATTCCCTGTACCGTTTCCAGTCCCATTACCTGTGCCGTTCCCCGTACCGTTGCTCGGAGGAACAACAATGCATTCATCTCCATCGTGGAGACAAATGTCCACACTCGTGCTAGACAAAACAGTTGCATTCCATGTCAAGTTGGCCTGCAAAGAAACATTTCCCTCTGGACTTGCATTCCATGATTGACTGAAATTCATGGACGTATTTGATTGGTTAACCACATGGTTGTCAGACCATATCAAAGAGCCGTTGTTTGGATGATAGACATCCATACTCAACCCATAAGCTACTGAAGGTGTCAAGTGCATAAGGCCAAGCGAAATTGATAGATTACCAGAACTGGTATTGTGCTTGCTTCCATTAACTGGAGTTGACAAACTCAAACTTTCATTGCCACTTGGTTGAGGTTGACGCGCTAGATTCCAATCGGACCACCATTGTGCTAGGTCTGGATCTTCTTCAACATCGAGAACTAT
Organism: Methanobacteriota archaeon; assembly: GCA_002719475.1. Next base: position 52,262 of record PBHQ01000029.1, on the reverse strand, counting down.
TGAATCGATGACATTTCCTTCATTCACGATTGGCATCACAATATCCAAAGTGCTTCCGGGAGCCATGCTAACAAGCCCCTCATCCCCTACACCTGTGGTATCGATTCGCGCTCCGTAATCCGGCATGACCGAAAGATGGATAGTAATGCTTGAGGATTCTGAACCATCGGTCTCATTGACGTGGATTACCACGCTTCCACTATCGGAGATTGCCGCGCCCACCGCCAACCTAACCACGATTGTAGTGTCTTGTGAAAAGGTAGGTAAGACATCCTCCACTAGATCCTGAGATGCAATCACAGTCCATGATGCCGCAATACTTGACGATTCTACAGAGACATTGTAATCCTCGATACTCGAACCATTGTTTTCTATGGTCAAGGTCACATTGGTTGAATCTCCAGGCGACAACTGTACATGTAAAACATCCGCCGAAAGACCGATTGCAGAGGATGCCGAAACATTTCCAAGTAGTAAAGGAGACATGGATGCCCCAAGCAATATTGCCACCCACAGGGTGGCAGAACTTACCCTGCCGAATCCTCCAATCACGCAACTCCGACCTGAAGCGTGCGTATAAGGCACATGGACATAGGATTCCTCAGCATACAATACTCTAAGCGGCGTGCGAGGGTTCAAGTCCGGAGTATGACGGCCATACCTCATGGCAGAGGCAAACTTGCACCCGACGTCGTTTCGAAGCCACAGTCTTGCACAGATTCAATCAAAAGGTGAAGAACTCATTGGACAGGAGGTAACTATATGCGGTTTTGCCCAAGCAATTCGGGGAAAAGGAAAGATCTGTTTTGTTGACTTGAGAGACGGTACCGGAACATGCCAGATATTCCTCAAACAAGGAATGGTGGATGATGAAACACTGGCCAGCATCCAAAATCTCAGCAGAGAATCAACCGCACAATTCACAGGAACCGTGGCAAAGAAGAGGCCCCCAAAAGTCGCTGAAGGAGAGCCTGTTCCGCCTCCTGAATACGAACTTGTTGCGACATTAGCAACCATTCTGGCTCAGGCTGAAACTCCCTTGCCCCTCGGAGTTGCGGATGATGTTCACGTGGAATTAGATACTCGATTGGACAACCGTTTTCTCGACCTGCGAAGGAAGCATGTCAATGCCATCTTCAATCTACGCGGGAAAATTCTTCAATATGGTAGAGAACACTTGATCAATGAGGGTTTCAAGGAGATTAACAGTCCAAAAATCATCGCTGCAGCAGCAGAAGGAGGAACCAACCTCTTTCCAATGAAATACTTCGAGAGGGACGCCTATCTTTCACAAAGCCCTCAATTGTACAAACAATTAGCAGTACTAGGTGGATTAGAGCGAGTCTTTGAGATCGGCCCCGCATTCAGGGCAGAAAAACACGACACTTATCGGCATCTGAATGAATTCGTCTCTTTCGATATCGAGATGGCATGGGCTAACGACGAGGACGTGATGGGTGTGCAAGAAAGAATGATTCATCATATTTGGAGCAGTATTGCAAACAACGATAGTAACCTCATTGACGACATTAATTCCTTCAGAAGAGCACAAGATCAAGAAGAGATAGAAGTTGAAATCCCGACCTTGCCATTCCCAAGAGTTGAATACAGCGACGCCATTGAAATGATTAAGGCAGCAGGACAGGATATCGAATGGGGCGATGACATTGAAGCGCACCACGCCGACATTATCGCCGAGCACCATCCCGGATTCCATTTCATCCCACGCTGGCCAATGTCGATGAAACCATTCTACATCTACCATGATAAATCTGAGACATCACAATCTGGCGGCCAATTGTCGCGCGGTTTCGATTTGAATTATGGCAGAGATGAAATGACAAGCGGAGGACAACGAGAGCACCGTACTGAAGTCCTGAAACAGAACCTCTTAGACATGGACCTTAACCCTGAAGACTTCTCCTTCTATATCGATGGATTCCGCTTCGGTGCACCTCCACACGCCGGCTGGGGATTAGGAGTTGCAAGACTTACGATGGTATTGACTGGAAGTCGCAATGTAAGAGAAACTGTGCTGTTCCCAAGAGATCGTAGGCGTTGCACGCCCTGACCGAAAACAACGGGTATGAGCGGCCCCTCCGAGGAACGATGACGAAGCCGCGGTTCGCATACTTACTGCTCAAGGAACATCCTTACGGGAGAGAGATGCTCAAGCAGATAATGTCCGAAGGTTTCGTCCCTGAAATCATCATTTCCGAGGTCTCTGAAATCGCCGATGAAGAACGTGAGAAATTCCTCAAAAGAATCGAAGGAAATCCGATTGCAGATAGCATTGAGGAACAAATCGCCGGACTTGAAATAGAGCACGTCGAGGTGGCTATTCACAACTCTGAACTAGTTATGCCATTGATTGAGAACAAAGAACTCGATTTGATTGTCTTTGGCGGCACCAGAATCATTCGTGGAGATATTCTTGAACATCCGAAACACGGTGTAATCAATTCACATCCAGGTCTATTGCCAGATTGCCGTGGTTCGGCATCGCCTGCTTGGTCGGTATACCACGATATCCCAATCGGCTCTTCCACTCACTTTTGCGACAACGGAATCGATACCGGAGAATTACTCCTCAGAAGAGAAGTTCCAGTAAAAAGAGGTATGACCTATGAGGATCTATGTTTTCACACACTAGTGCTCGCAGGAGTCTTGATGAAAGAAGCATTGATGGCTTATGATATGGGCCAATGGAACGAAATGCGAAGGCCGCAAGGAGAGAGCGGTCACCCTACCTTCCGCAACGCTCCCGATGATGTTCTCGAGGTAGTCTACAAAAAACTAGAAGAACAAACCTACGCCCATTATGTGGACTGATAGAAGCAATTGAAAAATCAATAATACAATGAGTTGATGATGATGAATAGCCCTTACACAAATACTGCGATGAATGGAATGCGCGCACTGGTCTGTGGTGCCTCAAAAGGTATTGGCAGAGCGAGCGCAAAGGCTCTGGCAGAAGCTGGTGCGCACGTTATCGTATGCAGCAGAGATGAAAATGCATTGATTTCACTTAGAGATTCTCTATCAGGAGACGGGCATGAGGCAATAGCACTCGATCTCGAAGATTCCGATGCGGTGAAAACAACTGTTTCCGGATTGTTAGAAAGTGGTCCAATTCAAATTCTAGTGAACAATGCAGCTGGTCCACCAGGTGGACCATTGCTTGGAAATGAACTCGAAGATTTTGAGGGCCCATTCAAGCGTCATCTCCATGCATCCCACCTAATTACTCGTATGTTGGTTCCAGGAATGCAAGAAGCGGGTATAGGAAGAATCGTCAACATCATCTCCACTTCAGTTCGAGAGCCAATACCCAATATCGGCCTTTCGAATACCCTTAGAGGAGCAATGGCATCATGGTCCAAATCTCTATCCCGCGAACTTCCTGAATGTATTACGATTAACAACATACTTCCCGGATTCACAGACACTGACCGCCTATCCAGTCTTGCCTCTTCAATAAATGAGAAAACTGGTCGTTCCATCGAAGATATCCAAGCATCTTGGCTCGAACAAGTTCCAATTGGACGCCTGATTAAACCCGAGGAGACTGCAAATGCAGTTCTGTTCCTCTGCTTACCGCACTCTGGGGGAATCCGTGGTGTTAGTCTTGCTGTGGACGGCGGCAGGATGCGTTCAATCTGAGGTGTTGTCGTGGAAGAAGTATCGATGGAGATTCTACGCTCACGTCTGATGCTCGCTCAATCTACTCATAATCAACAGGATGAAATGACGGTATTGGCTGATATCGCTCACCGTTTACTGAGAGAAGAAATGTATGATGAAGGACGGCATATGCTTGAACAAAGTCTAGACATCGCTCGTTCACTTGATGACGATATGGGCTTGATAGTGGCCCATTGGGGACTGGCAGATACAGCTCATCTATGTGGAGACGCGGAAGAGGAGTTACTGCAGTTGTCACAAGTGGTTGCTGCGCATCTGCAAGCGGGAATAAGAGTTCCAGAACAACTGACAGAGAGACTCTCTGTCCTAACAGGTTGATGGTATGGATACGGATACAAAAGTAATGGAATTCCCTGAATTCAAAAGGTTCATCATAATTGGAACTATCAATGTAGTAATCTTCTACGGGCTTTATGAGGGATTATACTATCTTTCAGAAGGACTTGAACATAGGGCTGCAATGAGTTGGATTCTAGCCTATTCGATGGGGTCAATAATCGCTCACTCAACACATCGTTTGTTTACATTTAGTTCGACAGTTCCGATAGAACATAGTCTCCCTGCAGCAGTAATGATCTATGGAACTACTCTGATTCTTTCGACGGTGTCAGAAGTCATTCTAATTGAATACTTGATGTGGCATCATCGACTTGCGTGGCTGGTTAATGCCAGCGGCTTTGGAATTGTCATCTATATCGCATTACGGCATATCGCTTTCCCGGTAAGATTGTCCGAAGAAGAATAGAATTACCATTAGGATATCTTTTGACTCAGAAACTCTTCGAGATACCATGAGCGTAAGAGGGGAGGCAATATTGCTGGTTTGCTTGCTCATCTCTACCAGCATGGCTGGATGCTTCGGTAATGAACCCGAAAATGAACTCAAGCCAGAACTTGAAATCGAAGAAACTGTATTTTCTGCACCTAGAGGGCAGTATTTCACTATTGAAGTTGATTCCAACGTAGAATGGACCGTTAGTCGTTCACATGGCGCTTTCTTCATGGATAAATTCGGAGTCTTGCGAGACGATGTCAACTTCACCTATCCGGCTCATGCAAAGAACTTCACCATGTTAATTCTCGATACCGAACATGATGAAATCAATCTGACCATCAGTGCAGGAGAGGAGGTTCTCAATGTATCCATAACTCTTGAAGACAGTTCAGAAATGATGCTTGTAGATGGGCGAAGGGCCTATGAGACCATCGATATGTTGACCAGTCAATACAACAACCGCTGGTGTGCATCTGCTTCATTGCACGAAGGAGGTGCAGCATACGAAGCAGCGGCTGAGGCTATGGCTACAAGGATGTGGGACATGGGTTTCGACCATGTAGAAGTTACTCGTTACGAAGACGATCCCGATCAATTGAACGTTGTCGGATACAATTGGGGGAGGGTTAATCCTAACGAATATATCGTCATAGGAGGACATTTCGATATCGCATACATGTTCACTCCACCGGGTGGAGGTACTAATGAAGGAGCCAATGACGACACCTCTGGATCAACCGTTTCTCTCGAGATGGCTCAAGCTTTAGCACAGAAGGAATTCGACCACACTGTCGTCGCTGCCCTTTGGGCTTGTGAAGAAGAAGGATTACTGGGTTCTCGCGCATATGTTGCTCATTTGCCAGAAAATGTCTCGGTGCGTTCATATCTCAATTTCGACATGGTCGCATTGAATTACCCAATCACTCCTCCAACTGAACCATTGATGGGACCAGGAGGAGAGATATTCTTTGCCACCAAGTATGATTGGAACATCGCGGTAGCTGGCGCTGAACAAGAAAACTTGGAACGTATGCACGATTGGGTTGGAGAAACAATCGAAGACGATTTGCGGTACCGTCCAACTGAAGGCAATCCCATCAATTGGCAGATTGCAGAATCCTGTGCATCTGACCATTGCTCATTCTTTAGCGAAGGATATCCGACATTCAACTTCTTCAGCCCGGGAGGGGACATATCATTCTGGCAAGAATGGCACTCACCATCAGATACTCTTGAGTTCATGACGGCGAAAGCCGGTGGTCAAGATGGAATGGCAAGTGGATTCAACAGTCTGGTTTGGACTGCTCTCGACATATTTGTTAGAGTGGACAACGCCGAGAACTTCCAGGGAACTTGGGCTTCGAGTTAGCAATAAGCGAATCATTCTGCAGAGATTCGATACAGCGTTCCATGCGCATATTCTGCATAATACAAATCCCCATGCGGGTGGAATTTCATGGCTAAAGGAGTAGCAAGATTCTCTACCACGACAGTTGACTCTCCTCTCCAGCCCTGCGGTGAATCCTGATCTTCAACCAAGTCGACCTGTAGAATCTGCTGACCTACTGGGATAACCGTATTCCACGAACCATATAGGGCGACGTAGACGGTAGTCGGACCTCCTGGCAGAGTAGAATTCAATGGCCGCCAATCAACCCCATTTGCTGAAGAATGCGATGCGAACTCAGCAATAGGTCCTATTGTCCCCTCTGGAACAGGATTTTCTGGGACATCATCTGGCCAACCATAATCAGAACCAATGGAAAGGAGATTCAATTCCTCGGGAGGGTGGTCGCCCTCCCAATCTCTACCGTTGTCAGTAAAGACATATCCAACTTCAGGAACCCAAGCGCCATCGAATGAATTTCTAACTCCCGATGCAATGATTTCGACATCTCCATTCCATGGATCGATGCCCAATAGAGCAGCATTACGTTCATCCGCTTCTTCGCATACATTGCAAGTTGAACCCGAATGCCAAATCAATCCATTCGCGCCATCAGACATGATGGCATTGGTCTGATGATTCGATGCAGGGACTCCACTAACCAATGTTTGATGACTCGACAATGACCATTGCAAGGGGGTAGAATTGCGGTCTATATCCCACGCATTTAGTTCTCCTCGCTCAGAAACAAAGAGGCGACTACTTCCATTTTCGGAATCGCTCCAAACGAGCACTCCATGAGGTTCCACCAAATCAGAGAGTATCGCTTTTTGAGAGATGAATTCTCTTGATTCTCCTAACTCCAATGCGATGATTCGGCCCTCGCGGTCACAGACGAGCAACCAAATTTCATCCATCCAATGAAGACAGGCAGGGTTACCCAAACCATCTGCAACTTCCACTATTTGGTGTTCAGAAATCATCACCTCTGGTTCTGGTTCGATTAGATATGGCCAAGCCTGCCTGATTCCCATCAACAAAATAAGAACAACAAGAACAACTAGTGAGATCTTGATGACTTTTCGCTTCCTACTCGGTGATGATAATGACGCTATTCCAGCGCCTGAATCCAGTTCCTCGAACTCATCCATGCCTCTGCATCCCCACTCGGACTATGACGATGACGCACTACTGAGCGACCGAAAAGAACGGGTATCTTAGGCCTCTTCGCGAGGATGAAGGGGGGCGGCCAATGGAGTATGATATCTTCTTCTCAATCTCGCAGACCCCTGATGCAGATGGCTTTACCCCTAGTGAACAAGAGATGATGCGGAACTACTTCCAGCAGGTTGAATTAGCCGACGAATTGGGGTTCGGAGTTGCATGGTTGGCACAAGCACATCTGTCCACTATAACACAGAAAGAGAACTCAAAACCTGTCGTCCCCCATTGGCAGGGAGAGGTCGGTTTGTGTACTGATTTCCCCCAGTTAGCAATGGAAACATTCAGACGCACTGAACGAATTGACGTGGGATCGGCTGTGGTATCTATTCTCGCTAGCGGAGGACCCATTGCTCAGGCTGAAAGAATTGCCAATACTGTGCAACTGCTTGGGCTTATGTCCGAGAGTCGTAAACTGCATGTCGGTTTCAGTGCAGGAAGGTTTGAATTCATGGCCCGACCCTATGGGATAAACCCTAGAAATGCGGTGGAAGAAGAAGCATGGCCAGCATTGAGAAGCCAAATTTTTCTCGAAGCAGCAGAAATCTTCCTACGGCTCTTACGTGGCGACAACATTTCCTCCAATGAGACTAGAGAAACCATTCTGAGCCGAGAGAACTTTCGCAGCGATGAGGATTGGTTGGCAGTACAAGAGTTAGCAGAAGGACTTGAACAGATTCCCATCGACAAAAGATATGTCTTTGAAAAACTCAGTATCGTTCCCAAAAGTTGGCCGCGACAACAATTGGAATTGATCGCTGGAACCCATGACCCGCGCGCTCAGGAATTCGTAAACTCCATCTTACCAGTGAAAGTCTTCAATCTGTCAATAACTCAACCCGAAGTCATTGAAGCAACACATACTAGAATGGCAAATTGCTATCACCCTGATGGGGGAGAGTGGCAGAGAAGGGATATGCCGAGGACTTCGTTCGTTTTCTTGAATGCCGAAGAGGAGTTGAGCCCTGAACAACAATCCAAAGCAGCTACTGAGGAGGCGAAAAAGGCCTTGGGCGCTTATTGGGCGGCCCTTGAAGGCACAATCGACCCCAACAAAGTCGAGAAAGCCGCAGATAATGCACTCATTGGTAACCCTAGCGAAATAGCACAGCAGATTCGCGAGCGGTTTCACCCTGATGACAGAATCATGACTTGGTTTGATTTCTTCAACCATGATTCTGAACGCGTATGCCGCAACATGCGCGCCTTCATCGAACAAGTCGTACCGATAGTGGAGGGGAGCGAATGAGTCTGAGGCATGATTCGCATTCAGCGGTCGCCCCTGGAAGGCCTGGTTCTGGAATTTTTCCGGATTCTCCCTTGGGGAAAAATGTAGAGGGCATACCTAGCGGCAGAGATGTCGAATGGGAACCATTGGTAGATTACAGGCGAAATGGGGTTTCGGAAACCACAATTCATGGAGCTGTCGCTTGGGCGCATGGAGACGAAGTAATCCACTCCTTTGGAGGAAATGTTCTATGTTATGGGCGCTCTATGATGAAGCCATTCATGTTGAAGGCATTTGCCGATGAACTTGAGAACGAAACAAATTGGGAACAGAAGGCGATTTCAGTTGCTAGCCACAATGGAGATAGTGAACACGTCGCTGCTGCTCAAAGTCTGCTTTCTGAATCTGAATGGGGTCTAATGTTAACCCCTTTGGACGTGCCACTAATTCAATTTGGTAGGCAGGTAAGAAGACCGCGCAGGTGGTATCATACCTGTAGCGGAGAACATGCAGCCTTACTCAAGGGGTGCCGGCTCAAAGGTTGGAACAGAGCGGGATATACTCTCCCTCATCATGAAGTCTTCAAATCCTACATGCAGACTTTGCGAGGATTCCTTGGAGAAGAGTGGCAACCACTGAGAATTGCAAAGGATGGGTGCGGACTGCCAACCGTATCTAACACTGTGAATGAACTGGCACGTACCTATGCAGGTTTGGTCCGCCAGAAGAATGATGATTGGATATGGGAGGCAATGATTAGACACCCCGACCTTATTGGTGGATTCAACCGACTTGATTCAACCATCATCAAAGCCGGAGAAGGAAAAGTCATCGCTAAGGAAGGAGCAGATGGATTACTTGGTATGGCGGTAGAACATCCCGATTATCCAAAAGGACTCGGCATAGTTGTGAAAGTCGCACACGGGTGGAATTCTCAAGCCACTTGGTACATAGCAAGGGCGATTCTCGGAGTACTAGGAATTGAACTACGCAATCCATACCCGTTACATCGACAAAAAGCGTTCATCGTTCCCGGAGTGGTCCCCTCGAATTTGATTGAAATTCTTGAGACTATCCCGACTTGGGATGAATGGGACCCCGATAGCGATCGGTGGCACTATGAAATCGATACCAGTGGTGATGAATTCTGATTATCGTCGAGAATCTTATTGGAGGTAAATTCACCTCTACAGATACACGATTGGATGATTTTAATCCAGCCACCACTCAGAAGATTGCCAGTATTCCTCGTTCAGGCAAAAGTGAGATTGAGGCTGCAGTTGAAGCCGCTAAACTAGCCTTCCCCGCTTGGGCAGTAGAGACTTTCGAAAAAAGAGCGGCATGGTTGAACAAAATAGCTGACGCCTTGGAATCAAAGAGTGAAGAAATCGCAGCACTTGAGTCAATGGATACCGGAAAACCGATTACATTGGCAAGAAATGTTGATGCGGCACGTAGTGTGGCAAATTTCAGATTCTTTGCCGAACAGGTTGTCAAGATGCAAGATAAGAAATTCCCGATGGATGACGCTGAAAATAACGTAATTCAGAAACCTGTTGGAATTGCTGGATTGATTACCCCTTGGAATCTACCATTGTATCTTCTGTCTTGGAAAATAGCCCCGGCTCTGGCGATGGGGAATACCGTTGTCGCCAAACCTAGCGAATTAACTCCACTTACCGCAGACCTTCTAGCCAAGATATTGGTGGAAGTTGGCTTGCCTGCTGGGGTAGTGAATATCGTCCATGGTCTTGGTTCAGAAGTTGGTCAAGCAATAGTTGAGCATCCCGAAATCAAACTCATTTCATTCACTGGTGGCACCGCCACCGGCAAATTGGTTGCCGCTACTGCTGCGCCGATGTTCAAGAAATTGAGTCTTGAGTTAGGTGGTAAGAATGCAAGCATTGTGTTTGCAGACGCCGACATGCAGAACACAGTTGCTGGGGTTGCTAGATCGGCTTTTCTCAACCAAGGCCAGGTCTGTCTCTGCGGTTCGAGAATCCTAGTTGAAAGAAATATCCACGATGAATTCGTAGAAATGCTGCGTGAACATGTAGAAAAGATGAGGATTGGAGATCCTTCCAATGAAGAAACTCAACTCGGTTCATTGATTTCCCAAGAGCATCGCCAAAAGGTCGAGTCGTACATCGCTTTAGCAAAAAAGGAAGGTGGTGTTCTCATACATGGAGGTGGGCGCCCCGAATTGGAAGGTGAANTCGCTGCTGGAGCNTANTTGCAGCCCACAATTGTNACTGGACTTGATAGTGAATCTCGATGCTCCACNGANGAAATCTTCGGCCCTGTTGTNGTAGTNCACNCATTCGACAGCGAAGAAGAAGCCGTGGTAATGGCAAATGCAACNGAATATGGNCTAGCNGGTTCGGTATGGAGTAGNGANATTNCGAAAGCNGAACGNGTTGCNGAAGCNATCGANAGTGGNATGGTTTGGATNAANTGTTGGTTNCACAGGGACTTGAGAGTTCCATTCGGTGGAACCAAGAATTCNGGAGTCGGNAGAGAGGGNGGAGAATGGTCTCTTGCNTTCTTCTCAGAGNCTCAGAACATATGCATCAAGAGATAGATGNTCTGACAAGACTATTGAAGTAAAGCCTAGGCGCAGANCTCGTGNAACTCANCCCTTATTGGACAATGATGGGAATTATTCTCATCCTGACTCCCCTAACTTGTTGGTTTTTCACANTAGACCAAAAAGANCGCAGAACTCCATTTGGAAGAATCTCACGCGTCATCCANGANCAGCGATATTATCTTCACATTCTAGGNTATCTNGTAATTATCCGATGGAAGTCTCTNACTGACAAATTGAATGAGCCGATGAAATCNTCCACTGGACACTGGACTGACTGGGTTTATGCCATCGAAGGAGACCTAACCCTNTGGGTNCAAGAAGTCTTCAGCAATGCCNTACTAACCGATATTCTGAACTTCCATTATCTCTTCATCTATCTATTCTTGATTTACATCACGACTGTCTACTTTGCATACGTAGGCGAAAGAGACATGACTGACAAAGTCACTCTGAATTATCTACTCATCTATGCAATAGCAGTTCCNTACTATCTCTTCTTCAATGTTGAAGTCACTAGTTCATGGATTCCAGGAATGGATGCTCTACTCTATCACGATGGCTGGTATGCTGAATTCTATGCTACTCACGACCCACTCGATAATGCGGTNCCCTCCTTACACATTGCTATTCCATTCGGCATCATCCTGCTCAANTGGTTACATGTCAGAGAACGCGGTATGAAAATGAANGAATGGGCTCACTATCGCTATCATGTNTTCATTGTNGCAAATACAATACTATTCGCNTTCACAATCCTATATCTTGGAATCCACTGGTTGGTTGACATNCCATTGGGGATGGCNGTAGGTGCTATCGGAGCATTGTTCATTCATCATGTNCAACCTAGAATGCGCAATGACCACGGTAAGATGTTTGAAGGGGTNGATCGNAAGAAAGTNATGCGCCACGTTCTGGTAGAAGGATGCGTNGGGTTACTTCTATTGGTTGGAATCTTTGGAGCAATTGCCTACCAAGAAGCGGAAGTGGACGATAGAGTTTCATTCCGACTTGGAGAAGGTGACACCACCTATGAAATAATTCAGAAAATTAACTATGGTGATACAATNGAAGTTGAAGTTACTAACGTTGGTCAAGAAGGAGTTCTGCATGTTACCTACATGCAATTACAAGCCAGTCTTGATGCGATGCAAGGTGACGGTATAGATTGGCAGATGCTGGTTGACGAAGCAGGCGGAGTATCAATGTTGGAACCCGGAGAGAGTGAAACTTTGATTCTCAATAGATCGAGTATCTGGCATTTGGTCTTCATACACAATCCTGTTGATTCTGGAGCAGAAGTGATGGAGGTGAAGATTGTAAATCACTATCCTGATGATTCGATGTTCAGAGCCTTCCTGCTTTCCTTNCCGTCATTATGGATGACTGGTTTTGTCATTCATNGGTTNGTGCGCTTGAAGATGTCTNNCCAACCACTAATCTCTTCTCTTCCATCTTACAAATGGCNTGNCANTGAATCNGAAGAATAGGNCACTCTANCTGAGAAACAAGCGACTCATTCAAAGATNGTCTGNTATGCCAAGGTTCCGTGGGCGCCGACGACGAGCAGACTCTAACCATCCCTGTCTTCCCTCTAGAGTTGACCCTTTTNCCGGGTGAACCGCAGGTCTTACGCATCTACGAACCGAGATACAAACAGATGCTAGATGATTGCTTATTAGACGAGGCACCGTTTGGCCTTTGCCTAATTGATCCATTCCATCCAATAACTGGTTGGGCAGGTCCACATTTAGTTGGAACAACGGCTAGAATCACCGAACATGAAGAAGTCGGTAGTAATCACATGATTGAGATTCAGGGTCAGCGAAGATTTCGTATCCTCAAATTGATTGAGCCTTCACTACCCCCTATGGACCCTGTTCAACATAGGGTGTTTCCCGATTTAGAATCATTATTACAATTAGTTGATGNCGAAGAAGGTAGATTGTATATCAGAGCAGAAGTAGAATTCTTGTCGGAACCTCAAGGCGCCCTGAAANATGAACTGAAGTGTAAATTAGAGGAAGAATGGTTGTCATTCTTGGACATTCTAGGCAATCACAATGGTATGCCTAGGGAAATACTTGAGGAATGGAAGGGGGCGCAATTAGCAACCGTAAACGACTGGGATGCAGCAGCATTGTGGAGAATTGCTTCTGTCATGGTTATGGATGCCAACGACAAACAATCCTTNCTGGAAAGTGAAGATATCGATGAACTNGCTGGTGAATTATTGAATATCTTCCCTAGGTCCTAAGATCCAAAGCCAGCACTCCCGAAAGTGCGCCAACCACTAATCCCATTCCCCACCAAACACCCAAACGGAATGGTGGCAACTCATACCTACCCCAAGATGCCGATGAAAAGAACCACAACAGCAGAAGAAAGAATGCTCCACAACCGCGCATACTGGAAATCAATGATGCNAAAACAATCATCGANAATCCTCCNATGATGAATTCGGTTAGAGAGAACTGTTTACCCTTATATTGCCAATATACCAACATAGCCAATGAACCAGTAATGGCTACACAGAACAGGGCTGCATGCATATTCCANATCGAATCGAGATACCCATCTACTCGCCAAGGGCTAGGCAAATGTTCTGAATCGATGAGCAATTGTGCAATCATGCCCGTGGCAGCGCCTACCAAAGAAGGGATGATAACATGGGGAAAGGACTTCTTGGAACGCATCTCTAATTCGACCACACGCGATGCATCGACCTCTCCCATGGCTGACCCTCGGGCGATTAATTGATGAAATGAGTGGTATATACACCTGAGTCTGACGTGACAGTCCTCAAGGACCAAGAGCCGATGAGCAGACCGAGACACATGTCGAAGGGAGCAATAGTTGGAGCGGCATTAGCCCCACATCCGCCACATCTGGTGTACGCCGAGAACCCTGAACAGAACGAACCCCATTCCGAGGGGGGATGGGAACAACTACGCTGGGGATATGAAAGGTTGAGAGATAGTCTGAAAGATATTGAATACGACGTCATAGTACTCCTCTCACCTCATTGGCAGACCTATGTGGGAACGCATTTTCTCGGAGTTGAAAGATTCCAGAGTCTATCCGTTGATCCAATTTTCCCCAATCTATTCCGCTTCCATTATGACATGAATGTCGACGTGGAGTTATCCAAAGCCATTCACGATGTTGCTAAAGCAGATGGAATGTCTGTTAAAATGATGGAAAATCCTGACTTTAGGGTTGATTATGGAACAATAGTATCCTGTCACATGATTAGACCAGAATGGGACAAACCCGTGGTCGCAATATCCAGTAATCGAAGCAGGCATTACTACTCTGTGGAAGTTATGCAAGAAATGATGATGCAACTCGGAGAGAGCACACGCAAGGCTATCGAGGCTAGCGGAAAGCGTGCATTGATTATTGCCAGCAACTCGCTGTCACATAGACATTTCACTACTGAATCTGAAGTTCCTGAAGACATGAGTAAGGAGCACATAACCAGTCACGCGATGTACCTATGGGATATGCGAATGATCGAATTGATGAAGTCCGGAAAAGCACAAGAAGTGCTAGACATGATGCCTGAATTCGTTGAGCAATCAATAGCAGAAGCCGATGGAGGCGCTCTCACTTGGATGCTTTCTGCTCTAGAGATTCCAAATGCCCCAGCTATTCTGCATGGATATGGAACGATAATTGGAACTGGCAACGCCATAATGGAATGGAAAGTTGGAGGCGGAGACAGTGAGTGAAAGCGGCGTCATCAAATCATTGGTTGTGCCGGCACATCCGCATCCATATCTTGTCCCCGAACAAAATGAAGGCTGGGGACGATTGAGACAGGCATTCGACTCAGCACGCGAAGAAATTGAGAATAGCGACGCTGACTTGTTGATTATTTATTCCACACTATGGCCATCGATCATCGGTCACCAAATACAGGCTGACCCGAATCCAGAATGGGTTTTTGTTGACCATGACTTCCACGATTTAGGTTCTATTCCGTACTCCCTGAAGATAGATTCAGAATTTGCAAACGCTTGGGATCAAGCAAACAAAGACCGTGGTCTGCAAAGTCGGACGGTCGCCTATCATGGCTTTCCCATCGACGGTGGCTCTGTAGTCGCCCTGAAACTACTCAATCCAGATAACCGGATTCCTGCAGTCATCTGTTCTTCTAACGTCTATTCTAACCGTAGTGAAACTACAGTTTTGGCGAAATCCTGTCTGGATGCAATCAAAGCCCAAGGGCGCAAAGCCATCGCGGTAGTGGTCATGTCTTTGTCAAACAGAATGTTCACAGAACCTATCGACGCACAGGAGGACAAGATTCACTCTCTCAAGGATGATGAATGGAATAACAAGATTCTGGAATTCCTCGCAGAGGGCCGATTGGAAGATGTTGCACAATTATCGCGTAACATACATTCTCAGATAAGAGTGCAAAAAGTAGTTTCGTTCAAACCAATGTGGTGGCTCTCTGCAATGAATGGGCAGCATAACAATTTCTCAGGCANGGTACTGGCTTACGAGGCCTTGCACGGTGCCGGTGGAGCAGTAGTCATGCTCGANCCTAGCGAAGGTGGTATAGGAGACAAGGAATACGATGAAGATGATGTCGAGTTCTACAGTGGAGATCGAAGCGTTTTGAACAACGTTTTGGCTGAAACTTTGGCTGAAGAAGTCAATGAAGACATCCCAGAAGACAAAGATGTCGAAGAAATCGAAGACTCTCTGCTGAAGACTCTAGCTAAAGCAGAACNGGCGCAATCTGGACCGGAATTGTGGCAACCTACCGAAGGAGAAGGGCAGCATAGCAGCGACAAAGCTCCACTTCCGGTTGGTCCATATCCGCATGCTCGGAGAGTTGGTAACCTGTTGTACCTCTCAGGAGTTGGACCTAGACAAGTTGCNGACAATAGNATCCCTGGNGGACCTATCAAAGATGAAGATGGGCAAGCATTGGATTACGANATTAAGGCTCAGACAAGNGCTTGTATCGAGAATGTAAAAGCGATTCTGGAAGCCTCTGGTTCCAATCTGAGTAAAGTCCTCGACGTCACATCCTTCCTAGTGGATATGGATCGAGATTTCAAGGGATACAATGAGATATACNGTGAATATTTCAGTCAGATAGGAGCGACTAGAACAACCCTTGCAGTTAGAGCATTACCAACACCTATTGCTGTCGAATTGAAGGTTATCGCCACCTTGGAATAGGTTTACTTCGGCTGTTTCTGCTNNTTAGAAGGGCAAAGCATCATCAAGTGATTCTAAGGCCANCAAAACAGGTTCGACCGCAGGGTGTGATGAATTGTCAAAAACCAACCCGCTGTTGTTTAATGTCATTCGAGATGCAATCCGNAGAATAGAGAAAGGATTTGAGGACGCTACCAAAGTGTTCACTGGCAAGTTAGAACGCAGCGTTGGGCTTGTGGGGGTGGTCATCATTTCATTGTCAGCCATGCTCGGACCTGGAGTCTTCGTTCTCCCTGCACTCGCTACTGAAATAATGGGAAGTGGGATTTGGCTAGCATTCCTTCTGGCCGCTATCGTAGTACTTCCAGGGGCATTATCCAAATCGGAACTGGCCTCTGCAATGCCAGCATCCGGCGGAACCTATACTTTCATCGAAAAGACATACGGACCAGTTGCTGGTTCTATTGCGGGCCTTGGATTATGGTCATCATTATTGTTGAAATCCGCTTTTGCATTGATTGGTTTTGGCGCCTATTTTGCGGTTCTTACAGCAGCATTTGATGTCGACCTTAGTATCAAAACCACAGCACTAGCACTGCTAGCAATTATCACGCTGATAAATATCCTCGGAATGAAGAAGGTCAAGGCAATTCAAGCACCAATAATTGTAGTTAGCATTATTCTACTCATCGTTCTATGTATCATGTCTTTCTTCTCTGGTAAAGCGGATATGGCTAGACCTGCCAATGCTAATGCATTCTCTACAGGAACAATCGGATTGTTTGAAACTACAGCCTTCGTCTTCGTTGCCTACACAGGTGTCACCAAAATTGCAGCAATAGGTGAAGAAGTCAAGGATCCCGGCAAGAATCTACCGCGTGGAATGTTGATATCATTGGCCATTGCTACACTTCTCTATACCTTAGTATCCTATTGCATGATGGCTACTATTTCGCCAGAGGATTTGAAAGGAAGAGAAGACCCAATCTATGTTTTTGCCAAGGCGATCGGTGGTTCTAATCTAGCCCTATTCACAGCACTAATCGCCGTCGTCACCATGGTTTCAGGAGCATTAGCAGGATTGTTGGGTGCTTCTCGATTTCCCTTTGGGATGGCACGCGACAATCTATTGCCAGAGTCGCTGGAAAATGTTAATCCACGTTTTGAAACCCCTCATGTTGCAATCATGGTGACCTCGATAGCAATGGCATTCACGATACTGTACCTACCTGTTGAAGACATCGCTAAACTAGCATCAGGGTTCAAAATCATGGTTTTCATCGCAGTACATTCCTGCGTTCTTGTACTACGAAGAGCCAACACCTCGCANCAATGGTATCGACCGGAGTATCGTAGCCCAATGGCCCCNTGGGTACAGTGGTTCGGCATAATTTCGGGAGTGNNCCTAATCTACCTCATGGGATACAAAGCAATCATTGGAGGTGCTGCAGCCATCGTACTTGGATTGATTCTATGGCTNTCTTATGGAAGGAAGCATGCGGTTGAGAGAGAGACTCCGTGGAATACNGTCACTAAATTGATGCGCAATCCCGACCATGTAGANCATGCTCGAAGAGAAGCGGTCTTCCATGCTTGCGACCTTGGAGGAAAGAACCACCTCAATGTCAGGCAATTCATCAGAGCGATGGAATCATTAGGTTTCGAACTGAATCACGATGAGATTCGTACTACTTTCCACGTAGCTGATGANAACGCTGACGGAGTNATANACATCGATGAATTCCTTGCCTTCATTGAAGGAGAGATCGGCAANGAAACCGAAGAATGAGGGCTGNCCTGTCTTGCGAGGCATTCAAACCACAGTGTCAATTCAGACANCCGGAGTGGTAGCATGTCAGTAGCAGGAAAGGCTCGCAAAGTTACTACCAATACCTTGCAGGAAATGATGCGAGAAGGTGAACCAATCACCATGCTAACCGCCTATGATTTCAGTCTCGCTCGTATCATCGACAAAGCGGGAATAGATGTCATACTGGTTGGTGATTCGGCGTCCAATGTAATGGCGGGTAATGATACCACTGTGCCAATGACTCTTGACCACATGATCTACCATGCACAATGCGTTGAAAGAGCGGTGGACCGCGCACTAATCGTCGTGGACATGCCCTTCGGNACTTACCAAGGAAATTCCAAACTAGCTTTGGAATCAGCCATTCGTATAATGAAAGAAAGTGGAGCGCACGCAGTCAAACTGGAAGGNGGGGCAGAAATCGTGGAATCGATTGAACGTATCTTAACCGCAGGCATTCCAGTCATGGGGCATTTGGGCCTTACTCCTCAATCGATCTACAAATTCGGNACCTACAGCGTCAGGGCAAAAGAAGAACAAGAAGCAAATAAGTTGCTTGAAGATTGTAGATTGCTGGAAAAAGCAGGATGTTTCTCAATTGTATTTGAGAAGATNCCAGCAGAACTTGCAGAAAAGGCCAGCCAATCNATCAACATCCCTACCATTGGTATTGGTGCCGGTTCAGGTGTTGATGGACAAGTTCTGGTATTGCATGACCTCTTAGGAATAACTCATGAATTCAATCCNCGTTTCCTGAGNCGCTACATGAATCTCTACCAAGACATCGGAAATGCTGTTTCCAACTACATTGATGACGTACGCAGTAGGGATTTCCCCAATGAGGAAGAGCGCTANTGAGGCCCATCCCAATAATATGGTCTTGAATCTATACCGTGGTACCATCCTTCCTTTCCGGGTTCAGTTCCTGGCAATGCTTTGAGGAGAACTCCTGCGGTGGTCATTGGGCCCTTTTCGGAAGGCAGTAATTCCAACTCCTTCGTTTCAATTTTTGTTTCAACCACTTCTGGAACTTGTTCAACAGAACTGATCTCCTTGCCGACGGATTCATCNACTACTGTTTCAATCTCCTCTGAATCCACACTATCTTTAATCGGCGATTCGACTTCTTCTACCTCTTCTTTTGGTTCCTGTGTTTCCACTGGATCACTCTCTTGCACAACTTCCTCAGTTCCTACCNGTGCTGGAGTNAACAATTCCTTTGCAGAGCTCAACGATGTCTGCGTAGATACAGTAGATTGTTCTGTAGGCTGTATTACAGAAGCATACGACATAGGTNGCCTATCGTAGTACGTTTGGGGTTGAGACGAATGATGAGAAGTGGGTTGAGGAACCGGTTGTGCTGCTAGAGGAGGAGGTTGAGTCATACTGCCAAATGCCGCTATTGGAGGTGCTTNTTGAGGNGTCAGTTGAGAGGTCGCTACAACAGGAGCCGCAAGATCCTCTTCGTCGTCTTCAACATCANCCTCATACTCTGAACGTGATCTTCGGTATATCGCAACAGCAACCAACAACAACAACAGACCAGTAATCACTATCCCCATAGTGATGACCTGAGAATTGCTGCCCAAAAGTCCTGAAAACAAGGTTTGCGAGACGTCTACGTAGACAACTGCTCTCGGCAGGCCTTCCATTTGTGCGGAAAGGGTGTGCCTTTCCCCATGCTCCTCCAAAGCGATCTTGTAAGTCCCATCATCGATAACAGAAACTTTGCCACAACTGCATTCAACGCTGACTGAATCTAATGAAACTTCAATATGATTACCGTTGGAATCTCTTCCCTGAATCGTGAAGTGCAATTCCCCTCCCTGCTCTCCTGAAGACCCGTCTTCAAAGACGATNGCCAATTCTGCCAATTCTCCAGCAACCAACTCGATTGCAATGTTCTGAACTCCTAAAGGACCTGTGAAATTCAATACTTGAGTTCCGAGATATGCTTGTCTCGAAGGTGTGAACACATAGGAACCAGAACCAGATGTGTCCTTCGACATATTTCCAACATCNTCTGACATCAACCACTCTACATCTAGTGGGAATGCATTACCATCAACGTCTCTAGCAATTACCTGTAGACCAATACTCCCTCCAGCAGAAACTCGCATTGCGGTAGAGGTTGTTGGACTCACCTGAATNCTTGCAGCATCTCCTGGAAGTACCTCAATCGAATATTTTGAGGGCAANCCGCCTTGTGGAGAGACCATCAGATTCCATTCCCCAGTCATATTCGATGAGAAGTTGAATGATGAACTAGTGAACAACTCATATTGCGGATTACTACTNTGGTTTAATTTCCATTCAACATTCTCTGACTTCCATTCAGAACCAACTGCATCAACCAGCGTTACTGACAATTCTAGAATAGTTCCAGCCTTNACTTGAATGACTGAACTCGACAAGACNCCTGAATCAGTTCCATCATCATAATCCACCTTGGTAAGTACTGCTTCACCAGGACTGATACTGATATCCTTGTGAGCNATTAGCAAGTTACCATCCACTTCNCTAGTTACTTCTAGTCGCACGAGTCCAGTTGTTTGAGGTGAAAGATAGATTCCTGANGTATCATTCAACAATTCAGCCTGTTGTTCAGGATAATGGGACCAAACTCCTTCAATCCACCAACAATTATCCTTAGAGTCACACGCATTGACCTCATAGAATGTGGNGTCATCAGCGGATATCTCATTTGAACCAACCACTGTTAACCCAACCGCTTGCCCATAACTGACATTCAGTGTTGCATTGCTAACAAAGCCATACGCTGACATCTCCAAGGTAAAACTACCAATGTGCATCGGCTCCCATGTCACTTCAGCCCCTTGATGAACACTAGTTCCTTCAGGAACACTCCAATTCTCAGTTGGTACGAATGCAGGTGCACTATTCCCCTTTGAATCNATACGGCGCGGATCCAGAACCACAACATCNTCTGTACTTATCTCATGACTNGATAATTGTAATTCTACATCTACCGTTTCACCCTGTAGCACAGTGACGGTTTGGTTAGTCCAAGCATTTCCTGAACANGCTGTGACAGTTATCTCTCCCTTTTGCCAAGGATTGAACAAACCAGTCCAATCTATGCTGCCATTACTCACACCCCAAGTTATGCTAGCTCCAACTTCATCNCCGTTTGAATTTCGCGGCTTAGCAGTCAACTGGATCACTTGGTCGGCTGGAACGACTCCAGANCCGGGAACTANGATTTCGATTGTTGCTACGCCATTATCGNTACCACAATTTCTAGACTCGNCTGCTTGAACATCTAAAGTTGAAAATGAACAAAGAATGATGAGAACTGCTACGAGAGCCCCCCTGCAGTAAATCAACAAAACACCTCACTGAATCCTGCTCCATTGACCTGCTGCATCTACATTCCAACAAGTGAGTTCACCTGTAGCATCGTAATACCATCCCGTCTGTCCCTGAACCGTACCTTGTGCTGCAACCATAACTCCAGTCTCCCTTGCCTTCTGAGCAGCAATTTCAGCAGCACTTGCCTGAGTTGTTTGAGTTGCAANAACCTGTGTTTGAACTGGTTGCGGTACCACTTCGGGCTGTGCATATGAGTGCTGATCTGCTTGGTATACATTCTGAACCTCGGAATAAGTTGGTTGCTGTGAATGNAATTCTTTCATGACATCTCGTGAATCATCATAGAGAATCTCTTCTTCGGTTCCTCCTTTTCTGATGTATAGAAGAACTCCAAGAATAATCAACAAGAATGTACTGCCAACAAGTAAAGTGGTATTTGAAGAGCCGAAAATTCCACCTAGCAAAGCCCCATCTACATCGAAGAAACGCTGTTGCGTCAAGTTCCCATGTCTGATTGTTACTCCATGATTNTCTCCCCCTTCCTCAGCATTGATTCGCCAAACTCCTCGGCCTAATGACTTGACACTACCAGAGGTAGATTCCACACTCAATGTGGTACCTTCAACAATGACACTATTATTGAATTCATCATANGCCTTCACAGTCAACAGTAACTCTCCTCCCTGCTCAACTCTTGAATCGGATAAGTTGGCNTCCAATCTGTCGATTGGCCCAGCCNTCACCGTCAAGGANATTGTATATTGAGCCTGACCGGCNATCAACTCTACATCCCAGTCTCCAGCCTTGTGTCCCTCAAAGTACCAATTACCCAAACCCCCNGGATCAGGAGTAATCTTTCCAGCATTTTCATCCATCTCCCATTGCATTTCGTTAACGTCAAATATCTGCCCCGAAAGGTCAGTTCCTTGAACTGTGAACAAGACTNCTCCATCGCTACCAGAAACTACTGTTTCTTCTGGCCAATCAACCGTTAGTGTTCGTGCCTGTCCGTGGTTAACATGGAATCGTACCGAGGCAAAGGCAGAACCGGTACTTGCCCTGATTTCGTGACTACCACTCTGCTCAGGATGGAAAACACCCTTACTCAATCTCAACTCCACAGTCTGGTCTTCGGATACTCCTTCCTTGATAACCGTCCAGTTCAACAGTGCATGCTGAATCAGGTTTCCATCTCCATCTCTAAACACAGGATTCATNTCCAACGATTCATCCATCGAGATGGTTTGACCCTCACCTTGCAAGGTGATTACTGCAACCTCACCCGGAGTGACCTCGATAGTTATCGAGGTGGAGAATAACTGCTGTCTTTCAACATCAAACCACTCGCCATCAATCGTCCAATTTCCAACGTCATGGGCAACGAACCGAGCCCAGGAGGAATAATCCTCTATCCATTCTACTGCTTCATCCTCTTGCGGGTTCCATGAACCATTGACTACCCATCTATTGTTTCTGGAATCACTGGCCTGCATCCAAATTACCGTTTGGTCATCAGCGGTTAGTCTGTCATCGTCTGCAGAAAGCAACAATGATGTTGCCCAGCCATGAATCACCTCTACGACAATTGAATCACTATAGCCATCAAGAGAAACGCTGAGATTCCATACACCAACCTGATCGGGAGTCCAAATAGTGCGATTCTCTGAATTCTTCAACGAACCATCTTCCAATTGCCAATAAGAGAGCGGAACGGTTTCGTTGGTCACGTGCCCATAGACATCCGTCCTTAGAACTCTCAATTCCACTTCCTCTCCTGCCATTACCACACCCTGTGGTCCTAGTAACTCCAGTCCAGTGATTGCTGCAGGCTCGACTAGGACTTCTGTGGAACCATTGGCTCCACTGCTGGAATCCACCTCAATCGTCCAAATTCCTGGTGCATCAGCGAGATAGAGATTACCTGACACAACGCTTCCTGATGCAACTACCCAAGACAAGGATCCTGCATCTGACAAGGGTAATTCATTGCCCCATGAATCGAATAAAGAAGGTGAAAGAGCGACCGATTCTCCACTACGGACACTCAAGTCAGAAGGCATGATTATACTGGAGGGAGGCCCTGAGATACCATTCAATTCGATACTCTCGTGCAATTCATTCCAATGAGCGGTTATATTGCAAGTTCCAATCACGTTTGGCGCCCACAATCCATTACTGCTGATGTTTCCACAGTCGCTCATCCAAGAGATGGTGCGATCAACGATGAGATTTGACTTGGCATCATACATGCTGGCGTTTACCTGCATACTACTGCCCAACATGACATCAGTGCTTTGAACCTCAAGATCAATTCTATCGGGCCAGCCAGGAGAAACACTGAGGTTGACACTCTGATTGATTGAATCCTTGATTGCATGAACAGAGACTTGACCTGCCAAATCTGGAGTGAACAATCCCCCCATATCTATGGTTCCCGAATCACTCCACCATTGTGGGGAGCCAAGAACTTGGTCGCCATTGGCATCATACATCGAAGCAGTGAATTGAATCTGACCATCAGCATCCACACTAAGAGGTTCTGATGGGGAAATCGTAATCGATACCACAGTTTGCCTACCCGATGTAAATCCGGTTTCTTCGTCAACCTCAAAGGGCAAGACCGGGCAAAGAAATTGCAAAACAAGAATGGTCAACATCGACAAACTGACGATGTTGCGACCAAACATTTGCACACCCCCTCTCAATCTCTCCATTCACTCCAATCTGATTCACCAGGTCCCCTATACCACCAGATTCCTGCTTCATCCTGCCACCATTCGGTGCCATTTTCATCGACGCGATAATTTCCATCATCCTGTGCTGAATATTCTTCATATCCACCTTGCTCATTTGCAGGCTGATCATAGCCTCCGCCATATGCATCCATTTGGTAATCCTGTGGGCCTCCTTGCGGACCTGCCATGCCAGAATCTTGCGGACTACCTTGCGGCCCATCGGTAGGACCTGGAGCCGGGGCTGATTCTTCCTCATACTCATCGTAGCCCTCATCGTAATCATCGTCAAACTCATCGTAATCATCTCCTGAACGCCTTACCAGAATTATGACCACTGCTGCTAATCCAATTAGGACAAAAGCACCGAGGCCAGCTCCCACATAGTACATGGTTCCACCAGACTCAAAGAAACCTGCAAGATTACCTTCTACAGTGTAGGTCGAAGATTCGCTCAATGTGAATCCTGAGGCATTGTTAGCGGCTATTGTCACGGTATGCTTTCCTTCGTCAAGAGTAGTTATTCGCCAATTAGCAAAATCGCCATCTATCTTTTCTGCTGTTGCTCTTCCTGTTGCTGACACCTTGATTGACGTAGGAACTAAAATCTCATTATCATAGATGTCAAATGCCTTGATACTGATATCGAAAGACTCGAGTTGCTCAACAGATTCAGTACCAGCCTCTAGAACAAGCCGACCGATCTCTGCATGGTACACGGTAATATTGAGTACATCCGAATCATCGTTGACCATGGCATGAGAGAACCTCAAGACATGTGGCCCTGTGTCCTCAGTGACCTTGGTCAAAGTTATCGAATAGGTTGACGGACCAGTTGCGACAACCTGACCAATCCCCTCGTACAACCACACATTAGCGCCTTGCTGTTGCCCATTCCACTCTACTGCTTCAGTGAACTGATTACCTGCAGAATCATAAGCATCTATCTTCACAACGATTGTCTGTCCAGCAATAATCTGATAATTCTCTGGTTGTTCTGCAATCACGAATGAAACTGGATCTCCATGCTCAACATCTATACTCGCAGTAGTTGATAGCGAAGCGATTGAAGCGGTCAGGGAATAACTACCAACGAGATCCGAGCGATATTCGCTACTGTGTTGTCCTAATAATCCCGGACTCCACTCTAAATCTTCACCCCATAGTGCTTGAGACAGATTGTATTGCCATTCATCACCTGAATCACTTCCTGATAAGATAAAGGACACATCTTCGACGTTGGGTATCTCATTGCCGTCTGCATCTTTGAGAATTACCGAGAACTGAACCTTCTGTCCAACCTTGATGTCAAATTCTAAGCCATCTTCACTATCGAACTCCATGCTTTCAAGCGCCCCATGCGAGACCTCAAAGTAGAAATCTACGCTGAACAAATCCTGACTACCTTCCGGAGAATAAGTTGCTGTCATTTCATACGGAGTTGGTAGAGCGACATCAGCCTCGAAGTAACAAGTAGGTGCAATCTTGTTATCCTCACAATATTGAGCAAAGGCTTGTGATGTACTCAGGCTCCAAGTCGCCTCTATGGTCCACCTATTGCCATCAGCATCATTACCCCATGCCCTGAGAGTGACTCTGTCTACATCATCTGTGGTCATCTGATCATTCAACATTGGAACTAACGAACCATTGCGCATCTGATTTCTTTCAATCTCCATCTGCACCATAGCACCATGTTCAACATCGATGTATACAGTGGTTGAAACACCTTCAAACGAAGCCTTGACCCATCTGTTTCCAACATCAGTAGGATGCCATTCTGCCGGAGTGCCATTGTACAAAGTTCCACTCTGCACATCCCAATCACTCTGCTCTAACTCTACCTGCATCTCATTTCCTCTGATATCGACCCTTGTGGTGTTCAACCAGACTACTTCATCAGCGGTCACAGTCGTATTGCTTACTTCTACACGTAAATGTTCAATCTGTCCATGTACAACCGTAATGCTTGATTGTGCTGCAACTCCGCTAGCGCTACTCAAGTTGACTATCCAAGTTCCAACCTTATCAGCAGAGAACAAACCTGTATTACTGATGTTACCATTCTCTACTTGCCAAGATAGCAATCCCGCTTCGCTGATATCCAAAGCATTACCCTTGGCATCCCTAAGCTGATAGTTGAATTGGCAAGTTAATCCTGCTGCAACACTTTCTGCGCAAGGGGTCAAATCAAAGGAAGAAGGCGCACCCGTTGTAACCTGTACTACAACATCTATGTCGACATTATTCCATGAAACAGTAATTGTTTGTTGACCCGCTGTGTGAGGTTCGAAACGTACCGCTTCGTTGTATCCAGAAGGTGCGGTTATGGAGGTCAGAGTACCGTTGGTCACACTCCACGATAGAGACGCTCCCGGTACAAGATTTCCATGTTGGTCAACAACTACAACCATCAGATCCAAAGTAGAATCAGCGTCGATTGAACCTGAGGCTGGAGTCACGCTGTGCGAAACGGGAGCACCAGGATTGACATTGATTTGGATGATGTTGCAGATAGCACCAAAACAAGCGGTAATATTCCAAACTCCAACCTTGTATGGAGTGAATAGACCGGTGCTGTCTATGTTTCCATTCTCTGCACTCCAAGTAACATTCTGAGTCAATTGATTGCCATCACTATCGTACAATCCATAGGTGAAGGAAACATTGGTGTCAGCATCAATATTAACACCAGTTCCAGGGTTTATGGCAATATTGTCAACATTGGTGTAATTAAACAATACCAAGGGACGGAACGCCTCAACAATTGCCTCGCTTGAGTACAATTCTGCATTCATCTGCCCGATCGAGGTGGTAGTTCCAACGATGACGAAGTGATTCGGGCAACTTAGACACAAGCTCGGATGTGTCAAATCAAACCAAAATACCTGCCCGAGAGAGATCAGAGACAAATTCACTGAATCGATTGCTGGTCCGTAATCAACTCCCTCTTGCATTCCAGCAGCAGACCATAGATTTCCACTCGATGACTGCAGCCAAGTACTGCCTTGATCGCTGAATGGCAGATTAATCAGAGGATGGACCGAAAGTGTCATCGACATACCTCCACTTAATGATTGCAAATNCATTACTGTGAATCGAATACTGGCGGAATGAGCACTTGCATTAGCGGGCAATGGAATGTCACTGATGTCCACAGTGAACAATGCCTTGCACTCATGGAATGGCATGACACCGGCTCCACTTCCACAACCTTCACCTACCAACAAATCCTCATTTGGATGACTCTGAGCAGGACTGGCATTACCGATCCAACCATCTAGAACATCAGGGTGGAACAAATCTTCAACCTCTTGGGATTGTCTGAGTTCGTACGTCCAGGTCAAATCGCCATTGTACGTGTTGTTTACCGGCGAACCAATGCCGAATGACCATCTGCTGCTTGAAGGCCCAGGAATACTGCCATTTATCGCTTGAACCCACCACTCATATTTTTCACCGGGAGACAAATCTGAAGAGATCTGGTAGGTAGAACCGTTGAAGCCAGTATCTTCCCAACTTCGATACTTGTTTCGGCCTGAAGCGTTAGAGATGGTGACAATGTATCCTGTTGCATTCTGAACAGGGTTCCATTCCAACATTGGTTGAGTATCTGCTGACAATATCCAATTGTCCTCTTGATACACAGCTTGTCCATCAATAGGAGAAATCAAGATTGGCTGAGCGGGAGGAAGTGAACCATTAGCATTGTCAACATATCCAATCTCCAACTTGGGGCGTAGAGAATTGTTCCAATAATCAGAAGAGTAGAAAACCATACTTGTCGAAGGTGTACCGACACTAGTTAGCATGATTGTCATAGTCTTGTTACCAGACAAAACATTTGACTGAGCCAAAGAAGTGACATCCCATTCAACCCATACGTCTGGAGGGAACATACCTACGGTTGAACGAGTTATTTCAGTAGCATTGCAAGTAGGTGCCGATAACTGTGTCACCGTATTCTCAAAGAAAGCTCCACAAGCATGGGCGCTAATAGTCAACGGCGAGACCCCTATCACTTGATACCGATACAACTTGAGCAGAACCTGAGTTGGAATCATATGCTGTGGGAAGGCCAATTCACCGAGATCGAATTCGATGAGAATACTCGCATCTCCACTACCACCCTGCGACATACCCAATGTCAGATTAGTGCTACTTCCATGATTGGTTGATGTCGCAGCAGAATCAATCCAAGTATCTGGCACACTCGGCAAACTTCCTGTTTCTTCAAAAACTGCATCTCTATACAAGGTGACACTATGATTTCCTGAACCATCATCACTACCCTGAGGCGCAGGTACTCGGAAACTCATAGGACTGCTCCAATTACCCAATCTATCCCCTTGGATTGCACGCACTCGCCAATATATCCACTCATCTTCAGTGGTGTTGACATCAATAGGCATGTGGAAACTCAAATTGGCCACATCGAAATATGGGGTAGCATTGCTATTGGCAATACAGGTCAATGAACTGCAAGTCCGCACAAAAGAACCGATAAATCTAGAGTTTGTTCCATATTGGAACTCCCATTCACTAATATTGGAATCACTGCTATTCCATCCGAATTCTAACGGGTTCTGAGGAGTCGGTCTTTCCGCGTCAATGTCCCACATGACATTACCACTGGCTGGACTTTGTCCTGTTGAATCTGAAGGTGTCCAACCATTTCCACTGCGCCAAGTCAAATTCAATTTCGGACGATACTCGACGTCTGGATCTTCAGAACTGGCGAATTGGTGCCACTGCTTCGTACTGTCTTCTGAACGGAACAACAACCATACGGTTTGGTGACCATAGAGGTGACCTAATTGAGCAGCGTGCGAAATATCCCATGTATACCAACCATCTGTAGAGACTTCAACAATATCTAGCGGCAGACCAGCATCTGCAGCCCCCAATGCCCCACCAGCATTCCAACTGCTACCATTGGCTCTTTGGTTCCAGGTAGCCGCGCCTTCCACGAATCCCCAGTTCAATACCGACACCGAGATGTTCTGTGAATTTGAGACTCCGGAATTCTTGTAGAGCGACAAAGTTGCACTCACCACCTCATAAGGTGTCTTGATTGGATTACCGCTGAGATTGTACATCATGACAGTTGTCGCTTCACCCAAAGTCCCCATATGCGGAGGGTCACCCACAACAAGAGAGGTATTGCTCGCATGATTGGCATTGGTATAGATTCCATCTAACCAAGTATCCTCAAAATAGTCTGGCTCATTGATTTGTGGCAATGCAGAACCATCCTGAATCTCTGCGTAGGCATCGGTTGAATTTATCGCTCCGCCCAACCAATTCGGTAAACAGAAAGTGTAGCCCTGACTGAAACTACCGAGAACATGGTCATCGACAGCTTGTACCGCCCAAAGATAGCACTTGCCACTTGTTAGATTACTTGGCGGAGTATAACTGAGATTGGCGAGAGTAAAACCTGCATCTACAGTTGAATCTAGAATACTCCAGCCAGCCCTTATATCAGAGGAATCGTGGAACATGTACAGCCTCCATGAATCAATATTACTTCCATTGCTATGAGTCCAATTCAGAGTTGGAGTTCCAGCAGGAAGCAGGGCTACACTAGAATTGTCCCACAGAACCTCTCTATCTGGAGCACCACCAGTAGCAGCGCTCTCGGAAGCGGATTGGGAACCAGTTGTCCAAGTTAAATTGGCCCAAGGTTGATCGCTACTGGAGTCACTTGAGCTAAACTTGACTTCTCCGCGGTCATCATCACCAACCAATGCTAATTCGATGTGAGATACTCCCGCAGCATGTGCTTTCTGAGCGAGATAAGTTATGTCAAATGACATCCAATTGGTTACTGAAACATTCTGAACTTCGAAGAAAACATCGTGCCTTATGTCGCTCAATTTAGTGGTCGAATTTGCAGACCAGTTGGCCGAACCATCCCTTGTAAGGCCAGTAGCACTCTCATTCCAGTATCCATTGACCGCGTGTATAGATACGCGCTGAGTGGATGAAGTGCCCCACTCACAATACAGGTTGAGCAATGCTCTTTCTAGAGTTGCATTCTGCGGCATTGGAATATCTGTTAATGGGATCTTCATCAGAGCGGTTGCAGTTGAACCATCGCTTCTCTCGCCAAGAATCAGGGAACTATCAGAACCGTGACTGCTGTTCAAATCAGTTCCTGAATGAGAGACCCAAGTATCAACAAACAGCGGAACTCCGAGGGACGGCATCGCTTCTTGGTGTCGCAATTCGACTGCGGCACTATCTGAATCAACCGTCCATGTTGTCAGATCTGGAACATGGAAGTGATTGTATTGACTCCAATTTCCGATTTGATTAGTAGATGATATTGCTCTTACACGCCAGTACCATGTCTTGCCGACGGAGAGATCTACTGGAACCTGGAAGGTCATATTCGTAAGATCAAATCCACTGCTGGTCCACGAACCATAAGATAGCAGATCAGCGCTATCAAAAGAGGTATTACTATCGACATCAATGACGAAACCTGAAGCGTTGGTATTTCCAGAATAATTCCACTTCAATAACGGATTAGGAATTGCAGAACGTTCTATTCCATCATCGACCGACCAACTTCCGTTGGCTGGAGAAAGAGGAGTTGGTTCATCAGGAAGTGCTGAAGAACCTGGAACATAAGTGAATATTAATTCAGCCTTATTGCTTGAACTGAATACCGAATTTCCGTATAACAATGCCTCTCTACTATTTCCGGTTCCCGCACCCAATACTGCTAGAATAACATCGAAGTTCTCGCCATTTCTCATCGCATTCTGCACCCCTAGGGTGACATTCCATTCAAACCAAGACTCGCTACTACCGCTTATCGTAGTGGAAGACAACAACTGCCCTCTTTCCCATCCCTTGGCACCTACTGATCCCCAAGAATTTCTACCGTCGAACTGGTTCCAAGTTGCTTTTTCTTCGGTCCAGTTGTGTTGATGGCTCTCATATGCACCAACATATGGATTGCCACTGGCATATGACATCTTGTATCGCAACTTAGCCTCGACCACAGCATAACCATCTGGCAAGCCATGAGTCAGCAAGTGACAGCCGAACAGAATCGCCGTCTCGGAGCCTCCAAAAACCGTGTTGTATGAGACCTGCATCTCTTCTTCGGAATCATAATTTGAAGTGGGCGTACCACCATCGATGTAAGTATCTTGACAACTTGGATGCAGTCCATCCGAGGAAGCATTGCCATCTCGAAGATTGAATTGATAACGATCTCCTCCAAGGTAGGTTGAATTCAAATCAGTAATGAAGAATGACTGTTCATTCCATGAACTCCAAGTTCCGTTGCTGTCTACCTGAGACATCCTCCAATAATACATATTTCCAGTAGATAGACCGTGGCTGGCAGTCAAGTTAAACGAACCATCACTAACTTGGAAATCGTTATCCACAGAAGTATCTACTTCTTTGACGATATTTCGGAAAAACTTGTCATCCGAAAATTGGTACAGAATCTCATTTCCTGAGGAAGACGAAGCCTTCCAAGTCAATTCGGGGGTTGTATTTCCAGATAGATTGTGTCCCGAAAGGTTCCATACTCCTTGACCCTCGATTGGATGCAAAATCTCTACATCAGAGGTGTACGTTTTTGCAGACCACTTGTAAGTGACTTTCCAATACGGTTGATCGCTAGAAGAACTTGCTTCAGTACTGTGGAATGTGACCTCGTTTGAAGAATAACTGTTCTCTTCAGGCATTTTTCCAACCATCAGAAAGTCAACCGGTTCATTGGTTCCGATAGCTACGTAAGTCTGGAAACCAATAGCAGAATTGTATCGAATCTCAGAAGTGCTAGAAGAGACATTGAAGTTTGCTAGTGAGGTTCCCAATTCTATATCCCAATCATTGCTGTCTCCAAGAGGGCTATTCCAAGTAGCATCCTCCTCAACCCAATCTATGTGATTTTCAACGTGGATGTCTGAAACTAGTACGGTTCCACTGGATGAACTCTTCTGTAGAACAAACTCATTGGAGACAATCGTTACATTCGTAGGTAGACCAAGATGCTGTGCATTCAATCTTAACATAGTCTTATATTCGGTATCAGGAGAGGTGTCAGTCCCTACTTTGATTGTGCTTTCTGACCCCAAGGGAGTAGTCTTTTGAGAAGAATCCAATTCTGCATCCAAAATGGTCTTGTCATCAAGCCCAAGGTCAGAGGAGGTTATGTTGATGGTTGCCGTACCATCTCCATTGTCAGTTATGTTATGAGCCGGTAAATTGAACCAACCGCCCTGCCATTTTCCGATTTGATCATCAGAACTTATCGAGCGCATTCTGTAGAACATTGTGCTACCATTGGAGACGGCTTCAGAAGAAGGAACAGTCATCGAACCGGTTCCAGTACCCGTCTGGAAAATTGAAGCATTCGACATACTGGTCCAATGACCACCTTCATCTGAAGATTGACGGAACTCGCTTGATTGAGATAATTGAACTTCAACACCAGTTCCGTTCCAATCCTTCCATGACATCGTCGGAGTCGTATCTGCGGACAGAATGAAATCTCCGGTCATCAACGAATGACCATCCTCGATCCAATCAGGAGTTAATTCTCCAACTGGGCCTGCACTGCTATTGCTCAACACTACACTGAGCGAAGGATGGTATGCAGAATTGCTATAATCGCTGGTATAACACTCAGATTGAGAACTGGTTCCCGAGATGATGTATCTTGCTGAACTCCAGTTATTTGCCGCCCTGACCTGAATCTGTCTGGTTATATTCAGGGAGACAGTACCATTGCTGAGCATATCGACACTCGGCTCCCAAGCGCCTCTATCCTTGCTTGAATCCGCACCAAAAACATCCCAGGACTGCGAGGTATTTGGCCCCATCCAATTAGCATTGGTCTCATTGATGGCCGAAGTGACATTGGTAATGTAGAACTCAGTCGCATCGCCATCAGAATTGAAACATTCCAAATCGAGTGTCGCAGAATGCACAGTCATCGAAGAAGACAAGTTCAAGGTGAACTCAATCAACATACGGGATTCAAATGTCCCACTTACTCCGATCAAGGCCGTGGTCTCAGAACCGTAGGTGTTTGAAGGAACGGTTGAATCGATATGGGTGTCAATGCTTGAGTTATATGTCCAAGTGAATGCATTAGATGGTGCGGAATCAACTTCAGGCGAATCCTGAAGAGGGGCATTATCAAGGAATGGATAAGCAATATCTGCTAGTAGAAACATGGCTACCAAAATCATTGATTTACCAGAAACATGGAATCTTGTGGACGCGCTTGACATGGCTCTCACCATCGGCGACGAATCTGATGAGTTATGATGCTTCGCACTGGCCGCCCATAGGGCGGCCCCACCAGGAATGGTCAGTGATAAGGTTCATCGCCCCCCGACTCAGCCATACTCCTGCATGAGCGAATTATGGGTTGAAAAGCACCGGCCCCGGTCGGTTTCCCAAATACGCGGACAAAGCAGTGCAGTCGAGAGACTGGTCGTTTATGCAGCCAATATCGACTTTCCACATCTGCTCTTTGCAGGACCCCCCGGAACAGGAAAGACAACCGCAGCGATGGCCCTCGCTAGAGATGTATTTGGTGAAGGCTTCAGAGAGAATATGTTGGAAATGAATGCTAGCGATGAGAGAAAACTGGAGAGCATCCGCACCAAAGTCAAGCAATTCGCTAGAACCGCCCCCCTCCATGGTGCGGATTTCAAGATAATTTTCCTCGATGAAGCCGACGCACTAACCAATGACGCACAAGGAGCTCTGCGTAGAATTATGGAAAAGTATGCTGAAACTTGCCGCTTCATTCTCTCCTGCAATTATTCCTCCAAAATTATCGAACCTATTCAATCTCGTTGCGCAGTCTTCCGATTCAGGCCGCTACCAGATGATGATGTCAAACAACAGATCGAACATGTTGCCAAAGAAGAAGGAGTGGAATTGGATGATGATGCTTGTATCGCAATAGTCGATATCAGCAGAGGTGATTTGCGAAAAGCAATAACCGCCCTTCAAGTTGCTGCAGCTCTTAATCCACATGTTAGCAGAGCGATGATCTACGAGACGAATGCAACCGCTCCTCCAGAAGCCCTACAGGCATATCTACTGGCTTGCAGAGAAGATGGTTTTCACGCTGCAAGAAGACGCCTGCGCGAACTACTCGACAAATTTGGTCTTGCAGGGACAGACATGGTCAACCAACTACATCGTGAATTGTACAATTCTGAATTCCTAAGCGAAGCCGCCAAATTGGATTTGACTGAACTGATGGCAGAGATAGATTTCCGATTGGTCGAAGGTGGCGGAGAAGACTTGCAATTGGATGCGATGACAGCACGGATTTGTCAAGCATTATCCAATTGAAGATGCAATTGGATTATTCATTTTTCCAATTGATTATTCTGCTTCTTCAAGTGCTGCTTCGCTAACGATAACTTTCCAAGAATAAGAGCGTGAATTTTCCCACGGATCACCATCTTCACTGAGCGTTAAATCGATGACATGGATACCCGTATCTAATCCATCAGTAACTAATCGAATTGCCATACCTCTATCATAGTCCTTGACGACAAAGGTCGGCCACGCGTAGGTTCCATTTACACCTTGGTGCGAATCTCCCCAATCGCTCAAGTTGTCAAAGCTCGATTCAGATGAATTGAGAGAAATTTCAGTTCCATCGAATAGGGTCAGAGTTGCAGAAACTTGCACCGCTTCTGAATTCAGGTTATCTCTAATTCCAAACAAAAGCCAAACCTCGCCATCCAATCTTTCCTCACCCTCTTCAAGAATAAATTCAATCTGGCCGCTTCCATCTAGAGCATCATCTGTCAAGCGTAATTCTTCACCATCTACTACCATAATAGTCCAAGCAGCTGCAACTTCGGGTTCCCCGATGTCAGCGAATGGCGGATTAGCCAATAGAAATGAAAGAGCTAACCAAGTGAATACGTGCAAAAAGGAAGCCCTGAACCAAGTTCCTTTGCCATAATGTTCGACAACCGCATCGGACATTGCAATCCTATGCAATGACGGAAGAAGAAAAATCAGAGCGATAGGTAGGAACCAGAGAAGATCCAGATTCCCTGAAGGATCCATGTTAGGCATAACGAGATAGCGCATCATCAAAGACACCACTATCGAAAAGGCGATTACTAACCACATGGAATACATGTCTGCTCTTTCTTTGGAGACATGCTTGACTGGGTCGAAAGCTTCGATTCCATGATCACGCCCGGAACGACCCTTCTTGTCGCCATCCTTACGTTTTCGAGAACCTCTGTCTGCCCGTGCCGCCGACATCGCTGTCTGCATGTCGACCATGCTGTCCGCGACCTGTGTCCGGCCTTTCTATGCTACGGAACTAAAAACTCATGCCACTAGACTCAGTCTCAACAATTGTGAGTGTCGAAAATCAAAGACTCAATACCAACTGAAAGTGCCGGGAGCGGGGCTTGAACCCGCGACCTTCGGATGTCTCAGACATCACGGAGATTGACTTCAGCGCGAACAGTGCCTTTCGGCTGCCCTATGAGTCCGACGCGCCACCAACTACGCCACCCCGGCAACAGTATGCCGACCGACCATACCGTCTTCAATGGTGCGGCTCAAGACCTTCACACTCGCGCAGCGTTGATGTGCCTCCAATAATTGGACCACATTATGGCGCCCTCTGACATGCCCGCNGAAGGTAGTCGCGTCAGGATGCATGTTGAAGGCCCTGCTGGAGAAACTCAACACACTGGAGTTATTCTACCACCCGCTGATACAGGATTTGTATCCCTTAAACTCGACAATGGATACAATGTCAGCCATCCCTTGTCGAATGTAATCTCGTTGAAGTTGCTTGCCGAGGCGATTCCNAGAATAGAAACCGAAAAGGGGGAATTAGAATTTGATGCGGCTTTACCCTTGATTCGCATCATCCATACAGGAGGGACCATCGCAAGTAAAGTCGACTACAGCACCGGAGCCGTGGTTGCAAGGTTTGAGCCTGAAGAGATGTTGGCNGCAATACCTGAACTTGCNNAAATTGCGCGTATCGAGGCTGTGAAAATTGGAAATATGTGGTCGGATGACATGCGCCCTCAACATTGGAACTTGATTTCTCAGGCGACTGCACAAGCCTTCGAAGAAGGAGCTGTTGGTGTTGTTGTAACTCAAGGAACCGATACGATGCATATGACTTCATGCGCTCTTTCAATGGCTTGGTCCGGCACAGGAGGAAGGCCTCCTGGAAGGATTGCAATAACCGGTTCTCAGCGTTCCAGCGATCGTGGCTCTAGCGATGCTACTGAAAATCTGATGGCTGCAGTACAATGGGCAGCCCATGGACCACAGACCGATGGAGGATTGGGTGATTCAGTAGTCGTAGTCATGCACGCCGCATCAGAGGATGGACACTGTNCAGTTCATCCGGGCTCTTCCGTTCGCAAATCGCATTCAAGTCGTAGGGATGCCTTCCGTTCAGTCAATGCGAACGCCATCGCTGATATCATTCTGAGTCGTGAAGGTCCGCGCATCGAATTACGAGAGTCTTACAACCCNACAGATGAGAGACCTATCTCTAGCACCCCTACTAACTTCGATACAAACATCCGAATTAGCAACCTAGTGGCAGGACCTTATCTCCGAGCAGAAATGATTGATGCAGTAGCAAAAATGGGAGGAGAGGCCATCCACATACAGGGAACCGGCTTAGGACATTTACCCATTGAGGACCCGATGCAAGATGCTCCTGAAAATACAGAATTGAAAGCCGCTTTGAATCGATGGAGCGATAGTGGAGGGATTACTTTAGTCAGTAGTCAATGCATTGAAGGACCAGTAAACATGGCTGTCTACTCAAAAGGTAGAATCCAACAGGAAATGGGNATCTTGGGCCATAACAGTAGGTGNGGACCAGATGCCGCAATGATCAAACTACATTGGCTGCTAAGTCAACATGGCAAAGATATCGAAAAGATAACTGAAGCATGGCAAGATGATTTGGTAGGAGAGAATCCTAAAACAATGAATGTATGAATGAAGTGTAGAATGACAACCGCGCNGGTCAATAATGAGGAATAGGACGGAGAGATATGACGCACGAGGATTCGCTAGAGGAACTGCATGAACGCAGAACTACGGCTGAAGCCGGGGGCGGGATGAAAAAACTGGAAGCAATTCGCGCCAGTGGTAGAGGAACTGCGCGTGAACGAATTCGAAAACTTGTAGACGAAGGTAGTTTCAATGAATTGGATACTTTCGTCAATCATCGTAGCAGTAGCGGCAATCTGCATATGCTAAGCCACCTTGGAGATGGAGTAGTCGCTGGACACGGAACTTTGGATGGCAGGAGAGTGTATTGTTTTGCACAGGATTTTTCGGTGCACGGAGGTAGCATGGGTGAAATGCACGCCCGTAAAATTGCCAAAGTAGTGGAAATGGCGGAAAGAGCGAAGGTNCCATTGATTGGTATTTGGGACGGCGGCGGCCAGCGCGCGCAAGACGGAGTCGCTTCATTGGGTGGCACNGGAGAATTGCTTGACCGCTTGGTACAATGCAGTGGACGTATTCCAATGATCAGCCTTGTCTTAGGNCCAGTCGTTGGAGTCTCTGCCTTAGCAGCCAGTCTTTCGGACTTCACCATCCTCGGTAGAGAACATGGACAATTATTCATGTCCAGTCCATTGGAGACTCCTGAAATAATTGCAGAAGAAGTAGATGCGAGAGGCCTCGGAGGTGCAGATTTACACGCCAGTCGTTCAGGAATTGCTTGCCTAGTGGCGGAAGATGAAGATGATGCCATTGACATCGTAGCCTTGTTACTCAGCCACCTGCCAGACCACAACATGGCGGAACCTCCACATCTGCCTAGTGCAGACCCATACGATAGATTGTCCGAGGAATTAGAAGGAATGGTCCCAGATAACCCAAACAGACCCTATGACATGCTCGATATCGTTAGAGAAGTTGTAGATGATTCAGAATTACTGGAATTGTTTCCNTCATATGCAGACAACATAGTGATTGGCTTCGCGCGCTTAGATGGATACCCAGTAGGGATTGTTGGAAATCAACCCAAAGTTTTGGCTGGATGTCTTGACATAGATGCATCGATCAAGGCTGCTCGATTTATTCGCACCTGTGATGCATTCTCAATTCCAGTGATAACATTCGAAGATGTACCAGGGTTTCTCCCCGGAGTCGTACAGGAATGGGGCGGTATCATACGCCACGGAGCAAAATTGCTATTTGCCTATGCCGAAGCNACTGTACCCAAGTTGACAGTAGTGGTTCGTAAAGCCTACGGAGGCGCATATCTTGCTATGGCCTGTAAGCATCTACGCGCAGATTACAACGTCGCTTGGCCCACTGCTGAACTTGCTGTGATGGGGGCAGAAGGTGCTGTAAACATCATCCATCGAAGAGAGATTGCTGCGGCATCTGAAGAGCAGAGAGAAGATGTCAGGCAGGATTTGATTAACGAGTACAAGCGTAAGTTCGGCGACCCATATGTTGCAGCACGCAACGGCTGGTTAGATGATGTCATTGANCCTAGTGAGACCAGGCTCCGACTTATTCGCGCCTTGAGGTTACTGAAATCGAAACGTCAGTGGAGCCCGCCTCGTAAGCATGGAAATATACCGCTATGAACATTACCTATTTCTAGCCAAATCCAGCAAACCGCGTGGTTTCTCTTCCACGANCTCAATTACCTCTTCTGCAACCACATCCGAGACCGGTATCGGGACCTCCTCAATTATGCTATGTTGGCCGCGACGCAGATTTCCAAGGAATGCAATAATGATGATGAAAACCACAGCTGCAGCAGCGATTTGCAATTTGACATCATCAAACATAGAAACTGTTTCATCTGCTTCTGTAGAGGTGTTNTCAACTGTTGAATCATCTAGGCTNAAGGACAATTGCTGAACACTCGTACTGACTCCTTGACTCTCAATCTTTAACCAAAGAGGATTNTNTCCCTGAGAGGTCAAAACGGGTTGNAGNAGAACNGTGCACGCCAAGGCNCCATCGCTCCA
The DNA here is from genome assembly GCA_002719475.1 of Methanobacteriota archaeon. The sequence goes on along the minus strand of PBHQ01000029.1, from coordinate 13,292 downwards.
TTCNAAACAGGCAGCTGAAGCAGGACGCGTCCATTCNTCCAGCCTCCAAGCGACNTACANAATGTGTTCTGAAGGCTGATCTTCATCGAAGAAAGTGAANCCAAGGCTGATGTTTCCATCCTCCCTAACCTCNGGGTCATGCCATGCAACAGTCGGNGCATCATCTACNGAAGTGACATTCAACTCCANTGTTTTGTTGATACTATTCTGNGCATCACTAACCGTCAACTTCCAGCAGGAATCAAGGCCATACCAATTNNCCTGTCCTNACAANGTCAAGAAAGAACCCTGAANCTGAACCAGTACAGGACTTGATTGGCAATCTTCTATNGANACTTGGTATTCNAGTTCGTCCCCATCCGAATCAAATGCAATACTTGAGAGGGGTATCTGAACACTTTCATCCTCCTCCATAACGATCTCTTCCATAACAAAGACTGGAGGGTCCGGTAAGGCCTGCACTGCAACTGGGAACTCAACAGAGACCGCTGAAGTGTTGCCATCGCTGACTGTGAGATTAACTATTGCTGCACCAGACCAATTCTCAGCAGACTGAAGATAGAGGAGACCATCAATCCAATCGACGCTTAGATTTGCTTCATTGGTATATCCTGAAGCAAACAAAGTTCCATTCTCAGGATCCTCAAACCATTGAGAAATATCCAATGACAAACCCGCACTATCTTCATCGAATCGCTGCTGTGGAATCGTAGAGGTCTGAATTACTGAATCATCCACTGCAAGCAAAGTTACCACAGTACTGACATTTATTGATTCGGGGTCGGGAGAGGTTTCTGAAATCCACATATCAATGGCCAATGTACCTTGCCATTCAGGCTCTCCAGTATGAATCAATGTCAAATTGTTTCCATTATTCTGAATACTAATATTATCTGAACCATTTCCATTCAATGTAGCATTAACGAAGAAAAGATCGATTCCATCGGGATCAAAAGCAAAAGATTCCGGCTGAACCTGCAATGAAGAATGTTGATCGAAGAATAACATGGGCGTAGGTTCGATAACAACCAAAGGAGTGTTTCCGCGGGCCAATGTAAATTCATTCGAAGCCATCATGCCATCCCAAGTAGCGTAGAGAATGATTTGCTGTTGGCCCGGTGCTAAAGAATTGGAATCCAACGAACAAGAGGCAGTATCCGAGCCATTTGCAAATGTTCCAGAGATTAGTGAACCATTCCAGTGCAAACACCATGCTTCTCTACTACCATTACCGAGTTCAGAACCATCCCGGTGACTGAGATTGAAACTTAGATTAACACTTTGATTCAATTGAATCTCTTCAGAAGGAAAACTTGTTGAAAGAATTTTCAGCATTATAGAATGATTCAGATTCTCGTCCAGATAAGCATCTAGATCTTGAATCTGTGAAGGGTTGTTTTCTCTATTGGTTGCATTATACCAACTAGTGTGATCGCCTTTTAGAATCAAGTCAAGGTAAGGGATGATATGGGCACTAGCATATTCCTGTTGTTGGCTCTCACTTCTATTACCAGAACCATCCTGTAGTGATTCCAACCATCCCTGCTCGTCTTGGTAGCGAATATGATTTGCTCCAGTAGGAGCCATCCTATGCCACCCTCCCTGCCAAACTTCGAGGACCTTGTCTAGATGTTCTGAAGAAGGTGCGATTTGATCGGCCGTTCCCGTGATGAATAATGCAAGTTTGGGGTCTGCAATTTGACCACTGCTAATGTCTGCAAGGTCAGCACCAGAAATGTCGATTCCGAGTGTGAACAATGACATTGGCGCCACAATACCAGCCTCACTACTATGTGCGGACCATTGATTGTACACCAAGGCAGCGTTCATCGCTCCAGTTCCATGCCCTGCTACCCCCCAATGGTCTACATCAATTGAACCATTCAAATTGGCCGGGAACTCGTCATCGCTACCATTGACGTTGAATTCTGCAATACCGGACATCAGAACTTCCAAATCAGAAACCAAACTCTCCGAGTCACCACGTTCCCATTCGTCCGGTAATATTGCAACGTAATATCCGGTCTTGACAATACCAACAATCCAAGTGTAGATGTCAGTCGCTTCACCATCGTCCACGTAGAAGAACAATACCGGGAAAGGAGCGCCGCTTGCGTTTACGGCAACTTCTTCACCACTCTTATTCTCTGCAGGATAGTACAAAACAGCAGACCAGAAATCACCACTACCGTCCGCCTTCCTCGCTTCGACAGTCATGGAACCAATCTCAAACGTGCCAGCATCATGAGTTTCTGAGAATCTGGCATCCTCTGCGCCAACAACTACCAATGTGGGTAGAACCAACATCAGCGACAGAATCAATGCAGGCCTTCCCATGCTACTTCCTGAATACCCACTGATTTGAATGAAACGCTTCCGCGGTCACTCGAATGCTGCTTCAACATGAGCCAATCTAGCTAATAATAGGCCTAAATCTGGAAGTTCATGTGGAATATCCGGCCTCCACAATGTAGACCACGAAATCAAGTGCTGTGCAGCGAGCATCCACCTCCCATCAATTGAACTCTCAATATCTGCCAATTTCTCTATTCTGGCAGCATAATCACCACTCATTGGAGCATATTTAGCATTCATGAGCAAACCTTCAACCTCAAGACCTTGTCCCTCAAAATCAACGGTCAAAGCAGGAGTTACATCCTCATCCACTACCGATGCCTCCCATGGACCATCCTCTCGCAATTCTCTACGCCCACCCAACCAACGCAGACGACCGCCTTCTGCAGACCAAGCCCAAGCAACGCTGCGCGCAGCACCTCCTCCACCGCGCATGTCGAGAACCGGAGAGTCCTCCATGTTGATGCCGATATGCTCAGCAACCAATACCAAACCGGGACCATCAGTAGATGCAGCCCACCATTCGCGATTGTTCCAACGTAAGGAATTGATGCTCTCGATACCCTTGGAATCATCTACTCTGCGCAAAGAGGCAGAACCAAGTTGGTGCTTTAACGGTGAAGTCAAGGAAAGCCAGACCTCTTCAGGAGAGCCAGGAATTCCATCCGGCCCTACCGGGAGATGTGGCATATCCCCTTTCTGAGCCAACTCGGAAGGGCACTCCAATACCTCTGCTGTAGCCTCTTCAATGGCTTTGTCTAATCGGTAAGTTGTGGCGAATCGATCTATCGCTGCTCCGGTCAAGTGCCAATCTATGGGGTTGGGCAAAGCATCGACATACGCCCAAGCCAATGCATCCTCAACTTTTGATGCGGGAATTATCATTACGCGCTTCATCTGCATATCTGCGCTCTTCTTACCATCGCCCTCTCCAGCGACATGAGCCATGACCAATCTCGCCAACACCGGAGATAACGAATGGGCAATTGGATTGCCGGCACTGCCGTAGCGGACCGCCACCATGGCGCGAGACTTGACATAGAGCACTTGAACAAAACCCAAGCGAACTATCCGGCATCAACCTCATATGACAGAGANGAGTGGGCANGCCGAGAGANATGAAAAACAACGGTTCANTCATCTGGTTACTTCTAGGATTAACCCAGTTGTTTATGATGTTCGGAATGTGGGGTGAACTCAAAGGCCCTCTGACCACATTATTTGGTTCGAGCGGGGCGGCGATGATTGCACTCGCAGGATATTTCTGGATTCAAGAAAAGAGAAATGGGGCCATGGCCGAGTTACAGGGCTACAATAAGCACGAGAAAACCGAATTGGTCAGAGATGAAAATGGAGTTCTTGTTGAGAAGCCAGTTGCAACAAGAGATAATTCATCCTTGATGATTACCTTCATCTGGTTCGCAATCTGTTGGTTTAGCACTCAATTCTTATTTTGAGGTGAAAAGTTGTCCAGCGCNCTCAATCGCTTGATTGACGACGATAAACATGAGTCTGTACTAGGTGGATATTGGGTTTTCATCCGCCGCGCCCTTTGGGTATTANCACCAATTTTACTGATCTCAGCAGGTGTTGCGATGGATATTTCCACCATTTGGATTGCCATCATTATTGGACTATCTCTTGGGCCATTAGTGACCTTGGAACGCAAATTCATCGAATGGGACCTTCTTAGAAGGGATGGGGAAAGGAACAAAACCTCGGCCATGAGTGGGAACAATAAGGAGCAGGGGAAGGCATAGACATGGATCTCTTCGAATGGGTTGGACTAGGGGANGTCACAGGGCTCGACCTGTTGTTCGCTTCAGCAGCCTTGGTAGGTGGTTTACTGTTCATNGCCTGGTTCTTCTTATTGATGATTGGAGGCCTTGCAGGCGGCCTATTGGATGGCGTTGGCGTCGACGTAGACATGGGTGCAGATCTTTCATTCAAGGCTTTCACATTTCAGGGAATCGTCGCATTCGTCTTGATGTTTGGACTTGTAGGACTGGCGCTCTCGCGTTCAGACATGCATCAAATGGTTGCTCTATTAGCCGGTACTGCAGCAGGTGGTGCTTCTATGTGGACCATGGGNAAGATGTTCCAAGTCTTCTACAGTGTACAAAGCAGTGGCAATATGAATATCGACAATGCGGTTGGCAAGAATGCCACCGTTTACATGAGAATAAAGCCCGGAGAAGTGGGGCAGGTGCANGTGGAGGTCCAGGGAGCAATGAGAACCTTGGATGCAGTTGCAAAAGATCCAGAAGCCTACTTCAAGAGTGGAGATACAGTTACAGTCAANGAAATCATCGCTGGAAGAATGGTGGTGGTTCCTTATGGACAAACTAGCGAGAGTGAATGAAAATGGCAACAGANGATGGAACTGGAATTATGACAATAGCGATTTTGGCCTTTATTGGCTTGTTTGCGCTTTCCCTTTTGCTTTATGCATCGAGGTTCAAGCGTTGTCCATCTGACAAGATTTTAGTCATCTATGGTAAGACTGGAGAAGGTCAATTCGCACAGTGTCACCACGGTGGTGGTAAATTCGTATGGCCACTGTTTCAGGACTATGCATTCATTGATTTGAAACCGATGACCATTAACATCGACCTGCAGAATGCACTCTCTCTGCAGAACATTCGAATCAACGTTCCAAGCACTTTCACCATCGGTGTCAGTACCATCAAGGCAATCATGCAGAATGCTGCAGAGAGATTACTTGGACTACAAGCAGCGCAGATTGAGGAGATGGCTAAGGAAATCATCTTCGGTCAACTCAGGCTAACTGTCGCTTCTCTGAAGATTGAGCANATCAACCAAGACAGAGAATCCTTCCTTGAATACATCCGCCAAAATGTTGAGCCTGAATTGAACAAGGTTGGACTGTACCTGATCAACGTCAACATTACCGATATTACCGACGAGGCTGATTACATCGAGAGTATCGGTAAGAAGGCTGCTGCAGAAGCGGTCAACAAGGCACGAGTCGATGTCGCTGAGGCCGAGAGGGATGGTGCAGTTGGACAGGCCGAGGCAGACCGCCAGAGAGAAGTTGCCGTCGCCCAGAACCAAGCTGAAGCCGAGAAAGGCAAGAAAGGCGCAGAAGTCGATGAGCGTGTTTACGTGCAAGGACAAGAAGCCGTTGGTATCGATGGTGAGAACCAAGCAAAGGCTAACATTGCCGATTACAATGCTGGTCTGGCTGAGAAGGAAGCCGAGGCACTCAGGAGAGCAGAAGTCGCTCGCAGAACTGCCGAGACCGAGATTCAGAAGGCACAGTATATGCTTGAACAAGAGAGGCTGCGTGCCGAAGAAATCGTACGCGAAGAAATCGCCAAGACCCAAATCGAAATTGCTGCTGAAGCTGAAGCTGAAAGAAACCGCAGAACCGCTCAAGGAGAAGCAGACGCTATTCTTTCGATTCGCCGTGCTGAGGCCGAGGGACTTGCCGAAGTATTGAACGCCAAAGCATCAGGATACGAGAAATTGGTCGCAGCAAGTGGAGGAGATCCCAAGGCTGCAGCAACCTTACTAATGGTCGAGAAGATTGAGGAGATTGTGGCACGACAGGTCGAAGCTATCAGCAACCTACAGATCGACAAGATCACCGTATGGGATTCAGGTGGAGCAGATGGCTCAAACACTGCAAACTTTGTCTCCAATTTCATAAACAGTCTGCCGCCAATGCACGATGTAGCCAAGATGGCTGGAGTCGATTTACCATCCTACCTTGGAACGGTTACTGAAGACAAGGAATGAACGCTTGAGTCCCCCGAATTAAGGGAACGCTCAAGAAGCCACCCTTAGCGAGCAAGTCCCATGCAGAGTGACTTGGATATTGCTAGGGGAGCGACGATGCTACCCATAGAAGAGATTGCATGGAAACTCAACATCCCGATTGAAGAAGTGAATCGACTAGGTAATGGTGTTGCCAAGGTAACTTGGTCTGGTATCAAGAAAAGACTGGAACTTCCACAAGGAAATCTAGTTCTTGTGACATCGGTCAATCCCACACCATTTGGGGAAGGAAAGACCGTTACCACTATCGGATTATCACAGGCTCTCAATCGAAATGGTAACGATGCCTGCTGTGTAATTCGAGAACCCAGCATGGGTCCAGTATTCGGAATCAAGGGGGGGGCTGCTGGAGGAGGGCATTCACAAGTTCTTCCCATGGAGGATATCAATCTGCATTTGACTGGAGATTTACACGCGGTAACCTCAGCGCACAATTTGCTTTCAGCAATGATTGACAATCATATCAAACATGGAAATGGGTTGGAGATAGACCCCCTAAGGATTACCTGGCCAAGAGTTGTAGATCTCAATGATAGAGCATTGCGCAACATAACCGTAGGCAAAGGCGGTGCAGCCAATGGCTACGTTAGAGAGGACAGGTTCGACATTACTGCGGCAAGCGAGGTCATGGCCATTCTAGTTCTAGCTTCAGATTACAAGGATTTACGTAATCGACTAGGGGACATCATCATTGGGCAAGATAGAACGGGAAATCCAGTTAGAGCAGAGCAATTGGAGGCCGCTGGTGCAATGGCACTATTGCTTCGAAGCGCATTCTTACCTAATCTAGTACAAACGATTGAGAACGATCCTGCCTTCATCCACGGAGGCCCCTTCGCAAACATAGCACATGGAAACTCCAGCATCATCGCTGATAGACTGGCCTTGGCCTGTAGCGAATATGTGGTCACAGAAGCAGGGTTCGGTTCTGACATGGGGGCAGAGAAATTCATGCACATCAAAGCAGCAACTAGTGGAAGAGGGCCTGATTGTGTTGTACTCAACGTGACCGTACGCTCAATGAAACTCCATGGAGGTGCACTTGGAAAGAAGGCCTCTCGAAGACCCACGTCAGAGGAGATGGCTAAACCTAATCCAAAAGCTGTAGAAAAGGGAGCGAGGAGCAATCTCGACAGACACATCCGAAACATGCTGCAATTCGGCATGCCAGTAGTTGTCAGCATCAATAGATTTCATACCGATACCCAAGCAGAACTGGATGCATTGAAACTAGCAGCATTGGATTCGGGCGCCAAAGACGTAGTCGTATTCGATGGGCACTCCAGAGGAGGGATTGGAGGCTTGGAATTAGCCAAAGCCGTCGTTGCAGCAACTCAGGAACATCTCGCAGCAGGCAGACCTTTCACACCCTTGTTCACAAAGGATACAACAATCGCAGAAAAAGCCTTGAAAATCGCTACTCAAATCTATGGAGGAGCAGGCATTAACATTACTGCCAAAGCGCACAGGCAACTCAAACAACTGGAAGACTGGGGGTACGGAAACATCCCGGTCTGTATGGCAAAGACACAATATTCCTTCAGCCATGATCCAGACCTATTGGGGGCGCCAAATGATTTTGAAATTCCAATCAGAGAATTCCGATTGAATGCAGGCGCAGGATTCGTTGTCGCAGTTCTTGGAGAGATGATGACAATGCCTGGACTACCCAAACGCCCAGCCGCTGCGGACATGGATATGGACGAAGATGGGAACTTGACTGGCTTGTTCAGTTGAAGATTCAGCATAAGGCAGGTTGAATACTGTCGGGCGCGCAAGAGTGGCCGGTGAGAGCCTGAAGATCATCAAACGCGAGCCTGACCTGTGGCGCGTACGCGTCGCAGATTTCGATGACTTGTGGACCCTAGGACACCTCTGCCAAAAAGGTCGATTGCTAGGCATGTTAGGTGAACGAAGAGACCAAACTACCGCCGGGCAAGAAGGTGGGAGGGCCAAGGCTGCTGAACGTAAACGGATGTGGATAGTTCTACGAATAGAGAGCCATGAAAACCATGCATTCAGCGATGCCCTAAGAGTCCATGGAATCATCGAAGAGGCGCCAATCGACAAAGGTAGCCACCATACTCACATGATATCAGTTGGAGATGAGGTAGAAATCCGTGCAGATTCATTCCCACAGACCGACCTAGACCTGTTACAGAAATCTGCTAAAGAAACGGTTAACGGAAGGTTAGCTATTGCAGTAGTGGAACATGACGAAGTGAATCTATTCGAGGTAGCTACGCACGGAATCCGGGAAGTCGCGCAATTCACCCTCAGGGGGGGCGGAAAGTACACTGGCGGAAGTAAAGCCAGTCAGGAAGTTCAAGACTCTTTTCGCAGCAAAGTAGCAGGAGACATACACATGCAGTTGGCGGAAGAGATGCCGTTACTCTTGTGCGGACCGGGACTAGCGAGAGACAAGATGCTTGCAGAATTGAAAGATTCAGGACGTGAGCTGAAGAGTGTTGCTACATCGATTGGCGGAAGGCCAGGGGCTAACGAAGTGCTATCTTCGGGCTTGGCGGGAGAGTTTCTAGAACAACACGGACTGGTGCATGAGATGCGATTGCTTGGTGAATGTTGGCGTAGAATAGCTACTGATGAACCGGTAGCATATGGAGAAGAAAGTCTAGTCAAGGCCATGTCCGAAGGAGCCATCGAAACTTTGCTCATCAGTGCTGAAACTTTGCGTTCTGATGCAACTATTGAGGGAAAGTCATGGAGTGATTGGTGTAAAGGATTGAACGATATTGGTGCCAAGTTGGTACAATGCTCAACCGAATATGACGACGGCCAACAACTGGTTCATTTCGGTGGAGCCGTAGCCTTGTTGAGATTCAACATCTGAGGTGAAGAGATGGCTGACATCATCTGTATCGGTGAAGCGATGCTTCGAAACATGTCAAATTCGGACTTCCAAAGTGTGGGCGGTGCCGAAATGAATGTAGCCACGGCCATTACTCAATTTGGATGGGATGCTACTTGGCTGAGCATACTGCCTGAAGATGACAAAGGAATAGTGAATCATGCAGCATATTTCGGAGTGGATTGTCTGATATTCCGTTCACAAGGAGAAGTAGGTGAATACACCGTCCTTGTCGATGAAGGCAAAGTCGAATACCAAAGATCGGAATCTGCTTTTGCAAAGATGGATGCNGACGACATCCCACTGCGCGACATTCTTTCTGNAAATTTGTGGGTTCACTTGACTGGAATCACACCACTTCTAGGTGAAGGACCAAAGTCACTATGGAACAGAGCCTTGANATTCGCTGAACTTGATGGTGTGAAAATCAGTTTGGATATTAATCACCGACCTACCTTGGCCAGCCGCGAAGAACTATGGCAACATATCGAACCGCATCTGCGCAAGGTGCATTTCCTTTTTTTGTCAGCTGCAGACCTTGAATGGATTTGTGAAAGAGAAGAATTGTCTGGAGATAGCCTGGAAGAAAAGGCACAAGCAGTTTGTCGAAAGTGGCTTATCGACCGAATTGGATGTACCATAAAGGAGCCTTTTCACGGTAGAAGGCAGGGATTCCAACAGCGTTGGAGCATAATAGCCAACGCAAGAGGTGTAATTTCAACAAGAGAAAATCCTGTTGTTCACTTGCCCATCGAACATCTTGGTTCAGGCGATGCTTGGTGCGCTAGTGCATTGGTTGGATATGGAGATTCGGAAGTTGAGGAATGGGGGGCGCGTAGAGCAGATGAGGTAGCAGCCTTGCAACAATCCACTCTTGGAGACCAAGTTATGATTCAGAGTGAAGATCCATTGCTAACAAGAAGCATGATTAGAACCCGAAGTCAACTAACAAGAGCAGGAGTCATACCGATTATTCGAAGCGATGACCACGAAGAGGCTAGAGCACTTGCTGAAAGGCTGATACAAGCAGGAGCCAAGGCTCTGGAATTCTCTTTTGACACACCAAGAGCGACTGCTCTTTGTTCTGCATTCAAGGAACATGAACGCAAGATATGTCTTGGAATGGGAACCGTGACAGATCCATTACGACAGATAATGAAAGGAAGGCACAGGCGGGCCAGATTCTTCTTCTCCGCAATTAACCCTCCAGAATTCATCAGCGAATGCAGGAGGTTCAACACCCTTGCAGTTCCGGGGGTTGCAAATATCTCAGAGGCTAGAGAAGCGATATCTCAAGGGGCCGAGGCGTTGAAACTCTTTCATGCGGCAAATAATTGGACAATGGAGGATATGTTGAAATTACGAGAAATGTACCCGCAAATCCTACTGATTCCGGTCGGAGGTCTAAGGCCAGATGATGTTGGTAGAATGTTTGCTGCCGGCATGGATGCTGTAGGAATCGGCGCAGCCCTGAATAGTATGAGCGATGAAGAATTACAAGCGCTGTTCGCTGAATCCAATACGCAGAGGTGATGAAATTCCAAAGGATTCAGTCCTCTACTATGTTGCAGATCCCATGTGCTCTTGGTGCTGGGGTTTCAAAGATGCGAGAGATGAAATCTTCGACATGTTAGGAGAAGATTTCCGTATCGAATTTGTAATGGGTGGGCTCGCCAAAGACTCGGATGAACCAATGCCAGAAGAAACGAAATCATATGTCAAGGATGCTTGGCGCAAAGTCACCGCTAGAACAGGCGCTCAGTTCAACTGGGACTTCTGGGAGAAATGCCGTCCACGGCGTTCAACCTATCCCGCTTGCCGGGCAGTTATCGCGGCAGGAGATCTCGGACCACAGATGTTCGACCGCATTCAACAAGCATACTATCTTGAAGCCAAGAATCCTTCTGATTTGGACATCCTTTGCTCTTTGGCCGCAGATCTCGATATAGACGAAGAAATGTTCCGAGCAAAACTGGAATCGACAGAGGTCGAGGATGAATTGCAAGCGGGGTTCAATACTCGAAGACGACTTGGAGCCTATTCTTTCCCCAGCCTCGTTTTGGAACACAAAGGGAAGGTACAGTTCCTTTGCGAGGGGTATTCTTCGGCTCAAGAAATAATGCAGTTATGGAATAGCCTCGGCCAAAATTGACGAGATTACTGATCTATAATCATCTAGACTCTACCCTAACAGATAAATGCAAACTAAACTAACAGGTTTCATGGGTAGTACTTGGGAGACAATTGAACTGGCGGCATCTAGTCCAGTTGTTGAGGCTTTGAGTGGCTTTGGAAACTTGAAAAGAGTGTACAAAGCTGGAGTCAAATTTTACAAAGTAAACGTATGGTTAGCCGGCGTAATGATTGGAGCTGAATTGGAAGAAAATACGAACCGAATTCAAAAATGTAGCATATGCGCTGAAGAAGGTCATAACCGAAGAACTTGTGCGGAAAATGTCACTTGCCAAAGTTGTAACAATACCGAACCTGAGGAAGTGTACGAAGCAAATGGCAAGACTGTTTGTAACCAGTGTATCTGAAAAATAGCAGATTTGATTACAGTAAAATTAAGTTACTAATCAATGCGAATTATCCTTTTTACTCGAAGAAATAGCGCGTAATTCTATTCCAGATTCTACTTCTTCTTTATCATTATGCTTAGGCGAAACGAAGAGCTTTTTCACCCAATATACTACGATAACAACGCTTACTAAGTTAAATGGTGAAAGAATAGCTAAAACAAAAATCTTATTTTCAACAGAACCAAAGATTAGCAAGACATTCATCAATGAGCAAAATCCAATCCAAAAAAACGAGAATATACCCATAAATATCATGCTGCCAACAGTCGGCGCCATCTCTTCACTACGTTGCATACTAGGCAAGGCATTTTCATCGAATGACTTGCAAGTCCAATTATAGCCTCTTGGAACCTGAGTTCTCTGCAAAGACAAAAATTCGGTGAATATCTGTAAATTATCCCCGAAACGCATTGCGTCAATTTTTAGTTCAAAACTGTCATCATTTGATTTTTGAATCATATATCGATCTGGAGATTTACCGCTGCGTCCATTATGAGAACCTTCGCGCATATTCAGTATCAATTCCTTGAGATAAATCTCTTCTGATACCAACGTTTTGTAACCCTTTTTTTTAGTGTAAGTAATTAAGTTCCCTTTTACTAAAAAATTGTGCTTGGTTTTCACATATCGGGAATAATCGACTAAACTTTGTACTGTTGTCCCAAGAATTGCCAGACTTATGAAAATCAAAAAGAACGGGTCTTGGTTTGTTAAAAAAAAGAAAATAATTCCAACAATTACTGTGAATATTGGCCGGATTAGCAAAACTAAGTTAGAAGGAGGTTTCAAGTCCAAACTCCTGACCATGATTATCTGCAAGAGAAGATGATGATAGTAATTACTGGCCAAAATAGCCTATATGGCTAATTCAAAGCAACCCTAACTCCTTTTGCGAAGTAAAATCAAACACAAAACAAAGAGAATAACTCCTGCCCCTGCCCCTATATATTCAACAATCTGATTACTTTCCGAATTCTTAGTGAGTTTGCCCTCTTCTTCAACCTCAATCGTTTGATTTTCAAAGAATGTCACTTCTTGGTGCGCATCCATAAACAAACAAATCTCCTCATTTCTACAGCTGAAATCACTTGTTACTCTAACATCAAACCAATGGCTAATTGTATGCTCGCCATTTGAATTGACTGGCCAACCTAACGAATTAATTGGAGCAGTCAATTTTACTCTGATCTTTTCCGGTGTTCCTACATCCACTTGAATAGAAACAAGGGGTAAAGATAATTCTGCTCCCTCAAAAAGTAATGATTCGGAAGGACGGAGTTCAATGCGGAATCTGTCCCCTGCATTACCCATATTATGAACGTAATATTCCAAATAAACAGTATCGCTTGCTTCAACCATTACTGAAGGTTCAACTACCTCTACATTGATCCCAGAAAATTGTAGAATACTGATAATCATTGAAGATGATGAAGTAGCATTAGTTGTAGAATCCACTCCATTCACTTCTTGGACTGTTGCGGTTACTTTCAGCGAATGTGAGCCCTCTGGCATCCGCGATTGCGCACGAAGAGAAATCTGAAACTCTTCTTCTGAATTGGGATCCAATGTGATTGAACTAGGGCCTGAAGATTCAATAATCCCCGATTGTATTTCAATGCTAATCTTTTCTTGGTGAACCGTGGGATTTTTTACTGTACAAATTGCAATATTCTCTAAGGTTGAAC